>CAYNDB010000084.1:0-11286 GCA_964395915.1 uncultured Nitrospinota bacterium | reverse complement strand
GTTTCATTCACGCATACACTAATCCTAGAAAGTGGATGGAGGTTTTGGAAATGATGCAAATGGAAAAAAGAGAAGTTGAAGAAGAGGCGATAGCTGAAAGGCATAACAGAATATTGTCATCTATAACACACGATCTGAAATCGCCCATAAACGCGGTCATCAGCTGTTCAACACTTTTACATGAAAAATCCATGTGTGATTTTAAGGATCCCAGGTCAGGCGAATTTCTGAAAATGATTATGAAGGCGGGGCATGAAGCTCTCTCGCTGGTTCAGGAAATCCTGACAATGGCCAAGATGGAGGCGGGGAAAGAAGCAATCGAGCCTGAATGTGTATTCAATATTGAACGTGAGCTTGCGGAAACTGTGAACACCTTCCGTTATGAGGCGGAAGCCAAAAGCATAAAAATGATAATAGAAGTGAAAAACCCTTTGCCTGTTGTTCGATGGGACATGAAAAGGCTCAGGGCACACGCGTTAAACAATCTTATTTCCAACGCCCTAAAATTCAGCCCCTCGGGCGGAAGGATTTTGATATCCGCCGAAACAGACGGGAACATGGTTTTGTTAAAAGTTGAAGACGACGGACCCGGTATCCCGCAAGGGGAGAAGGAACGAATTTTCCAGCGGTTTGAACAGGTGGAATTGAAATCCACCCGGGTGTTTAAAGGAGCCGGGCTTGGGTTGCATAACGCCCGCATGATCGTTGAGAGGCACGGAGGAAACATCTACGCGCTGGACGCCACGGGGGGGCGGGGCGCGGCTTTTGTCATGCTCATTCCCTTCGCTGTGGACGAGCAATGTAATAAATCAGTCGACTCAATTCATTATCAATCAAATTTTAGAGGAGAAGAAGAACGATGAGCAGAATTTTAAAACTACTGGCGGTAATAGTGTCGGCGGCGGTTATCACCTCCGGAAGCGCTTATGCCGGAAAAAAACTGACCATTCAGGGAAGCGACACGTTGCTTGAGATGGTGACGGCCGAGGCGGCGGCCTACATGAAGAAAAAGAACGCAGCCACCATACAGGTTACAGGCGGGGGAAGCGGAACCGGCATCGCAGCCATCATCAACGGATCGACAGACGTAGCCAACGCCTCGCGCCCAATGAAGAAAAAGGAAAGAAAGAAGATAGAAAAAAGAGGAGCCAAGGTGTTTGAAGTGGCCATAGCCCTGGACGGTATTTCCTTATACATGCACCCTGAAAACCCGGTAAGCGATCTCTCCACGGATCAACTCAAAGACATTTACACCGGCAAGATAAACAACTGGAAAGAAGTGGGCGGCAGTGACGCAAAGATTATCCGCTATAGCAGGGAAAACAGCTCTGGAACATACGCTTTCTTCAAAAAGCACGTGCTCAAAAAGCAAAATTACGCAGTGGATTGCCAGAACATGCCGGGAACCGCCAGCGTTGTTAACGCGGTTTCTAAAGACAAGAACGCAATAGGCTACGGAGGCTTAAGCTACGCCGAGGGAGTTAAAGTGGCGAAGGTCAACGGCGTTTCACCGTCTCCGGAAACCGTATCTGACGGGTCTTATCCGGTTTCACGATCCTTATACCAATACACCATTGGCAAACCAAAAGGTCTGGCGAAAGACTTTATTGATTTCGAGCTTTCAAAGGAAGGGCAGAAACTTGCTGTAAAAGCAGGTTACGTGCCGTTACCGGAATCTGCAAGAAAGGAATCCTTAGCTTCCCTTTAATTTAAGGGTTGTTTATATAGACCGTCCATTCCTTGATAGCCCAGGAATGGACGGTCATTTTTATCCAGGCGGTTTTAAATAATTCTCTTTTCTGATGACAATAGATTATCAACATAAATCTGGAAAACCGATAGTGACGGACTCGAATGATCTTCCCAGAATATTAAAAGCCCTCGATATTTTCTCGTGTGATTCGGATAGATTCATCGAATCTATTCCCTTTTCATCACACGACACTACAGCTGGAGCCGAAAATGAGTTTCAAACCGCGGTGTTGGCGCCAAGCGAAAAAGCCGACCTCTCAATCGCAATAAAAAATTCAAATTATTACAAAAATCTGGCTAAAAGAGTCGCCTCAGGAGATACATCCAAAACTCTTTTCTCTGATCTGGAGGAATTCCTCAACAGCTCAGAAAATGTCTGGGAAAACAGCTGGGTAAGGTTTCCCAAAAATGTGTTGACCCCTTTTGCAAGAAAAATATTTGAGAACGATCTGCTGGCGAATAAAAGTTATCCTTCAGGGTCGAAAAGAAGCGACGTCGATAAATTCCACACAACATTTGAGGGAAAAGAATTTTTCAGGCTTCCTGTGAGTTATATGCTTAAGCTTGCGCTTGCCGATGTGATGAGCGTTCCCGGCGGGACTCCGCAAATCGTAAGAGAAACAGGCGAAAAACTTTTGGACAAGTTTCTAAACGATAATACATCGCCGGAAATTATCTCGTTCCACATAGTCAATTTGAGCCCGGGCAATGGAATGGGAAAAGAAATCGCAAAGGAAACAGCGAAACGCTCCTTGTTAACTCAGCTTCTGGCAATGTACGCAAACAGAAAATTTGAGCTGGAAAAAAACAGCCAGACGGTGATGATATATTCCGCGCCACACCCCCCTACCCGACTTAAACGTATAAACGAAATAATATCCGATTCGTTTTATCGGGAGCTATTTTTGAGCCCATGCCTCTCTGGCTGGAATAAAGGTGAAGAGAAAAATAATTACATGAATCTTTGCCATCAAACACTGTCCCGGAGCCAGTTAAACGCAATCTCCAAGCTGAGAGAAGCCGGGATAATATCGAGAGAACTGGTTACACTCCCTAAAATGTCGAATATCAGCTTGGCTAATAACGGGGTGCACGTAAGCCTGGGTAGCCGCAAACTAACCGAACTCCTGAAATTTGGCAAAGCGGATTTTACCGCAAATGATGAGAAGCGACTTGGCGACCTTGCGATTAAAATCATGGAGCATTTTCTTCCATTATTTGTAGGATCATACAGCGCCGCGCCATACAGGCTTGATTTTGGCGACTTCCATCCAGAGACCGTGCTCGGGTTTCTGCCGCATGAGCTTGACTATACCCACCTGCGAATGTTTTGGCGCAGATGGAAGAAAAAGGCGAAGCTGAAAATATTTGGTCAGCCAGTGACGCCTTTCGGTCCCAAATGGCTGGACAGGCGCATAAGCCATGCCTTCGGTTTAAAAGGTGATTTTATTCCTGATTTCAGGCTAATCGATTATCCTGTCGCATTTATGAGCACATACCAAAGCCCTGCCCTTAGCGGTGAGCGGGGTAACGAATACAGGCTGAAAAGGGATCTTTTCGACATGGGGATTTTCGATGAGAAAATGTCTCTTTACCTGCCGTATAAAATACGTAAATTTCAGGCTATGGGATTTTCCGGATTCGAGGGGAGGCACTACAGCCTTTTCGAAAATATTGTCGAGGATATGGGAGATGCTGTGAGCCTTCAGAATTTATTGGCGGCTTTAGCGTATAAATATATTTTAAAAGGTGATATCAGCCACGCACATATACCAGACAATCCTTTTCTGGAAAGCGAGAGGCGTCAGGCCTTTTTCTGTTCGGCTGTACAATTGCCGACTTTTTATGTCCTGGAAACGACAAGAAACAGGTTTCTGAAAAATATTATTGCGAAAATGAAGCGCACTCGAGCAAGTTCAAGATATCCAGGATATATCCGTTGTCATACTGAGGAATATCGGAAAACACTTATTTTGACATTAAAGGAAGATGGGGCTGATCTTATCGAGCTGTTCAGACTTGAAGAAGTTGTCAACGGTCTTGAAAAAAGAGTGATGGAACAGGAAAAATATTCCGTCGCTGGGAAATTGACCAGTGGAATTGTCAAAGAGGCTGGTGTGTCTTCTCCCATGAAACTTTCCGGTGACGATTTTAACCTGGCGGCCGAAAAATATTATAGAGGCAGCCTCCGCAAGAAACATATCGAGGAAGCTTTAGAGCTTCTTTCCGACGCCCTGGCGTGGATAAGCGCAAGAACATATTTGCAAACAAAGCCTTACGCTGAGACGATCCGCTCGATAGCAGGCCCCGGGAATAGCGTGAAATTTCTTGCGTCGATAAAAGAAAAAATAGTAAACAACAGAGCCAGCCTGACGCTTATTACAAAGCTTATCCATATTATTTTGATAACAATCGCTTATGACATGGAGCGATCGGGCGGTTATAAAAATAAAAAGGAAACAAATGAGCCAAGCCGCGCATCAGTATATTGACAGGAATACATCGGAAGTAAGAACTGAAAAACTTTTCAGTGACAGAATTATAAACATCGTTTATTCCGACGTCAGGGAACATATGCCGGCTTTGTTCAACGCGGTCACTTCGGCGCGATTTTCCAGCCTCGTGGGGTTTATAAACTATGAAGCTCCTTTGGCGGCAAGGCTTACCTGGACTTCACGTTTTATGAAGGAAATGGGGTTGGACATGTCCGAATGTCTGGACGATCCAAAAAGTTTAAACACGGCCAGAAAGGTTTTCGAACGAAAAATCCGATATTGGGAGGCCAGGCCAATGCCGGACGATCAATCCGCAATCATATCTCCGTCGGATTCAAGGATCCTTATCGGATCTTTTCAAGATACACGCAACCTGTTTATAAAAGAAAAATTTTTCAACCTTGAAGAACTGCTTGGATCGTCAAGCCGGGAATGGCATGAGCCTTTTACGAATTGCGATTTCGCTGTGTTAAGGCTGACACCTGAAAAGTATCACTACAACCATACCCCGGTATCCGGCAAAGTCTCCGCATACTATGAAATTGACGGGGAGTATCATTCGTGTAATCCCGGCGCAATAATCAAAAGCGCCGCTCCATATTCGAAAAATAAAAGAGCTGTCACTATTATCGATACTGATGTGGCAAACGGGACGAAATCCGGGCTGGTGGCCATGATCGAAGTCGCCGCATTGATGATAGGCGGGATAAAGCAGTGTTACAGTAAAAGACGATATGACTCACCTTCTTATATGACGAAAGGTATGTTTCTTTCCAGGGGGCAACCGAAAAGCATGTTCTTTCCCGGTAGCTCAACTGTTGTCCTTTTGTTTCAGCAAGGGAGGGTTAATTTTGCGGAGGATCTTATCCGCAACAGGTTTCGGCCTGGTGTCAATAGCCGTTTCTCTCTCGGTTTTGGCGAGCCCCTTGTAGAAACAGACGTAAAGGCGCGTTCGGAAATCGGAAACACGAAGTAAGCGATGATAGTTATCAAGAAAGGTTTGTATTATGCGGGATGAGATTATTATCGTTTTGCTAGCGGGTTTGCTTTTCCCATACCTCATATGGGGTTTTAAAAACCTTCCCAAGGAAAAATGGCAAATCATGGCGGCTGTACCTGTTGGGAAACAGGACGCCGGTTTCTGGCAGGGAAGGAATTTTACCTACTACGGTCTTTTCACAGCCAACGCTTACGTATTTTCTGTAGCTGTTTATTTCGTTCTCTTGGGCGCAGTCCAAGCGCCTTTTTTCGTATCGATGAGTGTATGCGTTTTTATTTTGGCGGTGTGTGTCCCTGCGTCAAAAATCGTTGCGCGGAGAGTGGAGGGTAAGAAGGCGACATTCACTGTTGGCGGGGCAACGTTTACAGGAATAATAATAGCTCCATTCCTGGTTGCGCTGGTAAGCTTCGTCGCTGAAATTTTTATCGGCTATCATCTGCCCGTCATCGCAACGCTAGCCGCTATCTCTGTTTCCTATGCCCTGGGTGAAGGAATCGGAAGGCTTGCTTGCATAAGTTTCGGCTGTTGTTACGGCAAACCTTTAAAAAATTCCAGCCGCATATTAAAAAAACTTTTTGGTATTTGGAACTTCGTTTTTCTGGGTGAGACAAAAAAGGTTTCCTACGAAGGAATGTTGGAAGGAACACCTGTTATTCCGATACAGGCGGTAACATCCATTATATATGTTTGTTCTGGTCTTGTCGGAATATACCTTTTCCTCAAAGGCTTTTACATAAGCGCATTTATTCAATCGCTGATGATTACACAGGGATGGCGTATTGCCTCTGAGATGTTTCGAGCGGACTATCGGGGAGGGGGAAGGTTCTCCGCATATCAGATTATGAGCGCGCTTTCCATCCCGTATTCTATTGCTGTCATAGCCATCATGAAGGACGTTGAACACACTCCGGCTGATATCTTTTCAGGTTTGGCTTTATTATGGAGCCCGACCATCATTGTCGTTCTTCAAATCTTATGGGTAACCATATTCATTTATACAGGGAAAAGTGTGGTTACCGGGTCGAATCTTAACATTCATGTAATAAAAGATAATATTTGACCTCTATTTCCCCCTGGAAACAGTGAGGAGCCATCGGTTTTTTGATCCATTTTTATTGTGAATTTTCCGGCAAAATATAACCTGTTTTGAGGCAGGCGGAATCAGGAATGCCGGTAGTCGAGCTTACCCGCAAGGTAGGGATTTCGGAGAACACCTTTTACCGCTGGAAGAAAGAGTATGGCGGTCTTGAGCCAAACCAGGCCCGCGAGTTGAAGCGGTTGAAAGAAGAAAATACGAAGCTCAAGAGACTTGTGGCCGACCTTTCACTGGACAAGATGATGTTGCAGGATGTTGTCCGAAAAAAGTGGTAAAGCCTTCTGTTCGGCGTCCCGTAGCGAAGTACTTATCGAGGCGCTATGGAGTAAGCGAGCGGCGCGCACTGCCAGGTAAATCCTGAATCGTCACCCCAAACATGATTATGGAGAGCTCATTTTATATCAGCTTGTCTGCTTTATAAAATTATCGCAAAATAATTCAGCTATTTGTTCCAATGTCGCTGACGACGACAACGCTATTGCGCTTTTCTTTGGCGGTATAGAGAGCCTTGTCCGCTTTGCTAAAGAACAGCTCCTTTATTGGAACCGCCTTTTTTTTGCTGCAGACGTAGGAGCCTATCGATATGGTGAGATAGTCGTGCACGGCGCTCTTTTCATTAGGGATCATGAGATCAACTACAAATTTCCTTATCTTTTCGAGAAACTCTTCCGATTCCGCAGCCTCGCACTGGGAGAAGATGAGCGCAAACTCCTCGCCACCAATCCTGGCTACAAAGTCATTTGGACGTCTTAGTGAATACTTAAGCGCGTTTGCCACATTGCTCAGAGCCACGTCTCCTTCGGGATGTCCATAGTGGTCGTTGTAGTTTTTGAAATAGTCGATATCGATAATTGCCAGCGTCAGCGCCCATTGTCCTCGCCGCGCAATATTGATTTCCCGTTCTAGTGTCGCCTCGTAAGAGCGCCGGTTTGGTAAGTCTGTCAATACATCGGTAAGCGCAATCTCCTCCACTTTTTTCCTGTCGGTGATATCGGTCAAAATGTTGTTGAACCTGGTAATGTTGTAATCTTTGTCAAAGATCGGGTGAATGATCGAATGGGCCCATTTAATGTCACCAGCATTATTCGTATGTTGAATATCACCCTCCCAACTCTTGCCGGTGTTTATAGTCGTCCATATTTCTCTTAGCAACTCTTTGGGCATGGATGTGCCGAAAAAGTTACTTTTTGCTCCGATCAATTCATTCTGGGAGATGGCTAGATAGCGGCTGAGCGCATTTGAAACAGAGGTGATCTCTCCATTCCTGTTCATCTCGGCGAACAGAACATTCTGATCGATTATGTGGAAGTTATGATGGAGTAGTTTCTGTTTGGCATGGTGCTGGATGATAAGCGCGGCGGTTGACCATATTGCGAATAGAGCAAGCCCCCGGTTTGTGAGCACCATCCACATAACACCCCCCTCGGACGAGAGGATAAAGCCTCCAATAGTCATGATCGTGCCCGTAAACGCCGCAAATAACGTTGCGGTAGAGCTACGGGCAAAATAGGTTATGAGAACGGGTAAAATATAAGGAACTCCGGCCGCGACACCTAACGGCATCTCCAAATCTATTGCGCCGATAACGCCAAAAAGAAATAAAGAAATTAAGGTGATTAAGTTATCCTTTACGATACCAGCTCTCATGTACCCCTTTATATGAATTAAAGAGTTTTCCCATCTATCAACACAACAGTTTATTCATTTCGTCCGCAGGCAATGAACGACTGAACAGACATTGCTATTTTATCACAATCAGAGGATCGGAGACCGAACTTCCCCTATTTTAGTAGACACCTTTTTAGTTACAATTGGAGGTATTTGAGGTGGGGTTATTCAGTAACTGAGATTTCGAAGCGTCTCGAGGTTTCCGGCCACAGCCTTTATAAATGGGTCAAAGGGTTTGGCGGCGGACGGGATAAACGGTCTGCAGGCCTTTTCAGTACAAAGGTTTTCTGTGCGCTTCTATAAAATACCGCTTTTTTCTTGGCATGATTACACCAGAATTACACAAGGATTTCCCAGGTTGACCTTACTGAAAAAATACCTCAATTTGGGCCACATAATAATTTGATTGCGTTCTCGCCTAAACGTAAACAGGGCGTAGAAATTTGCTCCCCCCTTAACACATGTAAGCAGAGTATCTTGGCCGCAGCTGCATGGGGTATTCCCCTGCATTTGATCTCTTTCCTTATCTTCGCTATGAGGAGCCCGCAAACAAAGGTGTCTGGAAGAACCCGGGCGCGTGAGTCTGGGCAAGCATAACCTCAGCCTCCCGGAGTTTGGATATGATCTACTCTACTGTGAGACATTTCTTGGGCATAAAAATCATCCTTCAACGAAAATATTATAAAAATCCTAACATTGAAAGTGGATCAAAATGCCGATAGCCTCTCAGTTCTATGAAGTATCCCTAGTCTTGAACCGTTAAACCTCACAGTTACGGAAGGGACAAAAATTCTTGGCGTGGCTCACCATACACTTCAGACTGCCTGGAATAGGTTAACGTTGGCCTGGGATGCTGGATCGCGTTGTGGAACAGGATAATGTGGTATGCTTGTGCAAATAACGTGTGGGTTATCTAAGGAATTTCAGTTGAGCTGTGGGTCAGAAACAACATCGGGTCGCTCTTTTGATGGTGCGTAAGGCCCATGGACAAGCGATCTAACTGGCAAATGATTGCAGAACTCGTGCAGAATGACATCAAATAGAGCAATAGAGATTTTTCAGAGAACGATTCATTCATTGAGTGAAAACAACAGGAAACGCGAAATATTTAAGTAAGATCAAAATTGCTTTCGCTATGGGCGGAAAGGGATAGGGTCTCTCTGATACAAGCTATCCTATTAAAGGAGGCCAAGTATGACCGATTCTAGCCTTGTAGCAAATGCAACTAATGTAACTACAGCGCTCTTGTTAGCCGCAGGAGCGGGAACACGCCTGCAGCCATTGACCCAGGATGTTCCCAAGTGTCTCACAGAGGTCGGAGGTGTCCCTATCCTCAAGCGGCTGGTCAACAATTTGCGCGCGCAGGGGTTTGATAGGCTGATAGTGGTGATCGGACACTTGGGTGATTGTATCCAGGAATTCCTGAAACATCACGCGGGTGACATGCAGATTGATTACGTCGTCAATCCAGACTATCGGACAACCAATAACATCTATTCTCTCTGGCTGGCCCGGCAGCAGATCCGGGAGTCGTTTTTGCTGGTGGAGTGTGACCTGGTTTTCGATACACGGATGCTGGACGACATGCTCCAACCTGACAAGATGGCGATTTCCACGATACTTCCCTGGATGAACGGTACCACTGTGGAGCTTGGGTCCGGGAGGCGTGTTACGTCTTTTCAATTGGGTGGCGAGAGGTGTAACGATGCGCGCCAGTACAAAACGGTCAATCTCTACAGCTTATCCCTTGATTCATGGAACAAAATCGAGAGAAGGTTAACCCGCTATATATCGGAAGGAAGGCTCGGTGAGTATTACGAGGCCGTATTTGCCGAGATGGTCGCTAACGGCGCCCTTTCTTTCGACGCGGTATTTTTCGATACAGATAGATGGTATGAGGTCGATACCGTGGCGGACCTGCGCGAGGCGGAGAGTCTGTTTGCCCGGCTCCTTTCCATTGCCCGTCGTCCTCTGATAGTAACCGAACCGGGTCCCGCCTTTGCCTGAGATCGATCACGCATCAGTCAACCGGTATTGGGAGAACGTCAAGTCTTCTATCCTCGGACCGTACATGATGGATGACTTCGGTTTTCCGGTGAGCGCTGGTGATTTTCGTTTTCAGGCGGAATCCCGGATCGTTCGGCGCTTGCTTGGTCGTGTGGATCACAATGGCGTGGTTCTTGATCTCGGCAGCGGTGTTGGGTGTTGGGCCGAGGAGTTCGCTCGCAGCTTCTCGCAAGTAGTCGCGGTCGAAGGCAGCAAAGCGCTCTACCAGGCGCTAGAGGAACGATGCGCCCAGTACTCCAACATCCGCGCAATACATGGCAATGTCCTGTTGTTCGAGCCCGAAGGCCACTATAGCCTGCTCTTCCTCGGCGGCCTACTCATGTACCTCGATGAAAATGACGTGATTACCCTGTTGCAAAAGTTGATTCCGCATCTTAGGCAGGATGGGATCATCCTGTGTCGAGAGTCGACGGTTCGCGTTGGGACCGTAACGCGCGATGGCGACTATCCGGTCGTTTACCGTTCTGTTTCGGACTATAAACGTATCTTCAAACAATGCGGACTGACACTCAAACGCGTTGAAAGAAACGAGCCGTATGTTCTCATGCAGATGGGGTGTGAACTGATCAAAAAATGGAAGTTTTTCGTCCCGGAACCGTTTCAGGCCCTTCAAATCGTGGGTCGCCTGACCTACTGGGGCATGCGGTTGGGTGCGCCTTTGATTAAACGTCTTCCCAAGGTTCTTGGAATCGAGTTTCCGAACCTCACGAATCACTTCTTCGTGCTCGGCGCCGGACCAACGGTGAATGAGTAAACAAACTTATGGAAAAACCCCAAGGGAACTTTATCTATCGGAACCTTGCTAACGTAACATCGATTCTCGGCGTATTGCCCCTCGTGGCGCTTTTCCTGGAAGATGGTTATCGTTATCTGATTCCGTTAATCATTTTCAACAATATTATGGACGACCTTGATGGCGTACTGGCTGCCAAATTGAATATCCGCAGTCGATTCGGGGCCGACCTTGACAATGTTTGCGATGCGGTCGCTCATGTGGCCTTGGCCTTGGCGGTGGGCGCACATTTTGGCGGGCTGGTCTTGATGGTGAGTATGATCGCTGCGGCGTCGGTCATTCTTCGCGCAACGTCCAGGCTCAATCCCGACGGGGCGACAGGCGGAGGTTCGCCGACCAATGAGCTCATGCGCCACATGCTGTTTGTCCTCCTGTTGACGCAAATGTTTGATGTTGATCCAGGGCTTTATCTGGT
>CAYNDB010000083.1:4529-11342 GCA_964395915.1 uncultured Nitrospinota bacterium | reverse complement strand
CATGGTGGGCGGTACAGGGCTCGAACCTGTGACATCCAGCTTGTAAGGCTGGCGCTCTCCCAACTGAGCTAACCGCCCATGCTCAAGAATCGGTAATGATACCATATCTTGCCGCATAACACCTCTGCGGCTTTTCACGGTAATTTTCATGGAGGAGAAACATAAGGCGCAAGGAATCTTTTCATCTTTTCCAGAAACACATCTTTGGCGAATTTTGACGCGTTGCGGCTAAGGTCAGCTACATTAAATTTGTCACTGTTGGCTTCAAAAAGGTCGACGGCTTTTTCCAGGCTTTCTACCGTCTGCTCGTTAAAGTAAACTCCTGTCGGTTTATCAGCGCTTCCATCACGCAACGGTGTCACCGTTTCCAGCGCCCCTCCCTTGCCATAGGCGATAACTGGTGTTCCACAGGCCATCGCTTCCACCGGGATAATGCCGAAGTCTTCCTCACCAGGGTATATCAACGCCTTTGCGTTTCTATACAGCTCGCGCAATCTTTCCTGCGACACGGATCCTTCGAACGTAACATTCGCCCCTGCCATTGCGCGCAGCTTCTTCTCGTCCTGTCCGGATCCCACTATCGTTAATACCTCATCCCTGCGGTTGAAAAACTCTATGGCGAGGTCTACGCGTTTGTATGGAGCGAAAGCTGTGACCATAAGATACGAATCTTTTTTGGCGCGCTCTCCAGGTGTGTAATACTCCACATTCACCGGCGGGTGTATGACCGTGGAGTCCGTTCCATATATCCTCTCGATACGCTCTTTTACGTTGTTGGAATTGGCGATAAATTTGTCCACTCTCGACGCGGTTTTTTTGTCCCAGTTTCGAAGGTATGGCATTATCCGCTCTATGGCAAACAATGTGACAGGCGATGTTCTCTGCCTGCTAAAATATTGACCGTACATATCCCAGGCGTAACGCATTGGCGTGTGGCAATAGCAAATGTGCGGCGCGCCTCCCGATATTATCCCCTTGGCCACGCAATGGCTTGTTGAGATGACAAGGTCATACCCTTTTAGTTTGAACGACTCGATCGCTTTAGGCATAAACGGCAGGAACCATCTGTACCTGCGGTCGACCCCCGGGAATTTATTAAGGAACGATGTGAATATCCGCCGGTTTTCGATTGTCGGGGAGACAGAGCCTTTGACATGCACAAGTGTGTAAAGGTCGGCGTCCGGGAACATTTCGCACAACGCCTCCAGCACGAATTCACCGCCGCGCATTCCTGTGAGCCAGTCATGAACCAGGGCTATTTTCATCCGCCAACAGCCTCATAGATGTCCAATGTTTTCGCCGCCATATTTTCCCATGAAAAAAATTGTATACGCTCAAGACCTTTGGCCACAAGAGCATCCCTGTAAACTTTGTCGGACCGGATTTTATCCAGCGCGGCCGCCATCGCCTCCGCGTCGTCCGGATCGACCAACCGGGCGGCGTCGCCTGCGACTTCCGGCATGGAAGACCTGTTTGACGTGACAACGGGAGTCTTGCACGCCATCGCTTCGAGTATGGGCAGGCCAAACCCCTCCAGATATGACGGGAACAGCAGAGCCTCAGCCCCGGAGTATAAAGCTTGCAGCTCCTCTTTTTCCATTGCGCCCATAAACAACGCCCGTTTCCCGAACCGTGAGAATATTTTTTTATTTTCATCCAGGACACGACCCGCTATTACAAACCGCGTGTCATCATTCATCAAATCAAGAACACGTTCCACCGCTTTAAGGTTTTTGTGCGGTCTGTCGCTCCCAACGAAAAGATAGTAGCCTTTTTTCAAACCAAGACTGTCAAGGATTTCTCCAAGTTTTTCGTCCGTCGTTCTTTCAAAGTCCGCCCCGCCACCGTTTGGTATCACATGAATTTTATTTTCCGGCGCGCCAAGAATTTCCACCATGTTACTTTTTGTATGCTCGGATACCGTAATCAACGCTTCCGCTTTTGATATGGCCGAACGGATCATGAATTTGGCGTACGTCCTTTGAGCTAATCCAAAAGCAGGGTCGATTATATGGATGAGATCGTGTATGGTGACCACGCTTTTTGTTTTAAGGAACATGGGCAGGACATAGTGGGGCGAATGGAAGATATCCAGCCCGGCTCTTTTTGCTTTGGATGATAACGATAAATGTTCGCGGAACGAATATTTGCCGGAGGTTTCGATTATTTTTGTAACCTTGCTTTCCGGATAGTCGAAGCGATTCGCTGATTCCGGAGAGAAAAATAGAAAATATTCGTGGCGCGTATCCATTTTTAATAGATTTTCGACGAGATTTTCTATATACCTTCCTATTCCGGTGTCCTCGATTTTGCGAACGTCGATGCCTATTTTCATTTTTTTAATATTGCCACAAGGCTACGTAAATTAAAATGTCCTGGAATCTTTAGCCCGTTTATGCGTGTCTATATATTCTGTAACATTCTATTATTTGGCTTAGGTTAATGCAGTATCATAAAGGTAGATATGAAAGATAACAATAAAACATGGGCAGAGAGGTGGTATGCGGCTCACGACCGGTACGCCCGGTTTATTAAACGGTTTCGGGAAAAGTTGCCCAGCCAGGGGACAGTGCAGGATAGCAGAGCGTACCGCTGGTTCGGGTCCACTCTTTTGCGGCCTGAGCTGTGGAGCTTTAAGGCTGATTCCGTAGCGAACGGCCTTGCGCTCGGCCTTTTCGTGGCATTTACTCCCACGATGGGTTTTCAGATGGTTCTGGCGTGTGTTTTAATTCTTTTTTTTCCTGGTAATCTGCCGGTCGCGATAATGGCGTGCTGGATAACAAACCCGATTACCGGCCCTGCGATATATTACGGTGAGTATAAAATCGGGCAATGGGCCATGGATTTTGTAGGCTCGCCGGCGGTGCGGTCAATAGAATCGGCCCCAGCTATCACCGATATTTACGATGTGGCCGGAGCAATGTGGGTAGGCTCGGTGATTGTCGGGGTAATATTCGCGATATTGGGGTATGCAATGGTGCACGGCTTTGTTTTTGTTGAACGCAAGGTGAGACTGGGCAAGCTTAGACATAAGCGCGGGAAAAGGCCGGAGAACGGAAATGGAGCGCAATAAATGCGCGTTTACGTTATTTGTATTGACCAATTTGTTGAAATGTATGCAAACAAAAGGGTTATTGGCCTTGAAAATCTTTGAATGATAATACTTGTTTCCCAGCGGAATAGCCCGTACAATTCTCTCTTTTCACATAGAAAACCGAACACTTTAATATTGCCCTTTAGCATAAAATTGTGGATAACACGCGAATCGTAATCACAGGCATAGGCCTTACGGCGCCCAATGGAGATAATCTGGGTGATTTTCGCCAGGCGCTCCTTACCGGGAAATCCGGCGTAGTAGCTTTTGAGACCAGATATATGCCTGCTGTCCCTGCCGGGGTATGCGATTTTGAGGTGACCCGTCATCAGACAAAAAAACAGGCCCGGCGTGGAACCCGCGCAGGGTCGATATCGGTCTATTGCGCCAATGAGGCTGTGAAAGACGCGGGATATGACTTGACCCCGTCCGACTCTTCCCGCGTAGGAGTATTCATCGGTATAACCGAGCATGGGAATGTGGAGACCGAGAACGAAATACACAACATAAGTAAATACGATTATGATGTCAAATACTGGACCCATCATCACAACCCGCGCACCGTAGCAAACAACCCTGCGGGCGAAGTGACGCTTAACATGGGTATCACTGGACCCCATTTATGTCTTGGAGCGGCCTGCGCGGCCGGCAACATAGGCCTGATTTACGGAGCCCAGATGCTGAAGCTTGAAGAAGTCGATATGGCCATCGCCGGAGGGGTGTCTGAGAGTATTCACACATTCGGCATATTCGCCAGTTTTCAAAGCCAGAACGCTTTAGCGCATCATGAGGACCCGGCGAAGGCGAGCCGCCCGTTCGACAAGGGGAGGACCGGTATTGTAGTCGCTGAAGGTGGCGCGTTGTATACTCTGGAGCGGCTTGATGACGCTCTTGCGCGAGGCGCTAAAATATATGGTGAGATTGCAGGATATGCATATAACTCCGACGCCAAGGATTTTGTCTTGCCGGACGCAAAACGCCAGGCCGAGTGTATGCGACTGGCCCTTGAGCGCGCCGGCATGAAACCTGAGGATGTAGACATAATAAACACGCATGGAACAGGCACAAGCCAGGGAGACCAGTATGAGTGTGTCGCCATACGTGATGTTTTTGGCGACAACGGCAAGACATACGTAAATAATACCAAAAGCTTTATCGGTCACGCCATGGGCGCTGCGGGGGCTTTGGAGCTTGCGGGAAACCTCCCGTCTTTTGATGACGGATACGTTCATCCTACGATAAACCTTACCGACCCGGACCCTGATTGCAAGCTTGACAACATGGTCATTGGGAAGCCGCTTCATGTGGGTGAGGTAAACTGCATAATGAACAATTCTTTCGGTATGCTTGGCATCAATTCAGTCGTCATAGTAAAACGATTTGTAAACTAGATCGAAATTAGCGATAATGCTAGGCTGATATCAGTTGACTTAAGGGAAGGGCAAATGACAGGAGAAGGAATACGCGGAGCGGTTATCGAGATTATTAAGGAGATTATCCCGGACGAGGACCTGGATAGTATTGATCCCGGCAAGCCTTTACGCGATCAGATAGACCTCGATTCGATGGATTTTCTCGATATTGTTATGGAGCTTCGCAAACGGTATGCTGTGGAGGTTCCTGAAAAGGACTATCCCGAGCTTGCCACTTTGAACAGTACTGTAGACTACCTGCTGCCGAAAATGGAGAGCATTTAGGGCGGAGGCCCAGGCTCTGTTACTTAACAGAACACCTTGCGATACGAAACCCTTATCATAGGCGCCGGTATGTCCGGGCTTGCCGCTGCGGTCCGTATGGCCCGTTTTGGTGGAAAAGTGTGTGTTCTGGAGCGGCACAGCAGGGTAGGCGGTCTGAATTCGTTTTACAAGGCGGGTGGATACAATTTCGACGTTGGCCTGCACGCCATGACAAATTATTTCCCGGATGGCCCCAAATCCGCTCCACTGAATATTCTTGTAAGGCAACTGCGCCTTCGTCTTCCGGATTGGAAACTTGTTCCCCAAAAAACGAGCAAGATAGTTTTTCCAGACGCGACGCTTGAATTCGGTAACGGAATTGACCTGCTCGAACAGAAAATAAGCGAAGCCTTTCCAGCGCAGGTTGATAATTTCCATAAACTTATAGAGAGAGTTAGAACCCATGACATCATGGATTTTAGCGCGAAGCCTGTAAGTGGCCGGGAAGTGGTCGCGTCTATAATCACCGACCCTTATCTTGTAGAGATGATTCTCTGCCCCCTTATGTTTTACGGCTCCTCAGAGGAAGACGATATGGAGTTCAGCCAGTTCGCCACCCTGTTCACGGCCATTTTCCTGGAAGGGTTTGCAAGGCCGGAAGGTGGCGTTCGCACAATTCTGAATATGCTTGTAAGCCGTTTGAAGAAGGATGGAGGGGACCTTCGTCTGAAAACCGGGGTAAAGCGGGCGCTCGTTTCCGGTGGGAGAGTCAAAGGTGTTGTGCTTGACAGCGGGGATACGCTTGAATGCGATTCAGTTATTTCATCCGCTGGATTGATGGAAACCATCGATCTTTGCCCGGAATCACGTCCTGCGGAAAGCGCCGTTAAACCCGGAAATATTTCGTTTGTTGAATCTATAAATGTTCTTGACCAACCGGCTGTGAAGCTTGGTGTGGACTCATCGATTATTTTCTATAATAATGGCTCCAGGTTTCATTATCACGCCCCTTCGGAGCCTGTGGATGTTCAAAGCGGTGTGATATGTTTTCCCGGCAATTTCTGCTACGATAAGCCGCTTGAGACGGATATGGTTCGCGCCACTCATCTGGCGGATCACAGGTTCTGGATGGATGCGGACGAAAAAACGTATGACGAAGCCAAAGAATTTTGGCGCGACCGCTCACTTGAGGCTATAGGTCGTCATATCGGAGATTTGCGGGGGAATATAGTTTTTTCCGATATGTTTACACCCCGCACTGTAAAGAAGTTTACGGGGCATATAAACGGAACTGTGTATGGCTCGCCAGACAAGGTAAAGTCGGGCCTTACACAGGTCAAAGGGCTATTTCTCAGCGGTACGGATCAGGGATATCTCGGTATTGTCGGCGCTATGGTAAGTGGTGTGCTGATGGCGAACCACATTATGAAAACAGAATGGAAAGGTTGATATGGCTGTACGTGGTCTTGCCGGTCTCAAGAGTGAATATGACTGCATTGTCATAGGCTCCGGGTTGGGTGGTCTTACATGCGCCAACAGGCTGGCGAGAGCCGGTCGGTCTGTTATTCTGCTGGAGCATCATATCCAGCTTGGCGGGTTGGCGACATGGTTCAGACGCAAAAAACATATTTTCGATGTAGCCCTGCATGGATTTCCCGTAGGGATGATAAAAACTTGCCGTAAATACTGGAGCAAGGATATCGCCGACCGTATTGTGCAACTTAAAGGTATTCGATTTGACAATCCACAGTTTCAGCTTGAGACTACATATAACCGTGAAGATTTCATCAGGCTTCTCGTAGAGCGATTCAGTATAGACTTCGATGTTGTGGAACGGTTTTTCAGCGTTACACGGTCAATGAATTTTTACGACGACGATGGGAAAACCATTCGTCAGCTGTTCGATGAGTTTTTCCCCGGCAGGAGCGATGTCCACAGGCTTTTAATGGAGCCTATCACATACGCCAACGGGTCTACGCTGGACGATGAGGCGATCACCTACGGCATAGTATTCAGCAACTTTATGAATAAGGGCGTGTACAC
>CAYNDB010000083.1:0-4429 GCA_964395915.1 uncultured Nitrospinota bacterium | reverse complement strand
GGACTCAAGGCGGGCGAGGAAATAGATTACGTTGGCGACTTGTTATTTACGTCGACGGCGGAAAAATTCGACGCGGAGCTTATGCTCGCCAAGGATGTTACGAGCCGGACTTTTTCTATGTATTATCCCGATTCAAGGCCGGGTCATGGGCTATGTTCTATTGTCGCTTCGTCCAATGCGCGGTATGAGGACTGGGTGGACATTCCAGAGGAACAGTATGTAAAAGACAAGGCCAAGCTTGCCGAAGACGCGCTCGACGCGCTTGAAAAATATTTGCCGAATATAAGAGAAAAGATAGACCACATTGAAGTCTCCACACCACGCACGTTCAAGCGGTATACCCTGCATCTTGGCGGATCGTCGTTCGGGACGAAGTTCGAAGGGCTTGAGATAAGCCAGGGGTTGCCGAATGAGGCGCCGGGGCTTTTTCATACAGGATCTGTGGCGATAATCATGTCCGGATGGCTGGGCGCGGCCAACTACGGTGTTATAGTGGCCAATGAAGTGGATAAATATCTTGGGGAATGAGCGAATATGTTTGATGGTCAGACAGCTATAGTTACAGGCGGCACAAGGGGTATCGGAAGGGCTGTATGCGAGGCTCTGCTTTTGCAAGGGGCGAAAGTTGTGGCCGTATATGGCGGAAATGACGAAAAAGCGGCCGCTTTTAAAAAAGATAACGAAGAGCATGGGACGCAGCTTGAAACAGTTCGGCTGAATGTCGCCGATTTTTCCGCTGTTGAATCGTTCTACAATGACTTTAGCGATAAAAATGAAAAACTCGATATCCTTGTGAATGTAGCCGGTATCCGGCGCGACGCGATTGTGGGGCTCATGAGCGAGGAGGAGTGGAAGACGGTTATAGACGTCAACCTTTCCGGAACCTTCCATATGTGCAAGATGGCGGTGCGCCTGATGAGCCGTAAAAGGTATGGCAGAATAATAAACATCACAAGCCCTATTGGGACGCACGGTTTTGCCGGTCAGGCGAACTATGCCGCAAGCAAGGCGGGGCAGATTGGCTTCACAAGGTCGTTGGCCAAAGAGGTGGCGAGCCGTAAAATCACCGCTAACTGCGTGTCGCCAGGTTTTATCGACACCGATTTTATCGGTGATCTGCCTGACGAACAGAAAAAAGCGTATTGTGATATGGTTCCGTTGAAAAGGTTCGGAGTTCCAGAAGAGGTGGCTTATGCCGTTGTATTTCTCGCCGGCTCCGGGGCCTCATATATCACAGGGGCCACTCTTGATGTCACCGGCGGATTTTAATCGAACGGTATGAATGAGAGCATAGAAGACATATATCGCGCCATACCACACCGGCCCCCTTTCCTTTTTGTGGACAGGGTTATAGAAATGGATGAAAAACGTATCGTTGCGGAGAAAAGATTATCGCCCGATCTGGATTTTTTTAAAGGACACTATCCCGATTTTCCGATTATGCCGGGCGCTCTTTTATGTGAGAGCGTGTTTCAGGCCGGGGCGATACTTTTATCTCAACATTTTGACGAAAAAACAGGGGACGTTCCTGCGGTGACGAGGATAAAGGACGCGAAGCTTAAAAAAATGGTTCGGCCCGGAGATGTTATAAGAATTGAAGCCGAGCTTGTAGATCGTCTTGGGTTCGCTTTTTATATGAAGGGAAAAGTCTTGTCGGATGGCAAGCTTGCGGCTAGCCTTTCCTTTACCTGCGCAATGATACCCGCGCGTGGATAAAATAATATATGCATATGACAGGTAGAACCGGTTACAGGAGAGTCTGGTGAGTTTTCTCGACTTTAAAGATAAAACATTCCTGGTGTTTGGCGTGGCCAACAGGAAAAGCGTGGCGCGATTTGCCGCGGATGTAATTGTCAAGGAAGGCGGGAAGGTTGTTTTCTCCGTTGAAGACGAGGAAAAGAAAAAAGCTGTGGAGAAGCTTTTCCCCGGTTCGGAGGCCCACTTGTGCGACGTTTCATCCAGAGAGAATGTTGAGAGGTTGGCTGAGTCTGTTGGCGTCAGGCATCCTGTTATAAATGGAATCTTGCATTCTGTGGCGTTTGCGAATTATTCAGATGGATTCAAGCCGTTTCATGAAATTGGGAAAGAAGATTTCATGCGGGCTCTCGATATTTCCTGCTTTTCCCTTGTCACCATTTCCAACGCGTTCAAATCTTTGCTGGACAAAAAAGCGTCTGTTGTGACAGTTTCGATTTCGACGACGCGGATGGCGGCTGAAAATTATGGATATATGGCCCCGATAAAGGCCGCGCTGGATTCCTCGTTATCGTTCCTTGCCAAAAGTTTCAGCGCGTTTAGCGAAGTGAGGTTCAATGCGGTGGCTCCGGGATTGTTGAAGACTTCCGCATCGGCGGGGATACCGGGATATGTCGATTCTTATCTTTACGCCGAAAAAATCATCCCGCGCAAAAGGGCTGTCGCCACAGAAGAAGCGGCCAATGCAGTTGTTTTTTTATTAAGCTCCGCCTCCAGCGGAATAAACACCCAAAAGATAATTGTTGACGCTGGAATGGAGGTAAACTATTTTGATAAATCCGTAATATCCGAAGCTCTGAAAAAAGTATAAAAGTATAGAGGAGGGTAGATCAGAGACGGGCGCACAGGCGCTTTGCTTGATTTTTATTCAGGGTTTGCCATTGTTTTATAACTTTTGTCGTATTGTTCGATGCGTTCATGTATGAGCATGTTATTTACTTTTATCTCTTCTGTATGTTATAAATTTAGTACGCAATAGAAGCGCTTTAGGCTCATCTTGCATTATTTAATTATTATAAATATATAAAGATGGTGGGGAAGAAGGAGGAAATGTGGGAGGGGAGAGAACTCAAACGTTTAAAGACAGGTTAATGTTGCTTATGAAAGGTGAGAAACCATATACCTGGGCTCGGAAGGTGGGAATCGAGAAAGGGCTGTTTCAGTATTACTGGCAGAAAGGGAAGATTCCTACTTATGAAAACCTATTGAAAATTCAAAACTATTCTGGTTGTTCGCTCGATTGGTTGCTGACCGGCAGGGCTGTTGATGTCGACCAGATAGACAATCTTCCTATGGTGCGCGAGAGCAACCCGGTTTATGGAGAAATGAACTTGAGAAGAGCTCATTCTCTCGAAAAAGTAAAGGAATTGTACGCTTCAAGGAGTACAGACGACATTACGTTACTGGAAGGATTGCTGGAAAAGCTCACATATGACCTTGGCGCGAAAAATAAAGTTTTGACTAAAAGGTAGTACTTAACTTTAAACCCCTGGCAAATATTGGTGGCTCCCCGAGCCACGGGTTTGCCTATTTGGGGTTACCCTGCAAGATGTATTTCCCTGATGTAACTTTAATAGTTAAACAGCAAGGGGGATGGTCTGTCTAAAAGGAATCTGAAAAATACGGGGAAGCGAATATCCGGCCCGGAGCTTGTTTTTTACGACCTTTTGCGCAAAACATTTCTTTGTACATCTTCTCAAAAGTTGTGCGAAAGAACTCTGGGCCGGATATGGAAACCGGCTAAATAATAACCCTGCTTTATTTTTTTACCATTACGCCGTCTTTGCAGGCTTTGGCCACGCGGAATTTCACAACTTTCTTTGCTGGGATTTTGATCTCTTCACCTGTTTGAGGGTTGCGCCCCATGCGAGCTTTCCGTTGCACTAAAACCAGCTTGCCAAGACCGGGAAGGGTGAACCCTACCTTTGCTTCCTTGTAGGCGATAGTGGCCAAATCGTCCAGAATCTGTGTTGCTAGTTTTTTTGTGATGTCGGCTTTTTTGGCGATGGTATCCGCCAGCTGAGCTTTGGTCATCGGTTTCTTGGCTGCCATGAAATGGTTCTCCTTACTATATTTTGTAATGCACTCAGATAACTTAAGAATGGAAAGTTTTTATCAAAGATTACATATTAATACAACAGAAATATTCATATGACGCCAAAAACTGAAAACTCGGTTTGCAGGCAGTTTTATTTGCTCAAATCGAGTTGGGGGGAATTTTCGTTGTATTAATTTTCACAGAACTTTTAACGGGCAAACATAACCTCGCTTAACAAAGTAAGTTTTATTTGTATTTGCCCATTAAAAAAAGTAATAGTTTCATTCTTTTTCCCGATAATTTGAGGAGCTGGTAAAAGCTTGCGCCCCACTTGATCTGACATAATATCTTTCAAAAGATGTTAAAGAAGGTTATGCTTTGTTAAAATAAGCAACAAGTTAACCTGAATTGTCATTAGTGGACATTCCACGATTTTTTTGAAAAACATAGAATTTTTTTTGGGTACTATTTAAAGGAGCCTAGGAAATGCCTGCTTATGACGTCTCTATGAAGGTAAATGCATCAGAACAGCTAAAGGAAATTGTCTCAGGTTGCGCGGAAATCGGGGAGACCGTAAAAATTACCGACCCTGCCGCATTCAGGGGCGCGCCAATCGACAAGCTCATATACAACGCT
>CAYNDB010000082.1:5354-11420 GCA_964395915.1 uncultured Nitrospinota bacterium | reverse complement strand
AGGCTGGATGAATATAAAGATACCGACGGCAGTCATATCGACCTTCATTTTAATTTTTACGACTACTATGCTCGGCTCAAAGCCGCCGGAGAGTCTACAGCCGAGTTGGACAAAGTTACGCCATATCCGACACTTGGCCTTAAGTTTCCGTGGGAAAGTTTTTCCAAAAAGATAAACGGCTCTATTTTCGCAACGTCGGAGAAGAGGAACGAGATCGTTTTGGAAAAGGGTGACAAACCTTATGTGATTTCGTTCGAATTTGCTGACCCCTCCGGGGTCACGATTCGTAAAACCTATACATTTTATCCGCAAAAATACTCATTCGATTTTTCTGTTCTGGCGCTGATGGATCCTAAACTGAACAAGTTTGACTATAGCCTGGTATGGTTCGGCCTGGGTGAAGAGAAGGAGAAGAGCGATGTTTCCGCCTATGCTTTTCGCGGGCCTGTGGCGTATGTAAACAAATCGAACGACATTACCGTTCCGGAAGATGACAACCCGCAAGTAACGTACAGGGGTAATATCGCCTGGGCGGGGCTTACGAATCACTACTACACAGCCGTGGGCATCCCTGAGGAGACGGCGGACAGGACGGCTGTTGTTCGGTATCTAGACGAATCGAATTTCGAGTTGGATTGGAATTTACAAGCCCAAGTTTCCGAGAAACCGGAAAACTTCACCTTTTTTGTTGGCCCGAAGAGGCACGACATTCTCAGTCAATATAAAAACGGGATGTACGCGATCATCAATTACGGTTGGTTTGATTTTCTGGCCAAGCCGCTTTTCTGGCTTCTGGAAATTTTTCATAATATAACAGGAAACTGGGGCTGGGCTATCATAGGGCTTACAACTGTCATCAAGGTAGTTTTCTACCCGCTGTCGCAAAAGTCTTTCAGGTCGATGAAAAAGATGCAGAAGGTCCAGCCGCTGCTGAAAAAAATTCAGGAGACCTATAAAGACGACAAGGAGAAGCTGAACCAGGCGATGATGAGCCTGTACAAAGAGCATAAGGTCAACCCACTTGGTGGATGTCTGCCGATGCTTCTCCAAATGCCGATATTTTTTGCTCTATACAGGATACTGCTTGGATCGATAGAGCTTAAAGGAGCGGGATGGATATTATGGATAACCGATCTTTCAGTGAAAGATCCATACTACATTACACCGGTGCTGATGGGGGGGAGCATGTTGGCCCAGCAACTGATGACTCCTCAAACAGGTGACAAGACGCAACGATATATGATGCTCGCTTTACCGGTTGTTTTCACATTTATTTTCTTAAGTTTTCCGGCGGGACTGGTTATCTACTGGCTTGTAAACAACATTCTGACGATAATTCAACAGTGGGTTATTTATCGTGAGGCCAAATGAGAGGTTTAGACATGGAATGGGTGGAGATAGAAGCGGCCACTAGGGCCAAGGCGGAAGCGAAAGCTCTTGAGGTGTTCGGAACAGATGATATCAACTCTCTTGAGATTGAAGAGGTAAAAGTCACACGCAAGTTTCTTGGCATGGGGGGAAAAGTTGTCAAGTTGCGCGCTCGCCGAAAAGAGGTGGAGGAAGAAGAAATAGTCGAAGAGGAGATCGCGACTGAAGAGGAGCCGGAGGAAACGATGGTGGAATCTTCTCCGGCTGTGGAAGAAGTGAAAGAAGAGAAAGAAGAGTTCAAGGAAGAGGTCATTACGCAGGACTCTAAATACAGGCCTTGGGTGGCCGAGGGCCCTTCCGGTGTGGTGATCCCCAGAAGCGGAAAAGGTTATGGCAGGAGGCTCTACAGCATGGAGCCATCCATGTCGGAAAGAGTTTCCGCCTCATCTAAAAAGCCGTCTAAAACTCCGCCGGCCGCCGCTATCGAAGAGGTGGAGGAAGAAGAGTTCGTACCGGAAGTTTATGAAGATTTTAAAGACTCGCCCATCACTGAAGAGTCGCGGGCCAGAGCTGTCGATTTCATAAAACGAACCATTAAAGATATGGGAATCGAAGGTGAAGTTAAAGGATACAGGCTTGAGGATCGGTTGTTGATTCAGATTTCTTCCGAATCGAGCGGTTTGCTTATAGGCCGGAAAGGGGAGACGCTTGAGTCGCTTCAATATCTGGTCGATATCATTATCAACCGCAGGCTTGAGAACAGGATACGAATTGTTGTAGACGCCGATTACTATCGCGAAAGAAAACGGATGAAGCTTATAAATTCGGCAAAAGCGGCGGCGGAAAATGTTGTTCGCACACACAATTCCCTGGCTCTCGCGCCGATGAACCCTGCCGAGCGGCGGCTTATCCATGTGACGCTGGCGAAAGACACAAGGGTTGAAACAGAGTCTGAAGGCGAAGGCTCCCGCAGGAGAGTAGTCGTATACCTTAAGGGCGCCTCAAGGAAAAAGCCGTTTAAGAAAAAGGGGTCTGGACGCAATTGGCGCAGATAAGCCCTGACGTTTCCGCATCTTCCCGTCTGATAGTGGCTTTGGACACTCCTACTGCCGATGATGCGATGGAGATTGTGGATGAGCTTGGCGACGCTGTTTCGTTTTACAAGGTAGGCTACCAGCTTTTCATCGCCGAAGGTCTCCCGTTCATAAACAAGCTTAAAGATATGGGAAAGAAAGTCTTTCTCGATCTTAAAATGGATGATGTGGGGGAAACAATAAAGCTTGCCGTTGAAAAAATCGCTGGAAACGGCGGTATTGAGTTCATCACAATACAAGGCAGCGGAGCCACCGCAAAGGCCGCGTTTGAGGGAAGGGGCGATAATGCGCTTCCCAAAATTCTTTTTGTCACCTTTTTGTCCAGCCGCAACCAGGATGATTTAAATGAATTATTCGCCGGTGGCAATGTAACGTTTGAAGAATATTTGCATACAAGGGCCGAAACAGCGCTGGAATCCGGGTCGGACGGCTTTATCGCGTCTGGCGAAAGCGTGCGGCAGTTCAGAAATGATTTTAGCGAACAGAACCCGCTTATCGTAACTCCTGGAATACGGCCAGGCGGATCGACGACTGATGACCATAAACGATCTTTAACGCCATATGAAGCGATCATGGCCGGGTCCGACTATCTTGTGGTGGGCAGGCCCATTACAAAGGCGCCAGATCGTAAAGAAGCGGCTCTAAAAATTATAAAGGAAATAGAGAACGCCTTAAATGACGCGGATAGACAAGGTCAATAAGCGGCTATAAAAAACCTCCCCTTCGCTATCTCTGTCATCCCATATCCGCTGCGGCCTCCCGTCGCTTTCCCATAGATACGCCGGACTGAATCTACCCTGAATGGAACGCGTGACATGACAAATTGTCGTAATGTTTTAACGCAATTATTCTGAGAGGTTAAGCGAGTATATAATAATCGTATGGAAAATAAAGCTATACACATAAAGCAGGAGGAAACGATCGCGGCGATATCCACCCCGGCGGGTGAGGGAGGAGTGGGCATGGTGCGCCTCTCCGGAGTCACGGCTGTGGATATAGCGAAAAAGTTGTATCGCAACGCGAAAGGAAACGTTCGGAATCGTTTTGAATCGCGCCACGTTAATTACGGTTATGTTGTTGATGACGCAGGCGATAAAATCGACGAAGTATTACTCACCGTCATGCTCTCGCCAAAAACGTACACCCGCGAAGATATGGTGGAGATAACGTGTCACGGCGGGACACATGTGACGCGGCGGATACTGGAACGAACTACCGAGCTTGGGGCGCGTATAGCCGAGCCGGGCGAATTTTCCAAACGCGCGTTTTTAAACGGACGGATCGACCTTGTTCAGGCCGAGGCTATCATTGACATAATCAAATCGAAATCGCACAAGGGGTGGAAGACCGCGTTTTCACAGCTGGACGGCAAGCTTTCGGAAACGCTTGCGGATATTGAAAACGAGTTGGTATCGATCATGGTGAGTATCGAAACGTCGATAGACTTTCCTGACGAGGAGATAGAGATAACCTCTGACGACACGATTCATGAAAACCTTTTACATCTTAAGGAAAAAGTTGCAAGGCTGATAGCGTCATATGGCGTTGGCAGGATATATCGCGAAGGTGTGGCCGTGGCGATTGTCGGCAGGCCGAACGTGGGCAAGTCGAGCCTGATGAACGCGTTGCTGGAACGCGAACGGGTGATTGTGACACCTCATCCCGGAACGACACGGGACACGGTGGAGGAGTCCTTGCAGATCGAGGGTATCGCCGTGAGGATCGTTGATACAGCCGGTGTGCGGGAAGCTCTCGACCCGGCGGAGCGTATGGGTGTTGAAAGAACCTTGACCGCGGCTAACGATGCCGACATTGTCCTGCTTATACTTGATAGCTCCGACCCCGCCACAGAAGAAGATATAAAACTTGCGGAAACACTTAACGCGGATGAAGCGTCGTTTGTATTAATACCTGTGGTCAACAAGTGTGACAAGGAGCAAAAGCTGGACGCAGGCGCCATCGGCGTCGACATGAGTGGAGCTGTTAAGCTCTCCGCCAAGACGGGAGAGGGCGTTGATACGTTGAAGCAAAAGATAGCGGACGAGATTACAAAAAAGGGAGAGCCTTTAGGAGAAGGGCAGACGCTTACACGGGAGCGTCACATCGAACAGTTGAAGGCAATGACAGCTTCCGTCGACCGCGGAATAGACGCGCTGAAAAATGGCATGAGCCGCGAGTTTATCGCCGCCGACCTGGGCGACGCGAAAGAGGCTCTGGAACATCTTACCGGCAAGGTTTTCGACGAACAGGTGCTGGATAAAATATTCAGCGAGTTTTGTATCGGGAAGTGAAGCGCTAAACAATCTTAAAAGTTAATGCCCGCTTTAACGGCTATCTGCGCATAGTCGTTGTTTTGCGTTCCTGTGAGCGCCCGGACGTCCAACCCGATATTCAGCATTATCAACGATCCCTGAACACCCGCGTTGAGAAGTAACCCTGTCTCGCGCTCTATGGAAATATTCTGTTCCACGCCCGCAAGCTCTCCGGTTAGTTTCCCGCCGACATTGGCTATCGCCCCGCCAGCAAAAAACCATAAAAGATATGCGCGAACCCCCAGGCTCACCTCGGTGAATTTTGCCGTCGAAACAAAATCAATTTCCGGTATGGAAAGACTCTTTTCAGATTGAGAGTATCCGATCCATATATTGACAGGCCACAGTTCCTTCCCGAAGTCAATTTCGGCGCCCAAAACATTTTGCGTCTTAAGCTCGCTTTGGTCACTTTCAAATTTTTTACTATCCCATTTCCCCATCGTTCTTTTACCAGACAGAAAATGAATATTAGCTTCCCATTCACTAGAAGCGAAGGCATATGGCGCAGACAGCGTCAGCATCACGGCAGGCGCTAAAAACAATATCAACCTTGGCATATCCCTCTCCTTATCCTCTAAAAAAACCCGTTTATCATACCACCTTTATCTTATTCACTGTCGAGGCGCGGGTCATAAATGTTTAAGCAAATTTTAAATTCATTACGCATTTTTGTGTTCTTGTATGATACAAACCTGAAGTCGCATATGAATTTTATTGTCCGAGGGAAAATATGCTGTACGATCGTTCCGGGTTTGCGTTTCTGTTTACCGCCCTTATTTTTTTAAACGGATTCACCACGTCTTACAGCTTCGCCGAAAACGATCCTTCAACTATGCCAAAAGGCTCCACCTCCTCGAAAGCTTTGCAAGGGACGTGGCAAAGTGGATCGAGCGGACTTGACACCAAAGTTACGCTTATATTCCCAAAATCATTATTCAGCCAGGAAAATGGCTCTGATGATACTGTTCTTAAATTTACTGGAGAAAGGTACATCTGGGGCAGGGATCTTTTGGATGACGAATGTAATGAATCCGGAACATACACCACCAAGGACACAACAATAACTTTCAACTATGAAAGTGGCTACTGTGGCGCCGAGTATAGTGTATCGTCAGCGCAACGAACATCTTTTTCGTATGAAATAAGGGACGGGCGTCTCATCCTGAAGAATATAAAGGAAGGTGAAATCGATAAAACGATACAAAAACCTGTCACGAAAAAAACCACTCACCGAAAAGTTAAAAAAGCCACGATAAAAAAGCAGGTGGTGAAGAAGGAAGTGGAAAAGCCAA
>CAYNDB010000082.1:0-5254 GCA_964395915.1 uncultured Nitrospinota bacterium | reverse complement strand
CTGCCAGGGAAAATCGGCGCGGCGATCGCAAAAGCTCCTATAGGCTCTGGAAGAGGCGAAATAGACCTTAACGCTCCTAAAGGTTTCGGCGGAATCCCTGGAGCTCCTGAAATTAATTATGCGATAGCGTTTTTCTGGGCGATATGGGTTGGGTGGATATTATCTACTGTTGGAGCTTTCGGCGGTATTATGGCCGGAGTTGGACATATAACAATATTCGGCCTCGGGGAATATGCAAAATCTTTCAGCGACACAACTCCCACGCTTAACAAACTTTTAACAGATACGATAAGAGCGTCAAACCAATATCTTGTCGGGTTCGGCGCGCTTATATCGGCTACAAATTTTTATAGAATGAGACAGCTTGTGCTTCCGTTGGGAATAGCTCTGGGAGCTGGAAGCGCCGCCGGAGCGTTGCTTATACCATGGCTTACGGCTGGCAAAATATCGCTTAGCAGTTACATCGGTTACTTTGGGATCGCTGTGCTGGTTATAGGTGGATTCCTGCTTTATGAAACATCAGCAAGAGGGCAAGCTGGCAAGAGCAAGGCCCGTGAGGCCGCGAAAAAATTCCAGGACGCGGTTAAAGAAAAAGGCGCCCATAATAACCACGGAGTACAAGTAACAGAAGTAACTTTTAAAAAGATACGGTTTAATTTCTATAGCACAGAGTTTAGCTTCAACCCGATATTGCCGGTGGCGGGAGGGTTTATTATAGCGGCTCTCGCCTCATTCCTCGGCATCGGAGGCGGTTTTCTTTATGTGCCGTTTATGACAAGCATAGTAGGGCTTCCTATGTTTCTGGTCGCCGGCACCTCTGCTATGGCGGTTTTGCTAAGCATGACATTCAGCATTTTTTCTTATGTCGCTATAAAGGGAACTTTTATTAGCTGGTCGCTTATAGGTATGGAAATGTCCGGAATTTTCGTCGGCGCCATGATCGGCCCCAGAACACAGAAATACATACCGGAAATCTGGTTGAAAAGGCTTTTTATACTTTTGGCGATGTACGTCGGCCTGAGATATTTTAGCAAAGGATTCTTCGGACAAAGCTGGCTGCCGCCATATTAGGAATAACTATGGATCAAATACTTGTTCTGCTTGATAAATATCTTATAGCCCTGTACAAGGTGACGGGAAATCCTTTGCTCGACTACTTTTTTGGCACATTCCTTCTTTCTATCCTTGTTGCGGTTGCAGGCGAAGTCTTGTTTGCCACGGCCTTCGCTTTTAACGAAAAATATCTTCGAAAATCAGACAGGACGCTTTCGGAAACGCACACTCTTTCCATGCAAGCGTTAGACGCTGGTGATATGGAAGCTTATAAAGCGTGCAACAAACTGGCCAATGAAGCTTTCGGGAAAGTTTTTTTTCAGACAGTGGCGCTGTCATCGGCAAAACTTTGCCCGGTCTTTTTTGCCCTTGCATGGATGCAGAGCAGATTTATCGATATAGCTGTTCCGCTTCCCGTAACCCTTCCATTGATAGGAAACTCGGTAGGATACATTTTTGTTTTTGTCGTCTTTTATATTCTGACTCGAACCATTACAAATATCGGCAAACGGAAATTTGTTGATAAATATTATTAACCTTCAGAAAGCCTTTTTTCCTAAAATACGGCTATAATTCACTGGTAAAAGATTTTAGGAAACTTTAACTTATCAAATCACAAATTATGTTTAGAAAAATTGACGGCGCGGGAATAATGATGACACTGATAAGGCAAAAGTCGCTGCAAGCGGTTTTTATATTGATATTGCTTATTTCTTGCAACAGCAGTTATAAAAGCTCCGGCATGACTGGAAACCCTATCTTATCCTGGGAGGCCCCCACAACCACAATCAATGGCCAGCCGTTAACGAACCTTGAAGGATATAAAATATATTATGGGACCGCCCCAGGCTCATATTCATGGGTGATAGACGTGGGTAATGTAAACACCTATGAAATCACAGGGCTTGATGGAGGCTATACCTACTATTTCGTGATTGCAGCTTATAACTACTATGGCGAGGGTGGTTTCTCACCTGAAGTAAGCAGGCAAATAGGAGTTTCGAATCCTTGAATAACTATGGAGCGTCGCCAGCAACATATTTCCCATCAGGATCGCCACACTAACGCTCGCGCGCTTTCCGCATTACATCGGTTATATGCCCGGTTAATGGCTGACCCCTTTTTTCGTCACCACATTTTTCAATGTTAAAAACAGAATAAGCAAGTCGAAAACAAACGAGCGGCGGCCAAGGTATTCCGCTTCTATCTTTACTTTCTCAGCGATTGGCAGATCGTCTCTGCCATTTACCTGCGCCCAGCCTGTAAGCCCCGGAACAAGGTCGTTTACCCCCTCTTTTTCCCGAAGCGCCACAAGATCATCCTGATTGTAAAGCGCCGGGCGCGGGCCGACAAAGCTCATGTCACCACGAAGAATATTCCATATCTGGGGGATTTCATCCAAACTTGTCCTTCTTAAAAACCCTCCAACCGGTGTCATGTACGACGAGAAATCTGTCATAAGATGGGTGGCTAGCTGAGGCGTTTCCATTTTCATGGTACGCACTTTTGCCATTTTAAATATTTCCTTGCGCCGCCCTACCCTATCCGACCAGTGAAGCACAGGCCCTTTGGAGGTAAGCTTCACCGCCAAGCCGATTATTAACATTAAAATAGCGACAAATGTCAAAAGCAGTAATGCAAGGCAGATATCAAATAACCGTTTCATCTGTTTTGCGGGTGTTGCAACCTGCGTCAAGGCGCCAGGTCAGCTTCCATAACCCGCTGGGTTGGCTTTATGCCATCGCCACGCGGTTTGGATGATCGACTCAAGGTCGGGATATTGTGGCGCCCACCCCAGAACGGATTTTGCTTTCTCGGCCGAGCCGACAAGTTTTGGAGGGTCACCCTCGCGTCTGTCTCCCTCGACAACTTTAACTCTCCTTCCGCTTACCTTCTCGACGATATCTATAACCTGTCGAACTGAATATCCGGAACCGTTCCCAAGGTTGAACGCCGCAGGCTCCCCGCCTTGCTTTAGGTAGTCGAGAGCTTTTATATGCGCGTCCGCAAGGTCGAAAATATGGATGTAATCACGGATACAGGAGCCATCTTCTGTCGGGTAATCCGTTCCGAATATGGTTATATTGTCGCGCTGACCAAGGGCCGCTTCAATAATTAAAGGTATCAGGTGCGTTTCAGGATCGTGATCCTCCCCAAGCTTTCCGTCGGGATCCGCTCCTGCGGCGTTGAAATATCGTAAAAATACGGGCCGCAGTCCGTCTGATTTCGCAAAGTCCAAAGCCATTTGCTCAAAAACCATTTTTGTATAACCGTATGGATTCACCGGATTTTTTACATGGTTTTCTGTTATAGGAATCTCTTCAGGGTCTCCATAAACAGCGCATGTTGATGAGAATACGAGGTCTTTGACATTGTGGCGCAACATCGACTGTAGCAAAACAAGACCTTTTGAAACGTTGTTATTATAGTATTTGCCAGGGTCGCTTACAGACTCTCCCACATAAGCAAACGCCGCAAAATGGAGAACCGCGTCTATGGAATATGTAGAGAAAATTTCATCGAGAACCTTCGGGTCACCGATATCCCCCGCGACAAGCTTACCGCTTAAAACAGCTTCTTTATGGCCATAAGAGAAATTGTCCAGAACCACCGTGTCCCAACCGGACTCGTTCAAATATTTAAGGCAATGGCTTCCGATATAGCCTGCGCCACCGGTTATAAGCGCCGTTTTTCTGTTTTCGTTCATCATCCTAAATAGTCATCGTCGCGCGGTAACCGCGCTGACAAGCCAACAAACTAGAGGTTCCAGTAATATATATCCGGCCCAAAATCTTGCTCCTTAAAAGCTGATTTAACATCGACCACCACCCCTGTCCCGTTCTTCATCATCGAACATATACCATTCACGCCAGATTTCTTGAACTCATTGTGCGCAACGGCCACAATCACACCATCCATATCTTTTAAATCTTCCAACGGAAGCAACTTTATCCCATATTCTTTCATCGTTTCTTCCGCATCGGCCAAAGGGTCGTGCGCAAATATCTCTACACCATACTCTTGTAATTCGGAAATAATATCCGGAACCCGGCTGTTACGTATATCGGGGACGTTCTCTTTAAATGTTATTCCAAGCGCCGCCACTTTCGCTCCGCGAGGTTGTTTACCCGCCCGGATCAAAAGCTTTACAGCCTGGCTTGCGACATATTCACCCATGTGGTCGTTGATTCTCCTGCCTGCCATGATAACTTCCGGGCGATAACCCATCTTTTCCGCCTTGGCCGTAAGGTAATATGGATCAACACCGATGCAATGGCCTCCAACAAGCCCCGGGGTGAACTTGAGAAAGTTCCACTTCGTGCCAGCCGCCTCCAACACCGCGTTTGTTTCGATCCCCATAAGATTAAAAACAACCGCAAGCTCATTCATCAACGCAATATTTAAATCACGCTGTATGTTCTCAATAACTTTCGCGGCCTCGGCTACTTTTATAGAAGGAGCCTTATGTACTCCCGCGGTAATAACAGCTCCATACACTCCGGCGACGATTTCCAGCGTCTGGTCGTCTTCACCCGAAACGACTTTGACAATGCGCTCAATCGTATGCTCCTTGTCGCCCGGGTTGACCCTCTCCGGCGAATAGCCAAGGCGGTAATCTTTTCCCCGTTCAAGACCGGATTCTTTTTCCAATACCGGCGCGCAATCCTCTTCTGTGGCCCCCGGATAAACCGTAGACTCATACACGACCACAGAACCCGCCGCAAGATTTTGGCCAACCGTGCGGCTGGCGGAGAGAAGGGGGCGGAGGTCCGGCTGTTTGGCCGCGTCTATTGGAGTGGGGACAGAGACAATGACAAAGCGCGCATGAGATATGGCGGAAGGGTCGTCCGTAATCGTAATTCCGGAGTTTATTATCCGTTCGCCCTCCACCTCACCTGTATCATCTATCCCCTGTTTAAGTTTTTCTACTTTGCCTGAATCTATGTCAAACCCGATCACGTTAAAACGGCTGGATAGAGTCACGGCAAGTGGCAAACCCACGTATCCCAGGCCGACAACAACAATATTTTCCTCGCGGCTGTTTAGCCTGTCTAATAGCTTGTCAAACACCTTGCCCCTGACTTTTTTTATTATGGTTGGGTAAAACTGAATGTTTCTAGAATATCACGAAATAATTAATTGTAACCTCATTTGCTGATTGTAATTGGAGTCGCCAGGTAATGGCGGAGAGGGTGGGATT
>CAYNDB010000081.1:0-11486 GCA_964395915.1 uncultured Nitrospinota bacterium | reverse complement strand
TGAGACTGAGGCGAAGGAGCCTGAGCCGGAGAAAGTAGCTGTTGCGGCGGAGGAAGTGGAAACGCCGGAGCCTGAACAACCGCTCACCGAAACAGATGGAGCTGAAGAAGAAAATGTCCAGGATGAAACTCCTGTCGTTGTTGATGAAGACGATAAGGCTCTGGATGAGTTGATCGCGGCTCAGACCGCCCAGGCCCAAGAGGCGCCGATACCCCCATCCATTTCACCTGAGCAGGAGGAAGAGGTTGCAGGCGCAGTCCCAGAGGATATTGCGAGCATACCGGAAATTGACGCCGTTCCGGAAGAAGTTCCCATTTCCCATGAAGAGTCGAAAAACAAAAAAAGATTGGCGCTTCCTGCTTTTTTCAGCAATTTTGCAAAGAGAATAAAAGGTATGGGGAGTATAATTCCCCAAATTCCAGGTGGCATGAAAACCGTCGGAGCCGGAGCCGTGGTGCTTTTCCTCATAGTCGCTGGAGCCGGGGGGTATTGGTTTTTATCAGGAGGCGCTAAAAAAGAAATTAAGATGGCTAAGGCCCCTGAACAAACTGAAATATTAGAGAAAACCACAGTAATACCTGAAAAAAAGCCTGTGACGAAAACACGGCTTATAACTGTTGGGATTTATCTGCCTGTTGAATTCGACTCGAAAGCCACCAAAATAATGAACGTGGATGTGGAGCTTAAATTCAATTCCATAGCTATAGCCGAAGTCGTTAGAAAGAGGATGTTTTTTACAGCTGTCACAATTGAAAAACTGATTGGCCAATTTTTTGAAAGCAAATTTTACGATAACAAAGTATTTATTCAGGAAAAGCTCGAAAAGAACCTCAATAAATCGCTAAAATCGGTGGAGCAATTTGCAGGGCTTGAGAACGTGCGGCTTGTCGGCATCGCTCTGGAGTAAAAAAAATTCCTTTTCAATAATATAACCGCTCTTTTTCAGGCAATGCGTCAGTTTAATTTTTTCTATTGTTGCGACCCTTTCCCTTGCCGGTCAAGATAAAACCAAACTGTTATTCACGAGATGAATCGCCACAATTGAAACTCAATAGAGTCATTATTTCAAACTGATACGCGTCCTTTCCCAATATTATTTGACTTTTTACCCCCCATCGGCTATTTTCAATAGCTTTCGTTTCTTCGTTAACAGTTCCAAAACAGTGAATAGGAGGAGATTCCATGGCCAAAGTGCTTGAAGGGCCGGGGATGGAGATGTTCAACAAGTGGGGCATCAGAACCCCGCGACATGTGGTCATCTCCACGACCGACCAGATAGAATCGCTTGTGCAATCCAACCAATGGATGCGCGAATGCAAAATGGTGGTCAAAGCCCACGAGGCGCTTGGGTCCAGAATGAAGTTGGGCTTGGTTAAAGTTGATCTTGATATAGACCAAGCTGTCGCCGCCGCAAAAGAAATTTTGGGACGTGAAGTTGGTGGTCTTGTAATCTCGCAAGTGATTATTGCGGAGATGCTGGAGCATGAAGAAGAATATTACCTTGCGGTGAAGTCGACCCGTGAAGGGGCGGAAATATTGATGGCTAAATTTGGCGGCATCGAGGTTGAAGCCAATTGGGACAAAGTCGCCAAAACGTTTGTTGAGGTCGGCGAGAAGCCAACTGACGAGCAGCTTGACGCATGCGCAAAAGAAGCCGGGTTTGAAGGCGAACTGGTTTTGAAGATGAATAAATTTGCGCACCGCATGTATGAGTGTTTCGACAATGAAGACGGCAACTACATGGAAATCAATCCTTTAATAATAAATCCTAACGATGGCAAGCTTTGCGCTCTCGATGCGGTTATCCTGCTCGACGGCGACGCGCGATTCCGTCATCCGGACTGGAACTTCAGCTTTGCGTCGGAGTTTGGTCGGGCATACACAGAAGACGAAAAAGCCATCATGGAAATAGACAGCCGCGTCAAAGGCTCTGTAAAACTGATTGAGATTCCCGGTGGCAAGGTAGCTTTACTCCCCGCTGGCGGTGGCGCGTCGGTTTTTTATTCCGACGCCGTTATAGCCTTGGGCGGGACGCTGGCCAACTATTCAGAATATTCGGGTGACCCCCCAGCGTGGGCCGTTGAGGCTCTGACGGACAAGGTTTGCTCCTTGCCGGGTATCGAGCATATTATTGTCGGCGGCGCCATAGCCAACTTTACCGACGTGAAGGCCACGTTCACCGGTATTATCGCCGGGTTCCGAAAGGCCAAAGAGGAAGGAAAACTGGATGGAGTGAAAATCTGGGTACGTCGCGGCGGGCCAAACGAGGCCGTCGGGCTGGAGTCAATGCGTAAACTTGCGGACGAAGGTTTTGATATCCACGTTTATGATCGATATACACCCCTTACAGATATCGCGAAGTTCGCCTTGGAAGGGGAGGAAAACTAAGATGAGTATATTAGCTAAAAAAGATTCAAGAATAGTTATCATGGGTGGGCCAGCCGGTGTGAACGCGGCCAAGAGAATGGCGGAGTTCTGTTATCTTTGCGGGCTTGACTATCAGGTAACCTCATTTGTTTTTCCTCCGGACGCAGGAAAGACCATCGATATTTCATATGGGGCTCAGTTCCTTGCGATACCGGTGTATAAAACTCTTGCCGAGGCAACCGAAAATCATCCGGAAACGAACACAGCTCTTGTTTACATTGCTCCCAACCGCGCATTCAAAGGATGCATGGAAGCGCTGGACAACGACAAAATAAAGTTCGTTTCAATGATCACCGAGGGTGTGCCGGAAAAGGACGCCAAGATTCTTATCAAACATTCTAAAAAAGTTGGAACACTATTGAACGGCCCCTCTTCCATCGGTGTATTTTCAGCCGGTGAATGCAGGCTTGGAGTTATAGGTGGTGAGTATAACAATCTGAAGCTGTCCAAGCTTTACCGTCCGGGCTCTTTTGGCGTTCTCACAAAATCCGGGGGATTGTCCAACGAAATAATGTGGCTTGTCAGCCAGTTTGCCGACGGTGTCACCACCACTATAGGAATCGGCGGAGACACTTATCCATGCACCGATTTTGTCACATACCTTGAGGAGTTCGAAAAAGACCCGGAAACCAAAGCCGTCATAATGATTGGTGAAATGGGGGGAGATCTTGAGGAGAAAGCGGCGGAATGGTATGCCGCCAAACCCAGGCGAATAAAGCTCATCGGAGTTGTATCAGGATTTTGCCAGGAATCACTCCCGAAGGGTATGAAGTTTGGCCATGCCGGCGCCAAAGAGGGGCAGCATGGTGAAGGCAGCGCGCGGTCGAAGACTGAAATACTTAAAAAAGCCGGGATAATCGTACCGCCTACGTTTGGCGATCTTGGCTCGACTATAAAGCAGGTGTATGAAGACCTGAAAGCGACAGGCTCTACAAATGTAGTTGAGGATATCCATCCTTCCGATCTTCCGGCGCTTCCGCTGAAAGTCGAAGAGGCGCTATCCGCTGGTGATGTCCAGGTACAACCGTTGGTGAAAACGACTATCACCGACGACCGGGGTGAAGAGCCGCTGTATTGTGGTTACCCCGCATCCGAGTTGATTAACAAAGGTTATGACATAACCCATGTCATCGGGCTTTTGTGGAACAAGAAGCTGCTAAATGACAAGGAAGCCGAAGTTATCAAACGCATCCTGATGTTGGCGGCCGACCACGGCCCTTGCGTCTCTGGAGCTTTCGCCACGATAATGGCCGCCTGCGCTGGTATAGGCATGTCACAGTCGGTTGCGGCCGGTCTTATCATGATAGGCCCGAGGTTCGGGGGCGCTGTCACCGGAGCCGCCAAATATTTTAACTATGGGCTTACTAATTATCCTAACGATGTTCCAGGCTTCTTAGCCTACATGAAAAAGAATGTAGGTCCTGTGCCTGGTATCGGACACAGGGTGAAATCTCTTAAAAACCCGGACAAAAGGGTCGAGGAGCTTAAGAAAACAGTTAAAGACCTGGGGCTGCGCGCTCCGCATCTCGAATATGCGCTTGCGGTCGAAGCGGTTACAACGGCGAAGAAGGATAATCTCATTCTCAATGTCGACGGTTGCATGGCTTGTATCCTTACCGATCTTGGCTTCCCCAACGAAACACTTAACGGCTTCTTTATTCTTGCGCGCACCATTGGCATGATAGGCCATTGGACGGACCAGAAACGCGAAGGCGGACGTCTTATCAGGATGTATAACTACCTGATAAACTTTGCAGTGACCGGAAAAAGAGAGGTTCCAGACCGTAAGTAACCACACTTTACGATCCACATGGCCCGGTTATTTTTATAGCCGGGCCATTTTTTTTGCCCGAATGTTTGACAATCTATATTCACCAACAGCGGCAACCTAAGAAATTTGTCGCGCGGCTGTAAGTCTTAATTTATGGCCCGATGCGGATTAGGGGCGTGTATAAAAGACGCAGGAAATGTATGGCGGCTTGTTTACGCCAGCTCTTTATTTGGTGCCCTGATCCGGAATCGAACCGGAACGGGATTGCTCCCACTACCCCCTCAAGATAGCGTGTCTACCAATTCCACCACCAGGGCATCTATCGAGGTGTTTGCCGATAGATCGAAAAACGAACTAATATTATAGGTACCTGTGCGGTATAGTCCATGAAAATATCTGGAGTGAGGCATAACTATGTGTCACGCCCTTTGTTGACGCTGGAATCCGCCCCTAACTGAAATATTGTTGACGGGTGGAATCGCTATTCAGCCCATCGATTCAATCCGGTCCTTGGCGCTGGAAATCTCTGTCAGGCGCACTCCGAATTTCTCGTTCACCACAACGACTTCGCCCTTGGCCACAAGCTTGCCATTTATTAACACTTCCAATGGCTCGCCCACGAGCTTGGTAAGCTCGATTACCGATCCCTGCCCAAGCTGCAGTAAATCATTAATGAGCATTTTCGATCTGCCGAGCTGTACGGACACTTTAAGCGGAAGGTCCATTATCCTGTCCAGCTCTTCGGAGACAGGGGGAGCGCTGACAGCGGTAGCCGTAGCCACAGTCTCCTGGGGTGGCGGAGACGCCTCCTGCTGTGCCGTTTCCGCCACATCGGAACCAGCGGGAGCTTCTACAGAGGGAGCGGGAGAGGACTCTCCCTGAGGCTCAGCAGCGGCCTTGTGCAACATATCCTTCTGCTGAGCCAGGTCATCAGCCGCAGCCGCCCAAAGATCTTCTTCGTTTTCAGTATTGAGCTCTTCTTCAGCCATTTTATTTTTCCATCAAATTTTTATTTACTGAATTACCGTTATAAACATATATGTCAAATTTAAACAGGCTTTGCGGCCACCGGAGCTTCATTCTGCCCGTTTTCCACAGATGAGGCAATTTGCGATCCAGCTCTGGGAATTATACTGGTAAGTTTAACAGCCTTGTTTCCCTTGACAACGCCAGGGACACCTTTATATTTTGGAATCCCTTCAATGCTCACTATCATTTCATCATCAGTGTCGTTATCCAATGCGACCACATCGCCAACATTGAGCCCAACAAAGTCACCACTGGTAATGGTAGCGCTCCCAAGCTCAACAACCACATCAACACTGGTTTCAGAAAGCCTGCCCCTAAGACGGCGGATCCAGGCTTGGTCAACTTCCAACTGGTCGCTCTGAAATCCCGCTCGCAATTTTCCTATTATCGGCTCTATTGTCGAGTATGGCAGGCACACTGTCAGTGTGCCGTTGATCTGGTCCAGCTCTACCTCGAACATTACCACAACAACCACGTCAGTAGGCGGCACGATGGCGGCAAACTGCGGGTTGATCTCTGAGCGAACGAAACTCATCTGAACGTTGTGGACCGGCTTCCACGCCTGTTCCATATCCTCCAGCACCATGAGTATCACTTTTTTAATCATGCGCTGTTCGATAGCGGTAAAGTCTCTTCCTTCTATTTTCATTTTCGCTTCGCCAGTGCCACCGAAAAAAGTGTCGACCAGCGCAAATACGAGCTTCGACTCCGCTACAAGCAAAGCGAACCCGCGCAAAGGCTCTATCTTGAAAATATGCAGAGAGGCCGGCACCGGCAGGGACTTAACGAATTCACCGAATTTCACCGTATCTGTGGACACGGCGGAAACATCAAGAAGCTTTCTTAAAGCGGATGAAAGCGAGTTGCGGAAAAGCCTTGAAAAACGCTGGTTGATGATGTCAAGAGTCGGCATCCTTCCGCGAATAATACGCTCCTGGCTCGTCAGGTCGTAAGGCACTATCCCCGATTCATCAGGGACATATTCGACCTCAGTTTCAATTTCACCATCGGTGACGCCTCGAAGCAGCGCGTCCACCTCTTCCTGACTTAAGACTTGGCTCATTGTCTTACCGTCTTCTCAGCGGGGCATATTTCATATTATTGTACCACGAACTCTGTGAAAAAAAGATCACGCACAACACCGGCGCTGATGTTGGCGTTTAATCTTTTGATTAGCTCCATTTTCAAATCGTACTTTCCCTGGACCGATAAAATCTCCTCCGGTGTCTTGCTGGAAAGAACCGTAATTATAGAATCCTTTAGCTGTGGAGAACGGTTTTCCATTTCAACAGCAAGCTCCGGCGATGAGAGCTGCGCCACTATGACAACTTTAAGGTATCTGCTCGACTCACCAGCAAGATTGACAACAAACGGGTCAAGCTCAAACGTTACGCCAAGGGAGTCCTTTGGAATCGCGTCGGCCGCCTTTTTTTCTTCTTTTGCGGCGGTCTCGCTTTCACTTTCACTTGGTCCCGACAAGAAAAGGAAGTAGCCGGCCGCGCCACCTCCCACCAGAAGCAAAAGGACGGCTCCTATTATTATGAACTTTTTCTTGCCACCTTTTTTTTCCTCCGGTGGGGCCGCTTCAACCGCCGCTTCTTCATCGGCCATCTACTGATCCTCCAATATTTAATTTCATACTTCCGGCGACTGCCGTATCACAATATCCACACGCCGGTTACGCGCCCTGTATTTATCACTTAAATTTCTTACAAGCGGTTTTGTGTCGGCATAGCCCAAAGCCAAAAGCCTGTCCCGCTTTATAGGTGTATTTTCAGCTAAAAACCGCATTACGTTCGCAGCCCTTGTGGCGGACAGTTCCCAGTTCGATGCGAATTTCAGGGAAGAGACCGGTATATCATCTGTATGCCCTTCTATCAAAAGGTCCGTCGTAGAAAAACGGAACACCTGACCAAGCCGTTTTAATGCAGGCTCCATGTTAGGTTTTACTTCAGCGGACCCTTGGTCAAAAAGGTTTTCTACAGGAAAGGATATAACGAAGCTCGAACCGCGTGTTCTCACAGTGGCGCCACTCATAAAAATCGTGTCAATAGCGCCTTTAGCTTGCCAGGCATCGAATTCCTTGCCCGATTTTTTTGTTTGATTTTTCACCAGATTCAAGAGCGCTTTCGCTTCGCCAGGGCGCACTTTCATTAAACCAGTTTGGATGGAAGGCTCCAACGGAAACGGGTTACCGCTAGAGAGAAGACCGGCCCCTCCCTTGAATTCCTCCAGCATATCATCCAAAGTCTGCTTATCTAGTGAGGCCATAGAGAAAAGAAGGACGAAAAATGTAAGCATTAGCGACAGAAGATCTCCGAATGTGACCATCCAGAACTCCGAGTCAAACTCTTCTTCCTCGCCTTTACCCTTTTTTTTCTGCGCGGTTGATACAGCCAAGTTATTCCTCGCGATTAAATTGCATATTTATAAATAATCCTTATCCTGTCGTTCTTTCGCTTATGCTCAGGGGTATCGTTTGGGTACATGGGGCGGATTGCGCCGTACCCGGATATTGCAAGGTTTGTTCGTTTGATTCCGCCTTTTTTAATCAGCGTCCGTCCAACAACCCCCGCCCTGGCGATCGACAAGCCCAGCGGGGTTGAATATAACGCGCTGACAACCTTTTTATCGTCGGTGTGCCCTTCAACCACCAGCGATCCCTTTGCGGCTTTTATGAATTCATTTATTTTGTCTACCACTTCAAGCCCATTCATGGAAAAGGATGCGCTTTGCGGCTCGAAGAGAAGACCGTTTTCTATAGTCACTTCCACGCCGCTTTTTGTAATAATGGTGGAAACTTTGTCGGCTATATTTTTTGCCACGACATACTTCTCAAATACGGCAAGTCTGGATGAAACGACTATACGCTCCTCAATCGCAGGTCTAGGTTTTACAATAAAGCTTTTTCCCTTAAATTCCGCAGGTGACACACCGCCTGTAAGTATGCCCAGAGCTCCCACCAGCGAGCCTATAGCGGCTTTACGATTATCGTCGTTAGGCACCGCCATGGAATTTAATACTATAAAAAACGCCAGAATGATCATCATCAATGTGACGTTCATCATGTTTTGCATATCGCCGTGGCGGCGACTTATGATTCCGCGCGTTTTTATAATCATCAATCAAACTGGCTCTCTCTTAATTTCGGAAGCAGAAACACATGAAGTTTTTGCTCAATAATACGCGGGTTGTCGCCCGACGCGATGGAGACAATTCCTTCCGTAAGTAGTTCTTTGACAAGTGTTTCATCCGCGCTTCTTTTCTTCAGCTTACCTGCCATCGGCAGAAAAACGAGGTTTGCCAGCAATGCGCCGTAAAACGTCGTTATAAGCGCAATGGCCATAGACGGGCCAATGCTGGACGGGTCGTCGAGGTTCTGCAACATCAACACAAGCCCGACCAAAGTCCCTATCATTCCAAACGCCGGTAAATAAGTGCCGAAAGTTTGCGCCATTTCCGCGCCGATCCGGTGCCGTTCCCTTATATATTCGACCTCCGTCTCCAAAATCTTGAGTATAGTTTGCGGCTCGGCCCCGTCGATGGCAAGCTGCAACCCCTTGTTCAAAAACGGGTCATCCCCCTGCTTGGAGACAGACTGCAGCGCAAGGATTCCATCCTTTCGAGCGGTGCTGGCGTATTCGACAAGCTGGGGGATAACTTCCTTGGGTGATTGCACCTTATATAGCAATGTTTTTTTCATGACATTTATCATGGCGATCACATCCGAAAGAGGGTAGTTCACGAATAGAGCGGCGGCGGCTCCTCCAACAACAAGAAGAAAGGAGGGGACGCTTACAAAATAAACAAGTTGAGCGGGACCGATGGCGACGCCGATTAGAGCAAGCCCGCCAACGACTCCTATAATCGTCGCTATATCCATTTAATTACGGTCGCTATTTTGTTGACACTAGTATCAATCATAAAGAAGAAGCAATAATGATACCACTAAGGTTTTCATCCGTTCGATGTCAAGAACTTGACATTAGTATAACTTAAATATCTAAATATACTGTTATTATACATTTATCTTGCTCTCATGTGTACCTGAGCCCGGAAAGAATGAACCAAGGCAAATTCAAAAAGCTTTCATGGGAAAATGGATACAAAACCTCAATGGGCGTTAAAAGTTGGCGGTAGCCTGGAAAAAGAAAACGTCTTGGGTAAAATACGCGGCGAACGCGGGCTTTTATCCATAATCACGGAGCTTTCAGGAGAGTTCAATCTCCTGATTATTCCAGGTGGTGGTGTGTTCGCGGATTTTGTTCGGGATCGCGCAACGCAATGTCGTGTTCCAGATTCAGTGGCTCACGCTCAAGCCATATTGGCTATGGCGCAGTTTGGATATGAGCTGGCGGAAAAAATAGAAGGGGCCAAAATAGCGCTATATGCCGCTGAAGTGAAAAAACTTTGGGCGGAAGGCAAAATACCTGTATTTATCCCATACCCTTACATTCTGGATGATCGTAAAATACCCGCTTGTTGGGACGCGACTTCAGACACTATTGCCGCGAGAGTGTGCCACTATCTCGATATCAAAAAACTCACGCTTTTAAAAAGCGTGGATGGTATCTCTGTAAAAGGTGAACTTTTACGCGAAGTGTCTATGAAAAATACTCCTGACACGAACGTTGTGGATAGTGAATTTTTCAAACATATAGGCCCCAGGCTTGAGACATTTATCATCAACGGCCGCAAGCCTGAAAGGCTCAAGGAGCTTCTATTTACAGGCTCAACAATGGGGACGAGGCTACACGGTTAACCTGCTAACCTGAAATTTTATTTCCCAAACTAGCCGAGTAATTCAAAATACGTTTTTTTATTTTCCCCGCTTTCTCAACGTCCACGCCAATAGAGCCACGGTCGCCACTTGTGGTTATCGCCGACCGGAACCCAACAAAATTTGGCATAATTTCCACCACTATATCAAGGGAGTTTATATCGAGCGACCCTGCAAGCGCGGTCATAAGCCCACGTTTTTCCGCATCATCCAGAACAGCTTTCAATTCACTTACCGCGCAAATATCAAAAAGCGTGTTTCCGTTTTTCATACAAGTGTCTATCAATATTCCATCCGCGCCAGATGCCGCGGCGATTGTCGGAAGCTTTACAGGTGAGATGAAATTTTTCGGCGCATCGGCATATGCTACAGCCACCAACTTTACATTTACCGGAATAGAGTCGCGGATCGCCAATAAAGTATCGACAGCCAATTGATGTGAGATATCGGCTATGGCAAGTTTCACAAAATCCGCGCCGGTATTGACCATCGTTTTTGCCATCGTCACGGATTTTGCGACATCCGCCCCCGCGTCACCCAACGCCACGGAAACTTGCGTGTGCCCTCCGAGAGCCTCTATCACTTCGGAAACGGTGGATGGCTCTGGCGCTCCCAGAGGCCCTTTGGACGGGTCTTTAATATCGATGATATCGGCGATATCCCGTAAAACCAAAGCCTCGGAAGCTGATACCACAGTCGCCAGAAAACGCATAATATACGCAAACCTGCGTTTGAACGTCAGACTCCGGTTACGTGATAACCGCTGTCGACAAAAAGCACTTCACCTGTTGTGGCCGTGGAAAGATCGGACAGAAGGTAAAGTCCGGCATTGCCAATTTCATCCAGAGTCACGTTTCTACCTAGCGGAGCCCTGGATAATCCTTTATTCAAAAGCTCCTTGAAGTTGCCTATTCCCGCCGAGGCAAGCGTTTTGACCGCGCCCGCGGAAATTGCGTTCACTCTTATTTTTTTCGGGCCAAGGTCCATAGACAAATATTGAACCGAAGATTCCAAAGCCGCTTTGGCCACACCCATTACATTATAGTTTGTAATAACTTTCCGGGCGCCGTAGAAAGAGAGGGTAATTATGGAGCCGCCCTCTTCCGGCATAAGCTCGGCGGCTTTGCGGGAAAGGTTTACAAACGAATAAACGGATATATCCATAGTGTTAAGGAAATTCTTCCTTGTCGTATCAAGATAAAGCCCTTTAAGCTCCTCCCTGTCGGAGAATGCTACGGCATGGACAAAAAAATCGATATGCCCAAAATGCTCTTTTAATTGTTCGAACACCTGGTCTACCTGTTCGTCGTTGGATACGTCCATTTTATGGACAAATGTAGAATCGACTGATTCCGCCAACGGGCGCACCCGTTTTTCGAGCTGATCGATAGCATATGTGAACGCAAGCTCGGCGCCTTCGCGGGCCAGCGCCTTGGCTATACCCCAGGCTATACTGTGATCGTTGGCAACACCAACGAT
>CAYNDB010000080.1:2082-11791 GCA_964395915.1 uncultured Nitrospinota bacterium | reverse complement strand
AGCTGGAATATTTGGTGAACTCCTCCAGCGCCATAATCGCTGAATCCCAATCATTCAATCCATATACTTCAACAAAATCTGGAAAGATCATGGGTTCAAAGCCAATCAGTTTCGGCGCTATATCCCGGCTAAATTTCGGAGCTATATCCAGGAGGATGTTCAAGGATTTATTGTAGCTTGCTGGAAGCGAATCCCGCAGACAATGGGTAATGCGCCTCATTCTTTGTTTTAACTCAAGAGAATCCCAGTCCTGGCTGAATATGAGCTTCGTGAACCTGCCCATGTTGAACGCCGGATAGGAGGTTTTGATCTCTTTTGTCAGATATCTGAAAAATTTGTCGTCGAAGGCGTCTTTCAGCGGTTTGGTCGCCATAAGCCCCTGATATCCTCCAGCAACAGATACAGTGTCGGTACGAGAACAAGCGTGAAAATCGTCGATATCGTAAGTCCTCCCACGATAGCCGCCGCCAGCCCGGAATATAGCTCCGATCCCGCTCCGCCACGCACAACAAGCGGAAGCATGCCTAGCACCGTCGTGATAGAGCTCATGAATATCGGCCTGATACGCGCCTTTACCGATTCTATAATCGCTTCCCGTTCATCCATATTGTATTCGCGTCTGTTGCGGATCGCCTGATGAATAAGAAGTATCGCGTTGTTGACCACTATCCCGGCAAGGATGATAAAGCCGAGCATTGTAAGCACGTCGAGACGAGAGCCTGTGACAACCACGCCAAGCAAAGCCCCGGAAGCGGAAAGCGGCACCGTGAACATGATTAACAATGGGTAGAGGAAGGACTCGTAGAGCGCCGACAACAGAAGGTAGATGATAACTATCGCAAGCAGGAACGAGGTGGACAACGCCGCCGCTGTTGTCTCCAGATCTTTCGCGTGGCCGGAGATAGAGATTATATAGCCGAGGTCCATTTTTTTGCGGAGCGGATCGAGGACTTTTTCGTTTATAGCCTCCACCATTGCCTGAAGCGGTTTATCCTTAGCTTTTGTCACCTTAAGGGTTATCGACCTGTCCATCTCGATATGGTTGATCTGCGTCGGCCCGACGGTTTCCACAACCTTCGCCACGGAGTCCAGCCTTATGCCAGCTCCATTGACGCTCGATACAGTCACCTCTTCAAGCGAGCTTGCGTCTACGATTTTCTCCTCCACACCTTTGACGACTATATCTATCTCTTCTCCGCCGACCTTGAACAGAGTCGCTTTTTTCCCGGCCACAAGCGCTTCGACAACTTCCGATATATCCTGCGCCGAAAGCTGAAGGTCCGCCGCCCTCTCCCTGTCTATAATTACGCGAAGCTCGGGGTTTCCTTGCTCAAGGTTTGAACGGACGTATGAGACCCCTTCCACACCGTATAGCTGTTTTTGTATCTGTGTTGAATATTCGGCTATCCTGTCCAGTTCCTTTCCACGGATTTCTATCTCCATGTCCGACCCCATGATGCGGGAGAAAAGCGAGCTTTGAAACGCCCGCACGAATTTGAATCCGGGGGAGCCGGCAATCGTTTTATTTATCTTGCCAGCGACACTCGCCATATCCATCCTATATTCATCCTTCACACGCACGCCGATACCATTGAACCGTGACGATACGACATGGAACATATATTTCACTTCCGGCATCTGGATGACCTTGTCCGCCACAGCGTCCGAATATTTTCGCGCCGTCTCAAGGTTGCTGCCGACATGCGGCGTAAAGGCGATAAATATAAGGTTTCTGTTACCTTTCGGAAGATACTCCATTTTCGGAGCCAGCGGTATGGTGGCCGCCGCCAGCGCCGCTATGCCAAGCGCTATCACCGTTCTTTTTACGAAAGAGGCGCCGCAAAGCCAGATCGTTATTTTTACAAAGAAGTTTTTCACCGCCGCCCCGGATATATTCACCGCCACCCATGGGCCAAACCCTTTTTTGACTTCAAGCGAACCGACACCAAGAAACCTTGCGGCAAGTGTCGGAATAACCGTAACCGAAACCAGAAGCGATACCGCAACGGAGCATGATATTGCGATAGCGATATCCTTGAAAAGTTGTCCCGCCTCTTCCTGAATGAACATGATCGGTATGAACACGGCAAGAGTAGTCAATGTGGAGGCCAAAACAGCGCCCCATACCTCCACAGTTCCGTCGAATGCGGCCGCCATCCTTTTCTTGCCCATCTGAAGGTGCCGATAGATGTTTTCTAGCACGACGATAGCGTTGTCCACCACCATTCCAACGGCGAAAGCCATGCCTGCCAGAGAGATGATGTTCAAAGTCCTGCCGAAAACGTTCAACAGGATAAATCCCGAGAGCGCCACAATCGGGATCGCCACGCCGATGGCCAGCGTGCTCCGAAACGATTTTAAGAACAATATCATCACCACTATGGCCAGAATGGCGCCGTAACCAAGGTTCGACGTAACGAAGCCTATCGACTCCCATATATAATCGCTCGAGTCATAACTTTCATAGATGGCGACACCCTTGCCCTTCATCTCCAGGTTCATCTGCCTAAAGGTAGCCTCGAGTGTTTCCACTACTTTGATCGTGTTCGCGCCTGTTTTTTTCACGATGCCGAAAGCCACGGCGGGATGGCCCATTATGCGCACCATCGACGTGCGATCCTTGAAAGTGTCATGCACCTTGGCCACGTCACGCACATATACAGATCCGCCGTTTTTATCCTTGGCGATAATTACAGCCTCAATATCCTGAACCGTTTTAAACAACCCGACAGTGCGGACCAGATACTTCCGTTTGCCTATGTCGATGTGCCCGCCTCGCACGTTCATGTTTTCACGGGCTAAAGCTGTTATCACGTTCTGAACAGTTAACCCTCTCGCGCCAAGCGCCTCGAAATCGAGCACAACACGCACTTCGCGTTCCTCGCCACCAAACACACGCACTTCCGCCACACCTTCGATTCTCTCGATCCTGGGCACCACAAAATCCTTGGCGAACTGGCGCATCCTGTCTACCTGCATCGACCCTCTAAAGGAAGCCCAGTAGATAGGCCTGCGCTCGGAGCTGGTTCCAGCGAATATGATTGGCTCATCAGCTTCATCCGGCAGGTCTTTTACCCTGGCAAGGCGTTTGATGATGTCGATGAGAGCTATATTCTTGTTCACGCCCCACTCGAATTCAAGCTCGATGTTGGACCGGCCCTCTTTCGAATCGGACGTAATCCTCTTCAAACCCTCCACAGCCTGAAGCTTCTCCTCCATGGGAATGGTGATCTGCTCCTCCACTTCCTGCGGCGCGGCGCCTGGATAGGTTGTGTTGATACGTATTTCCGGCTTGTCCACGGTTGGCTTCATCTGGATCGGGATGGTGGTGAGCGACAACCCACCGAATATCACAAGGAAAAGGACCGCGACTGTGACTTTGACAGGGTTATCTATTGCGAAGCGTATTATCCACATATATCATTTTCGATATCTTCGTTGCGATATTCGGTGTCAGTTTCTTGCGTTGTTTTGTAAGAATTCGAGTATCGCCTTTTTCTCATCAGCGGATGGCGGCGCCACTTCCATTTCTTTCATGTTGCTTATCATTTTTTGCATCACTTGCGGCCACTCAGACTTTGTAAATATCGAAGGGTCGGGCAAATCATGACACCGTGAGCATACCTTCTCAAAAGCGTCATATCCGTTCGCATCAAGAGACGATATTGTCGACTTGTCAAGCGCCTTCAAAGCGTTGCCTTGAAGGTATCGTATTATCATTTTTTTTTCGGAAGCTGACATTGCAACCACGCGTGGTCTGCCCATCATCCAGCTCATCATTCCGCCACCCATGCGGCTCATCATCTTCATTCTTTTGTCCATCCGATCAACCAAAGCTTGCCAATCCTTGGCCGGCTTGCGCTTTGGGCTTGGTATCGGATGGCATTGGGAGCAGAATTTTGAGTATGTCTTGGCCTCAGTGGAGTTGGCGTCCGGAAGATCTTCAGGGTTGACTCCCCTCTTGGGCATTTTTTTCATCATCCCACCGCCCATCATTCCGCTGGCGGTTGATACGTTGGGGAAGGAGAATAATATGCTCGCCGCAAGCGCGATAATCATAATCAGTTTTTTCATGGTATCTATTTATAGCTTTTTTCACCGACTACATTAACGGGGGAGCCGTCGCGCAGAATTTCGTTGCCGGTGACGACAAGCTTCATCCCCGGCTTTATAGCGCCAGAAGCTTCCACAAAGACGCCCTGTTGTCTGCCGATGGTAACGATGGAGCTCTTTGCCTTTCCTTCGTTTACGGTGAATACCATCGCCCTTCGCGCTCTCCACACTATAGCGTCACGAGGAATTAGCACGGCGTTCTTTTGTTCGCTGGTCGTCACTGTCACGCGCGCCAGCATGCCAGCCTTTATCGCGCTATTCGGATTGTCCATACCTATCTTCACGCGGAACGTCCGGCTTTTAAGGTCGGCTTTCGGGGAAACGGCGACGACTTTTCCTTTAAAAGTCTTTCCAGGGTAAGCGTCGATCGTCACTTGCGCCTCTCTGCCAATGCTGAACTCATTGAGATAATGCTCCGGAGCCTCCACTACGACTTCAACCTTATGGATGTCTATTATTTCAAACAGGCCGTCACCGTCGTTTACCCAGTTTCCGACATCTGTAAGTTTACGGGCGACAAACCCGTTGTACGGAGCTTTAACCTCGCATCGAGCCAGATTATATTCCGCCTGCTCAAGCTCGGCCTTTCGTAGCATGATCTCGGCTTCCGCCGTTTTTACATCAAGCTCGGCATTTTGTTCAACTTCTTCAGAGGCGATCTTTTGCTCGAAAAGCTCTTTTGCGCGTTTGGCCGCAAGGCGCGCCCGCTCAAGCGCTATTTCGGCTTTTGCAAGCTGTCCTTCCGCCCCCCGCAATATTATCCGGTATGATGTTCCGTCCAGTAAAGCCACGGTTTCGTTACGCCTGACCTCGTCCCCTTCTTTTTTACTGAACTTCACCACCCTGCCGTTAACCTCGGCGGCGACCACGCTTTCCGTGAGGGCTCGCACGGCTCCTGTCAGGTTTATAGAGGCGGAAATGTTCCTTTCGATCACAGTGGCAAGCTCCACCGTCGCTGGGGGACGCCCGTTTTTCTTATCCTTTTTTTTCTGGGCCAGCCCTTGTTGCGGAGCAATGATGAGCGTTATTGCAAGAAGAGCGCACAGGTGAACAGCGGAAAACTTATTTTGCATAGCAATATATTTAATCATAACAGGAAAGAATTTTCACCATATCTGTATAAACAGGTCACTGTTCATACACTATGGAATTGTACACATCAAGGCTGATCTCCAGCTCCTGGCGCAATGAATTTACTATTAAAGTGTCGATGTTATTTCGTAACGTTTCAACGGCGCTTTGGGTCATGTGAAGCTTTGTATGAACGGATTCGACAAGCTCGTCGTCAACTGTTAAATAATTCAGGGTTACGTTCGTGTCGCCCGCCCGCCAAATAAATTCTTTTTCTATTTCACGGCGAATTTCCTGTATAACGCGGTCGCGAATAAAATCATGGGAAAGCCTCTCAAACGATTTTCCTTCAAGCGAATATTCACCGAATTCCATGTCGAATTTCTCCACCATTCTGATCGCCGATAAGTCGAGCCTCTCCACGATTTCGTTCATCCGCTCTTCCCTGTCCGGAGAGAAAAGCGGGGCGCGGAACATTCCTTTTTCATACGGCTCGAGCGAAACGGGAGATATGAAGCTGACAAGACCGCCAATTCGAGAACCGCTGGAGCGATCTTCCACACCTGGGTCGAAAGAGAGAAACATTTCCTCCATGGCGCCGGTCGATATTTCCGCAGACACAATATCGATTTCCAGCCGCTCGTCCATATTTCGAAACTCGCCGTTGACATATATAACAGGGCCAACCTCGTCGAACTCAACAGCCACCACCTTAACGTTGAAGACACCGTTATGATCTGACGATCGCAGTTGACCAATATCCGCTTGTGAGAAACTTTCAGGAGATGACATTGTGGTATCTGAACGCAAGCGGCTTGCGATGATGACCGCGAGAGCGATCCCCAAAACAATTAGCGGCCAACCCTCCATTTTTTCCGCTCCAGAAAGAGTTATAGAGGACGCCGCTACGCCTCGATATTGAGTTCTTTAATTAGCCTGCTAAGATATGTGCGCTGGATATCGAGTATTTTTGCGGTTTTCGTTTTATTGCCTCCGCACAGGGAGAGTGATTGTAATATAAAGTTCTTTTTGAAATGCTCTTGGGCGTCTTTTAAGGATCGTCCGATCTGAATATCGTTTGTTTTAATCTCGGTGATTTCTGGAGGCAGGTCTTCAAGACGGATCCTGTCGGAATCGCTCATGATAATCGCGCGCTCAACCGCATTCTCAAGCTGCCTGATATTGCCGGGCCATGAATAGATTTTAAGGGCGTTGATCGCCTCAGGCGTGAAGCCTTTAAAAAGTCGGTTCAGGTCTCGCGCTATTCTGCGCAGGAAACTTTCCGCCAGCAAAGTAATATCTTCCCGCCGGTCCTTTAACGACGGAAGATTTATATGAACAACGTTAAGCCTGTAATAGAGGTCTTTACGAAACTCTCCTTTTAGAACAATTTTGTCCAGGTCTTTATTAGTCGCCGCGACGACCCTGACATCGATATTAATAGTTTTCTGCCCGCCGACCCTTGTAAAAGCCCCTTCCTGCAATACTCGCAACAATTTAACCTGCATGGCCTGGCTGGTTTCGCCTATTTCATCCAAAAATATTGTTCCTGTGTCAGCCGCCTCGAACAGGCCCAGTTTTTGCTCATCGGCTCCGGTAAACGCTCCCTTTTCATGACCAAACAACTCTCTCTCCAGAAGCGTTTCAGGTAATGCGCCACAATTTACCACGATCATCGGTTTGTCTTTTCGTGGGGACAGATCGTGGATAAGCCGCGCAAACAGCTCCTTACCTGTGCCAGATTCGCCAGTGATAAGCGTGGTGGCTTTTGATCCGGCCACTTTCTGGCAGTCATCAAGAGCCTTTTTCAACGTTTTCGACTCGCCGATAATCATACGTTTGTCGGCCAGCTCTTTTTTAAGCTCGATATTCTTTTTCTCAACTTCGCTGAAACTTTGCGCTTTTGTAAGAGCCAGCGCGGCCAGATCGGAATATGTTTGCAAATGATCAAGGTCTTCATGTCTTAAGGGCTTTCCGTCCTCGCGGTCTATTATTTCAAGCACACCTATAACTTCGTTATTTACTCTCAGGGGAACACAGGCTATCGACTGTGTCCGCATGCCAACCGATTTCGATACGGTAGGGGACCAGCGAGGGTCTGAAGCAACATCCCGGACGAGCAAAGGCTGGTTGTTTTCAGCCACCCATCCTGCGATTCCCTCGCCCTTTTCAAGCTCAAAGTGCTTTATATCTTCTGTGTTCTCGCCAACGGCGATATGGAAAAAAAGCTTTTTGGTTTTTTTATCAACCAGCAAAAGTGAGGCGGCTTTTGCGGACATCATTCTGGTTGCGGATATTATTAAAATATTTAGAAGATTATCGAGGTCGGCGACCGAGTTGATTAGATCAGCGACATCCTTAAAGAACTCAACGTTTTTTCTATCATTCATAATCTTTACACCGCTTTTCATGGCTGGGTGATAGCCTTATAATATGCCGCAAGGTTCAACAACCATTAATAGTATACACAAGTATACACCCATTTCCAGCGGAAAGACCTAAAAGGTGTATCTTTTATTAGATTTTCTTTTCCCCAAGCAATATTTACTCTGCACCCCTGGTAGATCAAGTAGTTACGGTCTTTTCACATGACACAAAATCTACTGTTTTTTCAATTTTTCTCTTTGCGGCGTTGCAAGATTCCAGGCTATCGTAGGTCGCAAAAAGTGTCGGGCCGCTCCCGGACATCAAAACTCCAAGCGGAGCGGGTTTTAACGACTCCATCTTGTTTTTGAGCGTTTTCAATTCAGGATATGTCTTCAAGGCCCATGGCTGAAGATCATTCATAAGGTGTTTTGCTATTCTTGCCGGTTCGCCAGACTCCATGTCATTTAGAACTGATTCGCGCGGTTCGACGGGATTAAAATTAAAATTCGATTTCTGGTATGCGTCTTTAGCTGATATGGCAAACCCCGGATTTACAAGGAGAATAGGGATGCTTTTCCTGGGCGCTAAAGGTGTAACCCTCTCCCCGGCGCCCTCCACCAGCGCAAGGGAGCTGTTTAGGAAAAACGGCACGTCCGCTCCCAGTTTAAACGCCATTTCCTCAAGTTCCCTTGTTGAGAGGTCAAGCCCCCAAAGCTCGTTGAGAGCCACAAGCGTTGTCGCCGAATTGGAGCTCCCGCCGCCAAGCCCAGCCGCTACCGGGATATTTTTTTTAAGAGTGATGTCCGCCCCATATCCACATTGCGTAAATTTGCGCAATGCTTCGGCGGCTTTTACAATGAGATTGCTCCCATCGACAGGCACATTTGGATGGTCGCATTGAAGGCTGATTTTACTGGAGCCGTTTAATTTGAATGTGATGGTGTCGAGAAGGGATATTTTCTGGAAAATCGAGATTATCTCGTGATATCCATTCGGCCTTTTCCCTGTGACCTTGAGAAACAGGTTGATCTTCGCCAAAGACTCATATGTTTTCTCCATAACGGCTAAATGGTATCATATGGTATACAAAACCGTTTATGACGCTTTTCCACCGAATTTGGCGCATGATATAAGTCGTGTTTTGTATTAATTTTGCTTTTCATATATAGTCTAAAGCTACATATTGGAGATATGAGTGAAACGCTGATGATCAAACCGAGTATGACTATAAATGATGTGGTGAACAAATACCCCGAAACCATGAAAATCTTTAGCGATTATGGTTTCGACACATGTTGCGGAGGAGCGGAGTTTATCTCAACCGCCGCTGCGTCTTTAGGTATTAACGTTCCCAAGCTTATTAAAGAGCTTAACGATATTACTGGCGCTAATAAATAAGCTAAACGGAATACCACGTCTTGAAAAAAATGAGTTTTATCCTAGAAGGAATAAGGTCTGTATATGTCTCATACTAATTGGAAGCAGGAGTTCTATTCGCTTGTCGATCCTATAGCTATGCGGGATCCTCTGGCGTCCGCGCTGGGAGCCATAAACGATGACGAACCAATATATTACAGCTATACGGATTGTGTGAAAGCCGCAGGGCACGCTTGCGCATCGGTATCCTCCGCGTTTCAGATGACGAAACTTGCTTTAAAAGAACTGTATGGAAACCAATTACCGGAGAGGGGCGGCATCGTCGTTCGCTTTGCCGGCCCGCGAGACTTCGGAGCAAACGGCCCTATAGGCCAGGTAATCCAATATATTACAGGGGCGGCGATTGAAACCGGCTTCAAAGGACTGGGCGGGAAACATGTTCGCGCCGGGAAATTTGAATATGACGAAAACCTGAATAAGGGAGCGGGAAACGCCATAATGGCGGAGTTTGAAAGGGTTGATACGGGAGAGAAAGTCGCCGTATATGCAAACCCAGGCCTTATTCCCATGAGTGATGAAGACCGGGAAAACGCGCAAATGATGACCACGGCTATTCATGGCGACCCAACCAACGAAGAACGCGAGAAATTTTTCCGGTTCTGGCAGGGGAAAAACAGAAAAATACTACTCGAAGACCATCCCGGCGTTTTTACAGTCGAAAGAATTAAATAGCTGCTTGGTTGAAACGCTATTTTCTCCGGTCATTCTGGACTAAGCGAAG
>CAYNDB010000080.1:0-1982 GCA_964395915.1 uncultured Nitrospinota bacterium | reverse complement strand
AGCCACCTGCCAAGCTCCGGATTTCTTTTACCTTGTGTCATAAACATGGTTGCTTATCATTCGTTTGTCTATTACGCTTAATTCATCGAAGGTAAATAACACCGCCCTTTTGTGAGGAATGAAATGAGCTATATCGTACAAGTTCAAGGCAGGCAGATAATAGACTCCCGTGGCAACCCTACAGTTGAAGTTGACGTTCTTTTAGAATCCGGCGCATTTGGCCGGGCGGCTGTTCCTTCGGGCGCATCCACAGGCGCAAGAGAGGCGCTGGAACTGCGCGATGGCGACAAGAAACGTTTCAACGGCAAAAGCGTCGGCAAGGCTGTGTCGAATATCAACACGAAAATCGCCCCGGAGATGTTGGGGCGCAGCGCTGTGGATCAGGCTGAAATAGACGGCCTGATGATAAAGATGGATGGCACGGACAATAAAAGAAAGTTTGGCGCCAACGCTATGCTGGGTGTATCGATGGCGGTGGCGAAAGCCGCGGCCGACGACTCTGGACTGCCGCTCTACCGGTATCTTGGCGGCGCCAACGCAAAAGAGCTGCCTGTGCCTATGATGAACATTCTCAACGGCGGCTCCCATGCCGATAACAACGTAGATATCCAGGAGTTTATGATTATGCCTGTGGGGGCTAAATCTTTCTCCAAAGCGATACGTTGCGGCTCCGAAGTGTTCCACAGCTTAAAGGGAGTGTTAAAGAAAAAAGGATATAACACGTCGGTGGGTGACGAGGGTGGCTTCGCGCCAAACCTTAAAAGCAACGCCGAGGCTATCGAAGTAATATTGGAAGCTGTAACAAAAGCCGGATACAAAGCTGGTAAAGATGTTTTGCTTGCCATGGATCCGGCCGCGTCGGAGTTTTACGCAAAAGGTAAATACAACATGGCCGCCGAGAAAAAACCGATGAAGTCGGCCGATGACATGATCAAATTTTACGAAGACCTTGTAAGACAGTATCCGATAATTTCCATTGAGGACGGACTTGATGAAGCGGACTGGAAAGGGTGGAAAGCCTTGACCGACGCCTTGGGTGACAAGATTCAAATCGTTGGCGACGATTTATTTGTCACCAATACGAAAATACTTAAAAAGGGTATCGATAAAGGCGTGGCGAACTCGATACTTATAAAAGTAAACCAGATCGGGACTGTCACAGAGACACTCGACGCCATCGAGATGGCGAAACGGGCCAAGTATACATGTGTTATCAGCCACCGTTCAGGTGAAACCGAAGACGCGACCATAGCCGACATCGCCGTGGCGGTAAACTCCGGCCAGATCAAGACAGGCTCCATGAGCAGGACGGACAGAGTCGCAAAATATAACCAGCTATTGCGTATCGAAGAAGAGCTTGGCTCCCAGGCGGTCTATAGAGGAAGAGACGTTTTTACCTCTATCGGGCTCTAACTTGTTGTATCATTACGCATGTCTAAAAACAGGCCTTCAGTTTTACTTGCGGCTTCCATAGCATTTTTTGTTGCGGTTACCATAACCGCCTATTTCAAGCAAAATGGCCTTAAGGATGTAGCTGAGCTTAAAGTCGCCATCGAGAAAATCGAAAAAGATACCTACGCCGTGATGGCGGAAAATGAACGCTATCGACAGGAGCTTATATCATTGAATCATAGTGAGAGATATGTAAACGCTATAGCTCGGGAGAAGTTGGGACTGGTTAAACCGGGCGAGGTCGTATACGAGTTTGTCGACGCTGAAAGGCTGGGAGCGCCTGATATTGACATCTCCAAGCAGCAATAACCAAAGCTGTCAGCGGGATTTATATCTGGAATCACTGGCGACTTCACAATCACAACGAGCAATCCGGGTTAACTCATCTCCCTTGCCAGCTTGAAACTTGGATTAGAGGCCTGGTGGAAATGACTACATATTTTTTTTCGAATTTAGTAAGACTCAGGTTCTGGTGACAGTAAAATGAAGCCATATGGGGAGAGTCGGCTTATAATTTTTCCATGGAAACC
>CAYNDB010000079.1:10220-11815 GCA_964395915.1 uncultured Nitrospinota bacterium | reverse complement strand
CGCCGCGATCTTTTTCTGCAACTCCTCGATCTCATCGTTTTCAAATTCCTCGACCTTGTCGCATGCGACACAGACTATATGGTCGTGATGCGCGCTATCGGTGTCGCACAGCTCATAGCGTGTGAAACCGTCGTTAAAATGTCGTTCCAGCGCAAGTCCGGAGGCAGTGAGAATTTTGAGCGTGCGATAGATGGTGGCGAGACCGATCGATGAATGCTCCGTTTTTATCTTCGCGTGCAGCTCTTCGGCCGTAATATGCCCCTCGAGCCTGTAGAACTCCTTGACGATAATATCGCGCTGAACCGTTGACTTCAGCCCGTTGCGTGTCAGGTATTCAGAATATTTATTTTGCCACTGGTTTTCAGCGGAAATTTGGGGCGAGCTTGACGACATTTGCAAACATCCAAAAGGTAAAATTAAGTCTCACTGTTTCAATAAATATTATTTCAATTGAAAACCATTGTCAATAAGTGAAAACCTCAAGCAGTGATAAGGAATTTATCGCGCTGTGGAATGTGTTCGCGTGACTATTTCGAGTGAGTTATTGACTTTGATGACTCCCTTTGTGGCGGCGGCTATATCCACGGCTCGTTGTGCGATTTTCTCGCTTGCCACGTCTCCCTCGAGCGTTACAACCCTGTCGCTTGTGGAGACTTTTATTTTCCACATTTTGACAAACTCATCTTCAATGAATCTTTTTTTAACCCTTGCGGTTATAGCCGTGTCGCTGAGAAAATCTTTGGTTCTGTCGATACCCCTGTCGAGCGCCGCTCCGGCTCTTTCCATTGGCCCGGTTTCCTCGTTCTCGCTTGCTATGCCGACCCCGGCGGCGGTGACAATAAAAAGCGCTAAAGCTATATAAAATGTTCGTATCATTGTAAAAGTTCTCCTTCTATCAACGGATAATGTATGTATGCCGCTTGACGATTGACCCTGCTATGGTTTAACGTCCTCGCCATGTCGAATATGACGGACATCGTAAACTTAATTGAAAAGAAGGCAAAGACTTTTTTTCAAGACGCTCGCGGATCGCATGGGTGGGACCATGTGTTGCGTGTGGTAAAACTGTGCGAAAAAATAGGGCTGCAGGAAGGATGCGACATGACGACGCTTAAGCTTGCGGCGTTGCTACACGATATCGGCAGGGACGAGTGTGACAGGGTCAACGGCGAAAAATGTCATGCGGAAGTAGGCGCGCGCCTTGCGGAAAAAATTTTGGTGGACGCTGGAGCCTCCGATAAATTGAGACGGGAAGTGATTCATTGCGTGGCGGCCCACAGGTTCCGAAACGATATCGCTCCTGAAAGCGTTGAAGCCAAAGTTTTGTTTGACGCCGATAAGCTCGATTCCATGGGGGCTGTTGGTATTGGGCGGGCTTTCCAATTTGCGGGAGAAATCGGGGCGAGGTTGCATGACCCGGAGGTCGATCCGGAGAAAACAGACTCATACGGCCCGGAAGACACCGCGTATCGGGAATATCTTGTAAAACTGCGGCATATTCATGGCAAGATGATTACCAGCTCCGGGAAGAAAATCGCGGAAGAACGCCACTTGTTCATGGAAGAGTTTTTTAAAAGGCTGAATGATGAGGCGGG
>CAYNDB010000079.1:0-10120 GCA_964395915.1 uncultured Nitrospinota bacterium | reverse complement strand
AGCCGTCCATCGATTGGGTTATACTTCATCGGATATGTCATACGAATGGTTCGTCAGCAGACGATATCTTAAAGCAAAGAGGAAACAGACGTTTATCTCGCTTATCACGTGGATTTCGATAGGCGGGGTGGCGATAGGCGTGACCGCTCTTATAGTGGTGCTCGCTGTCATGACTGGCGCTCAGGACGATCTTCGACGCAAGATTCTGGGAGCAAACTCCCACGCTATTATTACAAACCTTGCCGACTCCAGCATTAGCGATGTAAACGACATTATCGAAAAAGTTCTTTCAGTCCCCGGTGTCAAGGCGGCTTCACCATTTGTGTTTAATCAGGTGATGCTGACGTCAGCTACAAAAGTGTCCGGCATAGTCATTCGCGGTGTCGACCCGGATTTGGTAACAGAATCGACCGACCTTGGCGAATATATGACGTCCGGACAATTTGAGTTGTTAAAAGATAAATATATTCGTGAAAGCATCGAGCCGGATGATCTTGGGATAGAAGTGGAAATGAGACGACCAGGGATTATTCTGGGTGTCGAGCTTGCATTCAACCTGGTGGTTGGCATGGGTGATACCGTGACGGTGGTGAGTCCCGCCGGCAAAGTCACCCCGATGGGATTCGCTCCTGCCTCCCGCGAGTTCTACGTGGCCGGGATATTCAGTTCCGGCATGTATGAGTACGACTCGGCTTTGGCTCTCATATCGTTGAACCAGGCGCAATCCATGTTCAATATGGGCGACCGTGTCTCCGGTGTGGAAGTGAAAGTCGACGATATATATCAGGCGGAAGCCATAGCGCGGAAAATAAATGAAAAAATTGGCTACCCTTATATAGCGCGGGACTGGAAAGAGATGAATAAAAATCTTTTTTACGCGCTCAAGCTGGAGAAAACGGCGCTCGGTATAATTCTCGCTCTCATTGTCTGTGTGGCGGCGTTTAATATCATATCGACGTTGATAATGGTGGTGATGGAAAAGTCGAAAGATATCGCGATAATGAAAACCATGGGAGCCTCCAACGGAAGCATACGGAGGATATTTTTTTTCGAGGGGCTTGTCATCGGTCTTTCCGGGACGTTGCTTGGTGATATCGGAGGGTTGATATTATGCGAGCTTCTGAAAAAATATCATTTCATACAGCTGCCGCAAGGTGTTTACAATCTGGAAACATTGCCTGTTCAGATGCAGATGGGAGACATTTTAACAGTCTCGCTGGGAGCTTTTGTCATTACTGTTTTGGCGACTATATATCCCGCCTGGAGCGCGGCGAGGCTAGACCCGGCGGAAGCTCTGCGGTATGAATGAACCGTCTGCGCCAATGACATATCAAATCCAGGATTCCCATCTCCCGCGCAAGTTGTTTCACGTCGCAGGCGTTTCTCTCATCCCGACGATTTACTATTTCGAGCCGATTCCTCGCCAATGGCAGATCGCGACTTTGGCTGTGATAACTGTCGCATGGGTCGCCTTTGATTTTGCGAGGCTGAAGAATCGGAAAATTAACGATCTGTTTCATCACTGGTTTTCTGGCCTGATGAAAAAAAAGGAAGGGGAAGCGTTGACCGGCGTAAGTTATATGCTGGTAGGCGCGACATTGTCGCTGGTTCTTTTTCCCGCTCCGCTGAATGTGACTGTTTTATATTTTGCGGCGCTCGGCGATCCCGCGGCCGCTGTTGTCGGGAAGATGTATGGCAAAATTAAACTTTTTCGTGAGAGAACGCTGGAGGGAAGCATGGCGATGTTTCTTGTATGTGTCGGTATCGGGTCACTGCTCCTTGACTTCGGGGCGCTTGTGGTGGTTGGCGCGTTGGCGGCGACAGCGGCTGAGCTTTACGCCGACACACTGGATGATAATCTGCTGGTGCCGCTTGTTTCCGGTGTTGTGATGACCATGCTGGTAATGGGATAAAATAGTAAATGAACCCGAAAGAAAATAATAATGACGTTCTTGTGAAAATGGAGGGTGTATCCCGCCGGTTTTCTGTTGATGGCAGCAAGGTGGCGGCATTGGACAACGTTGACCTTACTATTATACAAGGGGAGATAATTGGTGTAATCGGATCATCCGGCGCAGGAAAGAGTACATTGCTACATGTGTTGGGAGGGCTGGACAAGCCTACCTCAGGATGTGTTTTGTATGACGGGAAAAATATTTTTCAAATGAATGATGCCGATCTGGCGCATTTTCGATCGAAACGAATAGGTTTTGTTTTTCAGGCGCATCATCTTTTGCCGGAGTTTACCGCAGAGGAAAATGTGGCTCTTCCCGCAATGATTGCCGGCTTATCGAAAAAAGAAGCGCTGAAGAAAGGGCGACACCTTCTTGCAAGTATGGGGCTGGAGGGACGGTTCAAACACAGGCCGGGCAAGCTTTCAGGCGGAGAGCAGCAGAGAGTGGCGATTGCAAGGGCGCTTGTAAACGACCCCGACCTCGTATTGGCTGACGAGCCTACAGGAAACCTTGACTCCAAAACCGGAATGGAAATATTCGAGCTGCTTTTAAGCCTTAACGCAAGGAAAGGGCAGACGTTTGTGTTTGTTACTCATAACCTTGAGCTTGCAAAGCGCATGTCTAGGATAATTAAAATTAAAGATGGTAAATTTGTTTACTCTCCAGATGATATGCTAGAATGAAATTCATAAGATGGACTTTAAATGCAGGGCGTGCGGGAAATATGCCAGCTACCCTACTTTAGTTAATATATTCTTATAATGTATGCATTATAAGCGGAGACATTGATTTTTTTAGAAACTGGTTCGCAAACGCGGATCAGCTATTTGTGATGGGAGATCACCCATGTTTAAAAGATTTACTGAACGAGCAAGAAAAGTAATAATCCTCGCCCGCGAAGAAGCGGAGAAGAACCAGCACGAGTATCTCGGTACCGAGCACCTTCTTTTGGGCGTGTTGAAAGACGCCGGAGGTGTGGCTATCGCCGTATTGCAAAGGCTTGGGGTAGACCTCAAGCAGGTGCGCTCCGAGGTTGAGCGTAACATGCCGGCAAGCTCCAATACTCTCATTATCGGCGACATCCCGTTTACAAGCAGGGCAAAAAAAGTTCTTGAATATTCGGTGGAGGAAGCTCGCTCCATGGGGCACAGCTATATTGGCACGGAGCATTTACTCCTTGGGCTTGTCCGTGAGAAAGACGGGGTGGGCGCAAGAGTTTTGAGTGGCCTTGGTGTTTCATATGCCGATATACGTGAGCAGACTATAAACCTGCTGAGGGAGCCTAGCGCTCCTCAGGAAAAACAGCAGAGCAAAACTCCCGCGCTTGATGAGTTTGGCCGCGATCTTACCGAGCTTGCCGTCAAGAGCAAGCTGGACCCGGTTATCGGGCGGGATAAGGAGATAGAGCGGTTAATACAGATTCTGGCGCGAAGAACCAAGAACAACCCTGTGCTTATAGGTGAGCCTGGAGTAGGCAAGACCGCTATCGTTGAAGGCATGGCGCAGCGGATAATATCCCGTGAGGTGCCGCAGCTTCTTTACGATAAACGCGTGATAAGCCTCGACCTTGGCGCTGTAATCGCCGGCACGAAATATCGCGGCCAGTTTGAGCAGAGAATCAAGACGATCATGAAAGAGATCATGCAGGCGACCAACGTCATTTTGTTTATTGACGAGATACACACCCTTGTGGGGGCTGGAGCGGCTGAAGGAAGCGTTGACGCTTCGAATATGCTAAAGCCAGCGCTTTCCAGGGGAGAGATACAATGCATAGGCGCCACCACGCTAGACGAATATCGCAAATATATTGAAAAGAACGGAGCGCTTGAACGCAGGTTCCAGCCTGTGATCGTACAGCCGCCCAGTGTTGAGGAGGCGATAGAGATCATTCGCGGGCTGAGGCCGGAATATGAAGAGCATCACAAAGCGAAAATTACCGATGACGCGATATACGCGGCGGTCCGCCTATCTGACAAGTATATACAGGACAGGTTCCTGCCGGACAAGGCGATCGACGTTATTGACGAGGCCGGTAGCCGGGTACATTTGCGAAAAGTGACCTATCCTCCCGAGATAAGAGAGGTGCAACAAAAAATCGATGAGGTTGTTCAGGAGAAAAAGGACTGCATTGAAAAACAGGAGTTCGAGATAGCCGTCGAACTGCGCGATAAGGAAGAGGGTTATCGTCTTGAGCTGGATAAACTGCGGGGCGACTGGGAGAACGACCAAGAGAGCGCGCGGCCGGAAGTGTCTGAAGAGGACGTGGCGTACGTGGTTTCTTCGATAACCGGCATTCCGTTAACCCGTATAGAGAAAGAAGAGTCTCAGAAGTTGCAGGTCATGGCGGATGAGCTTAAGAAAAAGATTATTGGTCAGGACGAAGCGATCGAAGCTGTATGCAAGGCGATCCGCCGCTCCCGCATGGGTTTGAAAGAGCTTACAAAGCCAATGGGCGTGTTTTTGTTTCTCGGCGCCACAGGAGTCGGGAAAACCGAGCTTGCCAACGTGTTGGCTGAATATCTGTTTGGCGACAAGGCTGCGCTTATACGGCTTGATATGTCTGAATATATGGAGAAGTTCGCCGCGTCCAAGCTTGTCGGAGCTCCTCCCGGATATGTTGGATATGAAGAAGGCGGGCAACTTACTGAAAGAGTGCGCAGGCGCCCATACGCTGTTGTGTTGCTTGACGAAATCGAAAAAGCGCATGGTGATATTTTCCATATGCTTCTGCAGATCATGGATGACGGCAGGTTGACGGATAGCTACGGACGCAACGTAAGTTTCAAAAATACAATTTTGATCATGACGTCCAATCTTTCCGCCAGAATCATAGAGAAAGGCTCATCTATGGGCTTTCAGCCCGACAACCCTGAGTTTGCCCATAAAAAAATGGAAGACGGAATCAAAACCGAACTTAAAAGAACGTTTAATCCGGAATTTCTTAACCGAATAGACGAGATTGTTACTTTCAGGAAACTGGACAAGGAAAATATTTCCGAGATTATCGAAATACAAATTTCCGAATTGATGAAACGTCTGCTTGAAGAAGGGGTCGAGCTTAAAATCGAAGATGCGGCAAAAGAATACATAGTCGACGAGGGGTTTGATCCGGTTTACGGAGCCAGGCCGCTCAAGCGCGCCATCCAGAAACTGCTGGGAAACCCTCTTTCCGAAGAGATGCTCTATGGCAGGATAAAACGCGGAAGTTCTGTCATAGTGAAATTTGAGAATGGCAAACTTACGTTTCATGATACAAATCCGGTGGCCGAAAGCGTTTGAGGTCCATCTGAAAATTTGATGATTTGCTATCAAAGAGGAGTGGGCCTCTTTTTATTCTTTATCACCATTTTTGCCTCATCACAATCACTTGCCATCGACTTTTCCAAACTTATTAAAGAGATACGGATAACTGGCGTATCCCGCGCCGACAGTAACACCATCCGGTATTACATTCACAGCAAAACAGGCGAAAAATATAATGCGAATACGTCAAGCGGCGATATGCGCAGGGTGTATGACCTTGGTTTTTTCGACGACGTTAAAATCGATGTTCAGGAAGAAGAGGATGGACTTGTCCTTACCTATATCTTCAAGGAAAAACCGTTTGTAAGAGAAGTTATCCTCACTAACGTTGAAGAAGTGGAAAAGTCGGAAATCACCGCGAAGCTCAAGACGCAGAAAGGGACTTTTTTTCGGCAGGACCAGACACCTTGGGATCAGAAAAGGATAAAGCAGATTTACCGTAACAAGGGATTTTATTTCTCTCAAATTAAAACCGTGGTGCACAAGCTTAACGGAAATCAAGTGGATGTGGAATACATTGTTGATGAGGGACGGAAAATCATCATAAAGGAAGTAAAGTTTCGTGTCGCCAAAGCTTTTTCCGGCAGGACATTGCAAAATAATATTGAAACAAAGGAAGGTGGCTGGACCTCCGTTTTTGCGGATTCCGGCGCATATAAAAAAGACACGCTTAAAACAGATCTTTTGAGGTTGGAGTCTTTTTACCATGACAATGGTTATCTTAAAGTGAAAGTGTTTGACCCTGAGGTTGAGGTGAACAGGGAGAAGCGAAATATTACTGTTACGTTTCCGCTGGATGAGGGGGATCAGTATCGTGTCGGGAAAATCGAGGCTCAAGGTGATGAGGTTTATTCTGAAAAGGAACTTCTTGACCGTATAAGCCTTGAAGAGGGAGACATATTCAACAAAAGTCTTTTCAGGAAGGATGTCTTTGGTATTACAGACATGTATTCGCAGAAAGGGTACGCTTTTGCCAGAGTCATCCCGAAACTCAATATAAACGATGAGGAAAAAATCGTTAACATATGGATAACGATTAACAGGGGACGAAAAGTCTACGTTGGTAAAATCAAGATTACCGGGAATGATAACACAAGGGACAGGGTGATAAGACGTGAGTTCAGGCTTGGCGAGGGCGAGCTTTTTAACAGCGCCAAGCTGCGTCGAACCAGACAACGAATAAACAACCTTGGTTTTTTTGAAAGCGTTGATATAGAACAGCGCAGCAGGCCGGAAGAGGACCTTGTAGATTTTGAAGTAAAAGTGGTTGAGCGAAGCACCGGGCAAATATCTTTTGCCATGGGGTATAGCTCGTTCGAAAACCTTATCCTGCAGGGGCAGGTGAAATGGAATAATCTGATGGGGCGCGGTCAAGAGCTTTCCATGACACTTGATTATTCCGACTTACGTTCCGACTTTACATTGAGATTTACCGAGCCTGCGCTTTTCGACCGTCAGTTGCTTGGTGGAGTCGACATGTATAACAAAACCTATCGATATACCAGTTACGACTCGAAGAACACAGGCGCTGGGTTCCGTATCGGGCGTGATTTGGGCGAATACCTGTTTGCCAGGCTTGGTTATAAATATGAGCGTAACAAGGTGCTTATTATAGATGACGAGAGGGCCAGTGTTTTCCTTAGAGAGCAGGAAGGAATAAGCACGGTAGGGTCATTAAATCCGTCCCTGACATATGACACTAGAAATGATCCATATAGCCCGACATCTGGGCAAAAGATTTATGTTTACGCGGAAATGGGAGGCATAGGTGGTAATGAGAAATATTACAAGCTTATAGGAGAGCATACGTACTATAAGAGCTTGTTGCTTGGATTTGTTAGCATGACACATTTGAAAATTGGCCGCGCTGAAGGATATGGCGGCAAGGGCCTGCCTATTTTCAAGCGGTTTTACCTTGGCGGCCCGCGTAGTTTGCGAGGCTTTACATATGAAGATATTGGTCCGCAGGATGAGTTTGGCGATACTATCGGCGGAGAGGCTTTACTCCAGTTAAACGCTGAACTACAATATAGATTTACCCGATATTTCAGAGGATTTCTTTTTTATGACAGAGGTAATGTCTATGGAACAAATGACGCGGCTGGAAATACAACGGATAAATATTACGATCTTGGCGAGATGAGACATAGCTGGGGATTCGGGGTTCACTTCTTTTCACCGGTCGGCCCCATAACACTGGCTTACGGTTTCAAGCTGGACCAGCGTCCGGGCGAATCTCCCAGCGAATTCCACTTTACGATAGGAGGGGCTTTTTAAAGACAATGATTGACACAAAAATTACACGGTATCTTTGCATAATGTTTATTGCGGCGACAATTGCCGTATCTTCCACTGGCAGTATTGCGCTGGCGTCCGACGCCGTTAAAATCGGCGGGATAAATCTTCAATATATTCTTGATAACACCGTGGCAGGGAAAGAGGCTCTTGCAAAGCTTAAGGTCAGGGCTGAAAAGGAAACCATCATCCTGCAAAAAAAACAGGATGCGGTGAAACATCTTGAATCAGAGCTTCAGCAACAACGAATGATGATGAGAGAGTCTACCCTGACCGAAAAAGAGAGTAATTTACGGCGGATGAAAAGGGAGCTGGAGCTATTTCAGCAAGACACCCGCGAGCTTTTGCAACAGGGGCAAGGCAAGGTGATGAGAGCCCTGTTGAAAGATATCATGAGAATCATCAAGGATTACGCCGCCAAAAACGAATATACGATGATAATTGAAATGGGTGGAGGCGCAAACCTTTTAGGAAGTATCGTGTTGTATATGGATAAAGCCGTGGATCTTACATCCACTGTTATAAAATTGTACGACGAGGAATTTACATCTGACAAAGGCAAGGCTGAAAATAAAAAATGAAGCTTGCCCATATCGCCGAGGCGCTTGGAGCTGAGCTTCACGGCGATGGAGATGTTGAAGTCGACACAATTGCGTCTCTGACCACCGCCGACAAGCGTGATATCGCTTGTGTAAACGATGAAAAGGCGGGTCGCGATATTTCTTCCTGTAAAGCCGCCGCCCTTATTTTGCCTGTCGGCATGGAGCCAGACAGACCTTCTGTTGTATCGAAAAACCCATCCCTGGCTTTTGCAATGACGCTCAAGCTTCTGCGTCCATATCCTGTATATGCCTCGGGCATACATCCTTCGGCGGTTGTAGGCGCAAATGTCGAGATAGGCCCGGACGCGCATATTGGACCTCATGTCACTATTGGCGACGGAGCGAAGATAGGGGATAAAGCCGCTATTTTGGCGGGTGCGCGGGTAGGTATGAAATGCGTCATAGGCGCTGATAGCGTTATATTCGATAACGTTACACTGTATGACGGAACAATAGTTGGGGAAAGATGCCGCATTCATGCTGGCGCGGTAATTGGTTCGGACGGGTTTGGGTATGTCCGGCTTGATTCAGGCGAGCGTTACAAGATTCCGCAGACAGGTATAGTCCGTATAGAGGATGATGTGGAGATCGGGGCTCTTTGCGCTATCGACCGCGCCACCATCGACGCTACCGTAATCAAAAAAGGAGCCAAGCTGGACAACCATGTGCATGTCGGACACAATACGATAATCGGGGAAAACAGTGTCATAGCGGGTTGTTGCGGAATTTCAGGCTCGGTTGTCATAGGCGCCAACGTTATGATGGGTGGAATGGCTGGAGTGGCCGACCATGTGACGATCGCTTCAGGAACTGTTATTGCCGCGAAAACAGGTGTTCATACGAATATCACCGAGCCGGGCGTCTATTCAGGACATCTTGTGATGAAAAATATGGAGTTCAAGCGTTTCCTTTTATCAGGACAACGCATCGACAAGTTAAACAAAAAAATAAAGGCGCTGGAAAAGAAAATTGGCGTGAAAGGAGAAAACAGCTAGGTGGTTATTGAACATCACGAATTGCACAAATATATTCCACATCGTCACCCATTTTTGTTGTTGGACAGGGTTATCGAAATCGAGGCTGGCAAAAGAGCGGTCGGGATCAAAAATGTCACCGGTTCGGAGAGTTTTTTTCAGGGGCATTTTCCGGATCAGCCGGTAATGCCTGGCGTTCTTATTGTGGAAGCGCTGGCCCAGCTTGCGGCCACGCTTGCGACGTACACTCATCAGGAACAGCAGGGAAAAATAATATATTTCGCCGCTATCGACAGCGCAAGGTTTAGAAAACCTGTGATACCTGGAGATGTTATTCAGCTTGAGGTGGAGGTTGTCAAAACTAAAAGCCGCGTGTGGAAAGTCGCTGGAAAAGCGTTTGTGGGTGAAGCGCTTGTTTGCGAAGCCGGGCTTACAGCCGTGGTTGAAAGCAATAATAAATGACCGTTTCGATCCATGAAACGGCGCTTGTCGACCCTTCGGCAAAGATAGGCGAAGGGTCTGTTATCGGGGCACATTCTGTTATTGGGCCCAATACAGAGATTGGAGCCGGTTGCCATGTGGACCCAGGCGCTCAAATTCAATGGACCATCCTGGGCGACAATTGCCGGGTGGGAGCAAACTCAATTGTTGGCGGCGACCCGCAAATATATAATTGGAAACAGACACCCTCATGGGTCAATATCGGGTCCGGCTCCGTTATAAACGAGCTTACGGTAATAAGCCGGTCGATGTATGAAAACGGCTCTACTTCGATAGGGGAGCAGTGCTACATCATGGCGCAAAGCCATGTCGGGCATGACTGCAAGCTTGGCGCGGGAGTGACGGTTACAACTCTCGCAGGGCTTTCCGGTCATGTCACTGTCGGGGATCATGCCGTAATAGGCGGCGCAGTAGGAATTCACCAGTTCGTGCGTATTGGAACCATGGCTATGATTGGAGGCATGACCAGGCTAGCGCAAGATGTCCCTCC
>CAYNDB010000078.1:0-11823 GCA_964395915.1 uncultured Nitrospinota bacterium | reverse complement strand
CCTCTTTTTAGCCCGATCCTCCATGTATTTCCCCAAGAGCACCAGAGTGAGGATTATGCCGGCGGCTTCGAAATATAGCTGGTGTATAAAGGTCGCGTCACCGGAAAGTATCATTGCCAAGCCGTATACGGAGTATGCAAGGGCCGCTGATGTGCCCATGGCGATAAGCGTATCCATGTTGGCGCCTCCGTGAAAAGCGGCTTTTGAGCCGGATACATAGAATCTTCGTCCGGCGAAAATTATGGGGATGGTCAAAAGCAACTGAAGCGCCGCCAGCCGGCCAGGATTGGTCTCGGCCGATATGAATTCTGGCAAAGTCAACCCGACAAGGGAACCCATGGTCAAAAACGCCAGTGGCAAAGCAAAGATGATCGCCAGCCTCAGGTTGAAAACAGGTCTTTGGAGAAGCGGCTCCTCTTTGTCTATCTTTATCTCTGTTGAGGAGAGAGCCTTGTAGCCCGCGTCTTCGATTGCCTTTTTCAGGTCTGAAAGGCGCGCTTCGGAGTTGTCAAAAGTGACAGTCGCCTTTTCCGTAGCGTAATTGACCGAAGCGTCAACGACGCCTTTAGTCTTTTTAAGCCCTTTCTCTATCCGAGCGGCGCAAGCGGCGCATGTCATCCCTCCGATCGGGATGGTCACCTGGCTTTGGTCGGCTTTTTCCACACCATAGCCTGCCTTGATAATCGCTTCTTCGATGGTTTTTTTGTCCACATTTCCGGTGTCAGTTTCCACCACGAGCTTGCGTGTGAGAAAGTTTATATCGGCGGATTTTACACCTTCTACTTTAGCGACAGATTTTTCAATAGTAATTGCGCAAGAAGCGCACGACATTCCCGTTAATTCGAATTCCGTAGCATTGATATCATCAGCCATAGCCTGTCTCCAATCTGCATTAGCCCACCCCACCCGGGGTGTCATATAAACAATATCTTCCTTTTCCTGATAAATGTCAACAGGCGGCTCTATATAGTTACAAGCGGGAGAGAGTGGGGGTTACGACGTGCAATTTATCTGTAAAGATATCCGGCGACTCCTGCCTCAAGCCTGTTTGCCTGAAGGCTTCGGGCGTATTGGTCGCCTTGCGAATTAGGATTCATTAAACTTCATTTCCATCTTTTTTTTCTAAAGCTTTCAGCAACTTTATTCTTATCGTAGTTCCAACCCCTTTTTTGGACTCCACTTCCAGGCTTCCACCGAATCCCTGGATTATTTTATAGGAGATGGAAAGGCCCAGGCCCGTGCCTTCTCCGGGAGCCTTGGTTGTAAAGAAGGGGTTGAATATATTTTTTATTATCTTTTTCGGAATCCCCGGGCCATTGTCGTTTATCAGGATTACCACATTACTGTCTCTCTCCTCCACATCGATGGCGATAGATTTCTTTCTACCGTTATTGAGTGAATTCAAGGCGTCACGGGCGTTGCTAATTATATTCACCATGACCTGGCTCAGCCTGCCTTTGGAGCCGAGGGCGAAAACAACTTGTTCCGGAGTGTCCGCCTGCAGGCTGATGTCGTTAGTTTCGAGTTGAGATTCGAACATCTTCACAGCGTTGCCGATCGCCTCAGTGACATCAAACCTGGAGTTGTCAATTGACCCTCTCCCGGAAAATTCGCGGAGATTGCGTATTATCCCCACAGCGCGATCGACATTTTCCCTGATTACATTCAGTTCCTCCAGACATGCGTTTTTGTCCACTTTTTCTCTGCTCAGGATTTTGGTCAGCAGTTGATTGGTGATATTGATATGGTTGAGCGGTTGGTTTATCTCATGGGCCACCCCGGAGGCAAGCTCTCCAATGGCCGCCAGCTTCTCGGACTGGGCAAGAAGCTCCCCCTGCCTGCGCAACTCATCGTCAGTTCGTTTTTTATCGCTAATATCACGTATCGCCGCCGTCAAAAACAGGCTTTGCTCGTTTATCTTTGTCTCCTCGATCCTTACTTCGATAGGGAAAACCGAGCCGTCTTTTCGGAGTCCCTCTGTTTCAAACCGATGGCCAAACATTTTTTGTGACTTGCCTTTCAAATACCTGCCCATCCCGGAGGTTAACAGGCCCCTCTCCTTCTCCGGGAATAATACGCTTGTATGCTCGCCTACCAAATCTTCTATTGAATATCCGAAAATATTGACCAGCTCCTGGTTGGCGTAATGGATGCGCAAATCCATGTCCACGACAACAATTCCTTCACCGATTGTTTTTAAGATAGCGCTGGTTCTTTGTTGAAGCAGCCTGATATTTTCCTCCGCGTTCTTAATATCGGTAATATCATGAAACGCTGATATGTACTGGACGATCTCACTGTTAGCGTCCTTGATGGAGGCCATAGAGCGCCACTCCGGATGGATGGAGCCATCTTTTCTCTTGTTCCAGAACTCCCCCTCCCACTTGCCACTGGAATGGAGCGATTCCCACATTTCTTTATAAAAAGCTTTGTCGTGCAAGCCGCTTTTTAAAATACGTGGATTTTGGCCTATTACATCCTCTTCGGTGTAGCCTGTAATAGTTGTGAAAGACGGGTTGACGGACTGGATTATCCCTTTCGCGTCGGTGACAATGATTCCTTCAAGGACGTTATTATAGACCGTCGAAGCGGTGCGGAGCTGTTCATGGTCTTTTTTCTTTTCCGTTACATCCCGCGCCAGGATAATGAACCCGTCCCACTCGTCAGACTCGGTGATGATAGGGCTTATCGAAATGTCGAGGAAACTTTCTTTGGAAAGCTCCAGTAAACCATCGGTAATAGCCGGGCCAACGTAGCGGATTTCATTTATGTAACTGTCTCGTTCGCTGTCACGACATCTTGTTATACATTCGTTAATCTTGCTCCAGTCCCAGTTGATATCACACTCAAATAATAAACGGCCCACGGTCTCCTCCTCCGCCAGTCTGAAAGTCCTTTCGGCGGCCTCATTCCAGCGGGTGACAACGTTGTCCTTATCCACGCTGATGAGAGCGGACGATATCGACGAGAGGAGAAGCTCCATCTCGAAGTGCGCTTTTCTGAAAGCCTCGTCGTCGCTTTTACGTTTACTAATGTCCCGGATTATAGTGATCGCGCTCCAGCCGTTTTCCTGCTTTGCGGGGGAAATGGAAATTTCTATGGGGAATTTCTCGCCGTTTTTTCTTATGCCCCCCATCTCGACAGTTTCGCTGTCCTGCTGTTGTCCCGCCTCTTTAAGAGCGCTGTACTCCCTTTCATTTTTTTCAAGAATCCTCTCGATGATAAGCTCGCTGAAATTTTTGCCAATGATCTCATGGGATGTGTAGCCGAATATTTTCATAGCCGCCGAGTTCCAAAATGATATTTTCCCATCAACGTCCACCATGACAATTCCGTCGGAAGAATGTGAAGTGATTTCTCCAAGCAGCTCTTCGCCCTTGCTTAACACATCCTTTTCCATTTTGATCTCCGCCATGGATTCGTTAAGCTCCGAGTTGAGCGACTTTAGTCTGCTGGACATCTTGTTGAAAGCTGTGGCGGCGTGGGCTATTTCGTCGTTACCTTTTACTTTGACCTGATAACCCAGGTTTCCCGCCCCCAGTTTTTCCGATGCGTCATTTAAAGCCTTCAGTTGTTGTGTCAAAATCGAGCCTAAAATAAAGGAAAACAGCCCCGTCATGATTATTCCTATTGCGGCTATTATTGAAAAAAAGTTTTTGGCGTCATCCATAACTTTAGTTATTTCTGAAATGGACAACCCAAGCTCCACCCTGCCAACAGTAGCGCCAGCTTTTTTTATTTTCGCCGATACGTCGAAGACATCGTCCCCAACGTCGGCCAGGCTCACGTCTTCTTTATATGGCCGCGTCAAGGAAGACTGTTGACCTCCTTCGGCAAGAACGACGCCATCGGCGATAATTCTGGCGTACACTACCCCTTCATTTTTTAATATCTCTTTTACGAACGATTCAAGAGATGCGAGGTCGGTGGAAAGCACAGCGTCTTTTGTGACGGTCGCAAAAAACAAAGCTTTGTCATTCGCTCTTTTTATCAGCGCATTCTCGTTTGAAGAGAGCAGGTAGCTCCAGCCGCCAAGTATTAACAAAGCGAGAAGAATTATTTCAATAGCGGCAATGCCTAAAATTGTTTTAACCCGAAATGACATAGCTGGCCTTTATTCTTTTGGAAACCTGGCAGAAGAAAGCGAACCTTTCGGCGATTTACTTTTAATTTTCACAGCTTTCCTCCTTAGGTTTGAGCAGTTTGATGGCAATGGTCGTTCCCTCTCCATGTTCCGAATCCACTTCCAACTCCCCGCCGAATTCCTGGATTATTTTGTGAGAGATGGCAAGACCGAGGCCAGTGCCTTCGCCCGGGGGCTTGGTGGTGAAGAAGGGATTAAATATCTCTTTTATAATAGCTTTAGGTATTCCGGAGCCGTTGTCTTTCACCAGAATCGCCACGCCGCTTTTCCAATCCCTCACATCGATGGTGATTGCTTTTCTTCTACCGTTATTAAGCGAATCCAAAGCGTCACGGGCGTTTGTTATCATGTTCACAATGACCTGGCTTAGCCTGTTCTGGGCTCCAAGAGCGATAACGGGCTGTTCCGGGACGTTCATCCCCAGGCTGATATTGTGAGTTACAAGTTGTGATCCGAACATCATTACGGCGCTGTTTATCGCCTGGATCACATCGAACGGGCAATTATCACTCGATTCTTTTCTGGAGAAATCGCGCATATTACGTATTATCTCCACCGCGCGTTGAACGTTTTCCGAGATTATATTAAGCTCCTCCAAGCATGCGTTATTATCCACCTTCTCTTTGGTCAGGATTTTATTGAGCAGTTGTGAGGTGATGTGAATATGGTTTAGCGGCTGGTTAAGCTCATGGGCTACGCCCGAGGCGAGCTCTCCTATGGCGGCAAGCTTTTCGGACTGTTTAAGGAGCTCGCTCTGTTCATGCAGTTTCTTTTCGGAGTCTTTTCGTTCGGAGATATCACGGATGGTGCTTATCGCGTTCCAGCTGTCATTAATTCGTATCGAAGAGAGGGAAAGCTCCAGGGGGAATTCCTCACCGTTTTTCCTTAAACCAAACAGCTCAACAGTTTTTCCAATAGCCGGTCCACTCCCTGTCTTTGCAAACTCCGCCATGCCTTTTATATGCCTCTCACGATATCTTTTCGGTATAATGAGCTTGTGGATATCCATCCCGATGGCCTCTTTCGTTGTAAAGCCGAATATCCGCTTGGCGGCCGGGTTCCAATAGGAAATCTTTCCGTTTCCGGAAGCCATGACAATCCCCTCGTTGATCGCCGACGTGATTTTACCAAGCCGTTCATTGGCTTCCATAAGCTCGGCCGTGCGCTCGTTGACCCGGATTTCCAGGAGCTCGTTTGCGCTCTGAAGCGCCTCCTTTACCAGTCTGCGCTCCGTGATATCTCTCACCATGGCTACGAAATGGCTTGTTCCATCCACGTGGAGCATGTATTGCAAAAAAATCTCGACCGATATCAAATTTCCGTTTTTATGCCTGTGGACGGTTTCAAAAGTGAGTGAGGCTTTTGACCCGTCCAGCATGGGGGCCAACATTTTCCTGAATTCGGCTTCCGTAAATTCCGGCTTGATACTCAGGGAAGTCATCTCAAGCATCTCTTCACGTGTATACCCGACCTGGTTGAGAGCCCCCTGATTCACATAAAAGAAATTCAAGGTATCGGGATAGAACATAAACACACAGTCAAGGGTTTGATCCAGAGTCGTCTTGAATTGAGCCAGCTTATTCTCGCTTTCAATCAGTCGATCCGCCTCCTTTCTTATGCGCCTGGTCATGGGCTGGAAGATGAATAAACCTTCTATAAGCAGGGTCAGCATGATGAGGCTCAATGCGCCGCCGCCCATATATCGCAGATTGGCGGCGTGTTTCTCGCCATCCTTCTGGTACTGGGCCGTCACAGCGTCCAGCGAATCAGCCAGATCCGAGTTGACAGCTTTCAGGATGTATCGAAAATTGGGGTTATTCCAACTGAGATTTTCGTCAGGCTCGTTGGCAAGAGCCCTGGCCTTCGCCATGAATTTGTGGATATTGGAATCCAAAAGCTCCGGCGGCTCGAAGTAAATGGATCGTACGGCGGGAGACATTTCGCCCGGCAATTTTATTACAGGGTTACCGTTGACCAGCCCGTCATGAGCTTTTTCCATGACGCTCAGAGTTTCGAGCATATCCTTGCGCCATTCCACCCTTTCGGTCTTCTCCTTACTTTCGATGAGGAACAGGGCGAACATGGTGACGCGTTGAGACAACATGTGCTGGCGGCCGCTTATCTTGATTGCGGCGGAGCTTTTCTCCATTGTCGCAATGTGCAGGTAAAAGCTGAAATAACCTGCGAGAGAGAGAGCGGCTATGATCCCCAACGCCAGTATGTACTTGAATGAAATATTGTTATTGAAAGGCGTATATGCAGGTTTTCGGCCGTAGCTCATCCTTGTTTCCTAACTAACTTCATCAGGATCAGACTTTCCTCAGTTTCCCCGGCGATAGCCGGTCGGGCGTTCTTTTAAAGTGGCAGGGAGAATCCTGATTAAGGGAGCATGAAAAAGATTTAACGTCCACAACACTTACTATCTGTTAGTACAACTGTTCAATGTCACTCGATACCTGTGACAACCACCATTATTAAGCGCTTTTAATAGCTTTGGCAGGAGACCTCAACCTGTCAATGCCGGTAATTTCGATTAATAATATTATAAAAATAATTATAACATTTCGAGGTCTGGGGTGGTGGGACTTTTTTCGTATTGTACGCTCTCTTCAGATATTCATTAACGCCTGTTTTTTCCAAGAGTTACCCTAAACCTAACAGTTGATCGTGAAATAGGTTATTCACCTGGCTATTACTGTTAACTTGAACGAATAACTTATTGGGCTATTAGCCGGCTTATTTTATAAAGATAGAGCTTGTACACTCTGTTATCGACGCCGCTAAAGATAAGTGGAGATGTGGTTTTGATTTTGGATTCATCAATTATCGCGGGCGATAGCAAGTATATTGTCAAAAATATTAAGTAAAGATACAATGTGGGGCGCATATGGCTTCTATACGCTTTATGGTTGCGTGTATTTGCTAATCTGATGTTGTTTGCAGTGTTTTTTCAGGCAGTGGAATATAACATTAACAATTATCGCGAGGGGGGCTAGTGAAAAAACCGACCCTGTTCCCTGTCCTGACATCATTTTTATTTGGACTCGTTGTATTTACATCAATATATGTAACTGCGGCGGAGCCTATAAAGGTGGGAATAGTTTTGCCCATAACAGGCAAGCACGCCAAGTTTGGCGAGATAGAAAAACTCTCTTTCGAACTTGCGCTGGAGGAGATAAACGCAAAGGGAGGCATTCACGGCCGACCACTCAAATTCATAATAGAAGACACCACGGGCAAACCGGACGTGGGCCGTTCCGCCGCTGAAAAACTTATCACGCAGGATAAAGTCGTCATGCTTGGTGGTGGATATAGCTCATCAGTCACGGCGGCGATAGCGGGGGTCTCTATCAACAGGGGGTTCCCTTTCCTTGTAAACACAGGCTCCGCCGACGTCATCACCCAGCCTACAGCGCACACGCCCGGCGGCCGACAAGCGGCAAGGCTGGAAAAATCTCTTGTCAAACAAAATGACAAGGCTAAAATCGCCAAAATTAACAAGAAAATTGAGAAGTTGAACAAGCGGGCGGAAAAAGAGGTTCAAGCGATCCTCCCCCGTTTTTCCATATTCCGGCTCAACCCCCCGGTAAGCGAATACGCGAGCGGTCTTGAAGGGTTTCTCGCCAATGTCGCAAAGCCTGAAACAGCGGTCATTCTGAACGAGAACAGCCTGTTTGGAACTCGGGGCGCGGCTTCTTTCGCAAAAATCTGCAAGAAGCTCGGCGTTAAGGTTTTGTTAAAAGAAAGTTATGACGCCGGCGCGATGGATTTTAAACCACTGCTTTCCAAAGTCAAGAATCTTAATCCCGATCTTGTGTACATGGTTTCATACGTTCTCGACGCCTCGCTTCTTATGAACCAGTCGATGGAGCTTCGAATGAATCCAAAACTGTTTGTCGGAGGTGGGGCGGGGTTCACTCTTCCGGCGTTTCAGAAAAACGCCAGCAAGGCGTCAGAGAAAGTCATTTCCGCCACGCTTTGGCATCAAAGCTTGCCTTTTCCCGGCGCAATAGAGTATTTCAACAAGTTCAGGGCCAGGTATAACAGGGATACGGATTATCATGGAGCGGAAGCCTATGCGGCCGCATATGTCATTGCCGACGTGTTGAAGCGGGCCAAGTCCCACTCCGCGGCCAACATTAAGAAAGCCTTGAAGGAGACTGACATGATGACGGCTTTCGGGCCGGTAAAATTCACCTCCTACGGCAAGAAAATACAGCAAAACAAGCTTGGAACATATGTCGTGCAATGGATAGACGGCAAGCTTGAAATAATATGGCCGCAAAAGCTTGCCAGAACAAAGTATATTTATCCCGTGGACTGGGTAAAAGAACGTCAGTAGTTTATCAATAGATTAGCGTTACCAGGAAAAGCGCGACGGACGTAACGTTAAGAAAAACTCTGGTATATATAATGGAGCTATTTTTTCAGACAGTTGTTTCCGGGCTTTTGAAAGGCGGCCTCTACGCCCTTATTGGGATGGGTATGACCCTGATTATGGGAGTCATGGGGATTATCAATCTTGCCCACGGCCAGATCATGATGGTGGGCATGTACATTACATATTCCCTTTTCGCCGTATTCCATCTGGACCCGTACCTGTCGCTGTTCTTCAGCATGCCGGCGATTTTCATCCTGGGAGTATGCCTTCAGAAATATCTTCTGAATCCATTGATAAGGGCGGAGACGATATTGCCGGAAAACCAGGTGCTTATGACCGTTGGTATAGGCATGGCGCTCACCGAAGTCATGCGGCTTATTTTCACTTCGGACTATAAGTCAACACAGACTTCATACTCTCAATCGACGATTTTTCTTGGAGGAATATCCTTTAACATCCCCTTGGTGGTCGATTTTTTTATTGCTATAGGACTTACGGCGGTGTTGTTTTTCTTCCTGCTTAAAACCGATACCGGCAGATCGATACGCGCTACGGCGCAGGACAAGGAGGCGGCGACCCTTATGGGGGTCGACACCGAGCGGATTACCAATATCACTTTTGGTTTGGGAGCGGCCCTTGTCGCCGCGGCGGGGACGTTGCTGATGCCAATTTTTTATCTATATCCCGATATCGGAGGGCCGTTTACCCGTAAAGCTTTTGTCATATGTATTCTTGGCGGGCTTGGCTCCACGGTCGGGGCTATTTTGGGAGGTTTGACTCTGGGGATAGCGGAGGCTTTCGGCGCGACCTACATCGCTATGGAGTTCGAGGATATGGTCGGCCTTGTCATGTTCATACTTGTGCTGCTTTTTTTTCCAGGCGGTTTTAAGCGGATAACGAAAATCTAGGGGTATCATGAAAGCGGGAGCCATTTACTCAGTCATAGCTTTTACGGGTTTTGCCGTATTCCCTCTCGTTATCAGTAACGACTATTACCTGCACCTTATGATACTGGCCCTGATGTGGGTTGTTATAGGATCGGCGTGGAATATATTGGCGGGCTATACCGGCCAGGTCTCTTTTGGCGACGCCGCTTTTTTTGGAACAGGCGCATACACAGCAGGTCTGTTAGTTCATCATCTGGGCTGGTCGGCATGGTGGGGTATCCCGCTGGGAGGCGTCACCGCCACCATTCTCGCCTTTCCGTTCGGCTGGATATGTTTCCGGCTCAGGGGGGCTTATTTCGCCCTTGTCACCCTTGCGCTCAACGAGATCATGCGGCACATAGGGACCATTTGGGAATCTTTAACTGAAGGGATGGCGGGGATCATGATTCTTCAGACTTTTTACGCGCCCGTAGAATCACCTTTTGGAACTCTGTCGTCCAAAACCCCTTATTACTATATAATTCTAATTATCGCCGCTATATCGATCGCATCTGTTTTCATTGTGATGCGTTCCAGGCTCGGCTATTACTTCATTTCTATTCGTGAAGATGAGGACGCGGCTGAAAGTCTCGGGATTGACACCCATTTTTTCAAGATGATTTCACTATGCGTCGCGGCCTCGTTAACAGGTGTCGCAGGTGGGTTTTATATGAACTATATGGGCTTCATAGACCCTGAAACGGTGTTTTCCCTGCACGATATCTCTATTATGGCTATCCTTGTTGGCATTGTAGGTGGCGTAGGCACTATCTATGGCCCTGCGGTTGGCGCGTTCATCATGGTGGTAGCGCAGGAGTTGTTCAGAAGCGGAGGCTTTGGCCTCATGTCCTCGCTTGCGCAGAGCAGCGGCTCGAAACTGGTTATTTCCATTTCCGGTCATATAACCGAAGCCCATACGCTCGGTTTCGGAATATTGGTCATTCTCGTAATAAGGTTCATGCCCAATGGAGTTGTGGGAGACTGGCATAGGCTCACAAACTATATATCTCAAAAGAGATCACGCCAGATTTCGGAGGTGTAGATGAGTTTTTTCAGGCTTGAAAACGTTGTCAAATATTTCGGTGGGCTGGCCGCTGTCAACGATGTTAGTTTCGAAGTCGAGAAGGGACAAATTTTCGGACTGATAGGGCCGAACGGATCCGGCAAGACAACAATATTTAATCTTATATCAGGTTTTTTCAGTCCGACATCCGGCTCTATTTATTTTAAGAATCGGCGGATAAACAATTTAAAAACTTACAAAATTTGCAAGGTAGGAATCGGCCGGACTTTCCAGGTTGTAAAACCGTTAAAGCGCATGACGGTACTGGACAACGTAATCGCCGCAAGCTTTAACCGCGTCAACACAAAAAGCCATGCGAGAGAAATCGCCATTGAAGCCATAGAGTTCTGCGGCCTGACCCACCGCGTTGATTTTCTGGCCAAAAACCTGACTATAGGTGACAGAAAGCGTCTTGAAATTACAAGAGCGATGGCTACCCAACCGGAGCTTTTATTGCTGGACGAAGTTTTTGCGGGACTTAACCCGACGGAGCTTGACGAGGCTCTGAAGCTTATCAGGAAAATCAGCGACAGTGGCGTTACGATCATTATTGTCGAGCATATAATGAAGGTGATAATGTCTGTTTCGGATCATATTCACGCCATCAATCTCGGACAGACGATAGCCAGGGGCTCCCCTGCCGAAGTCGCCGCGAACGCGCATGTGATAGAAGCTTACCTTGGTGATGATCATGCTGGTCATTAGTGGTATAGATGTTTTCTATGACGATATGCAGGCGTTGTGGGACGTTTCTTTTGAGGTGCGGGATAATGAGGTTCTTGTTTTGCTGGGGGCCAATGGCGCCGGCAAATCAACTATAATCAGGACATTATCAGGCCTGTTGCGCCCTGCAAAAGGCTCGATAACTTTTGACAATGTTCGTCTGGACCAAACACCCGCTGACAAAATTATTCGTCATGGCATAGTCCATGTGCCGGAAGGAAGGCGTCTTTTCGCGGAGATGACAGTTGAAGAAAACCTGATCATGGGCTCGTTGTCGCCCAAGGCTAAAAATAAAAGGGAAGAGACGCTGGAATGGGTGTACGAGTTGTTTCCACGATTGCTGGAACGGAGAAAACAGCTCGCCGGGACATTAAGTGGTGGAGAACAGCAGATGGTGGCTGTTGGGCGTGGCCTTATGGGGTTGCCAAAAATTCTTATGCTCGATGAGCCATCGCTTGGGCTTTCACCATTACTTGCGCAGGAAACTTTTAAAATCATAAAACTTATCAACGATAGCGGTGTCACCGTGTTGCTTGTCGAACAAAACGTAAAACGCTCACTTAAAATCTGTGACAGGGCGTATGTG
>CAYNDB010000077.1:0-12293 GCA_964395915.1 uncultured Nitrospinota bacterium | reverse complement strand
TACTCTCCAGCCATTGACACAAAAGAGGGATTGCGACGGCTTGTGGAGAATATGAAAGCCGGTTTGTAGCGATCGATTATCGTTAAGTCCTGTTTCCCGTCTCTGTAAAATATCATAATATATATTACCGTCTCTGTTTGTTTCCGCCGTGATGGCTGATGTGTAAGTTGGATAGTGTCTCAGGTTGACAAGAATAGTGATGAAATCCTTCCCAATGGATCAGGATGACAAAAAGACCGTCATTCTGAGCGAAGCTAAGAATCTCCATAACCAAAATATATTTGTACGCTATTTCAAACGAAGACACTGACGTAAGTTAGGAGTCGCAAGGTATCGTAAAGAAAAATTCAGTAATGTCGCGTCGCGGAAAAATTAAGCTTATCTTACTCTCTATTGCGCTAGCGCCATTTCTTGCGGCGGGCGGTTACTTCTACGGGGAGACGCTAAAAAAAGACCCGGACTTTTGCGTATCGTGCCATCTCTCAGGCGGCAAAGCGCTGCATCAGCCAAAGATGGATTTGATGAGAGCCAATCCGGTCCAAAGCCTTGCGGGAGTTCATTACAGGCTCGACAGCGGGGCTTTGGGATGTCCCGATTGCCACAAGGGGGTCGATTGGCGTGGCAAAGTCGAAATCGCGTATATCGAGATCAAGAACACGTTCAGATATTTTCTCGCGAGTTTCCATGAACCGAAAGAGATAGAGTATCCGATAACCGACGCTCTCTGCCTTAAGTGTCATGACAAGTTGAAGGGTAAAGCCGGCCCGTTGAGCTTCCACAGCTTCAACAGCCACAACGGTATGAAACAAGTCGCCTGCTGGCAATGTCACACTGTCCACGCAGAACGCTCGGACGATGGACGCCTAATCAACATAAAGAAGGTCATCAGCCAGTGCGACCTGTGCCATAAATACGCGGAGACAAGCCCGATGGTGCGCAGGACGCTGGGGCTGGATGGGGATAATTAAAGATAACTTGTTTTCTCACTAGATTGCCGCGTCGTTAACTCGGTGTGGCCGCGCCACTTTCTCGCAATGACAAATTCTGGCGATTCATTTCCCTTCGTGGTATATTTTTAGACTTTATAAAACCTGCTGTCTGTCTCGCTTTTCACGACCATGACAGCTTCATCATAAGTTTGAACTAGATAATAATTTTTTGCTTTGGAGATATAGGAAATGCCAAAACCTGCGCATCACGTGTTAATTTGCACAAACCAGAGGCCGGAAGGTCATCCTAAAGGAAGCTGCGCTACTCGCGGCTCTATGAGCGTATGGCAGAAGTTCGCCGATCAGCTTATGCAGCGACAAATGTTCGACAAGGTCATGGTGTCCGGTGTGCGTTCTTGCCTTGGGCCTTGTGAGATGGGGCCGATAGTCGTAGTCTACCCGGAAGGCGTCTGGTATACGAACGTGTCTGAGAATGACGTGGAGGAGATTTTCGAAAGCCATTTTATAAACGGTAAACCGGTGGAGCGATTGCTTGCGCCGGAAAACATATTTGGTTAATCAATATTCAAATTGTAAGAGACAGGCTGGAGGCGGAGCGGCTTGAGAAGGAGCTTCTTGCGCCGTTCGCTTCGGTCAGCTCATCATCCCGCGGCAGGCTCCACAAGGAAGAGGAGCATCCATACCGCACAGCCTACATGCGCGACCGGGACAGGGTCGTACACTGCTCCGCATTCCGGCGTCTGGAATACAAAACCCAGGTATTTGTTTATCACGAAGGCGACTACTATCGCACACGTTTGACGCATACCATCGAAGTGGCGCAGATAGCAAGGTCGATAGCCAGCATGTTACGCCTGAACGCCGATCTGTGCGAAGCTATCGCCCTCTCGCATGACCTTGGCCATCCGCCGTTCGGCCATTCAGGAGAGAAAGCCCTGCACGAGCTTATGGTAAAAGAAGGAAGCTGGTTCGAACATAACCTGCATACGATGAGGCTTGTCGATCATGTTGAGAGCCATTACCCGGACTTTCGCGGGCTCAACCTGACATGGGAGACGCGAGAGGCGATCGCCCGTCATGCGAAACGTGACGACGAATCAACCAGCGAATTCAAAAAGTATCCAAATCCATCTGTGGAAGCGCAGATTACCGACCTGGCGGATTCAATAGCATACAACTCCCATGACCTCGATGACGGCCTGACATCCGGGCTTTTGGATATGGAAAGCCTCAAGGAAACCAAGCTTTGGAGCAGTATTCTGTCACAAGTTCCGGGCGGGGAACGGCTGTCGGGCAAACTTCTGAAATATCAGGTCATACGGGGAATCATCAATGCGCAGGTCACCGATTTGATAAAGCAAACCGTCGATAATGTGAAACGTTTGTCAATTGGAAGCGCTGATGAGGCAAGGGCGCAAAATGAGAAAGTGGCGACTTTTTCAGAGGATATGCTTGAGGCGCACAAGGAGCTTAAAATATTTTTACGTGAGAACATGTACAAAAGCTACCGCGTTGTAAGGATGGAGGTGAAGGCGTTTAGAGTAGTCACCGACCTGTTCAAAGCCTACGATGAGCGTCCGGAGCTATTGATTCCGAACGTGAAAAAACATCTTGAGAGCGAAAATAAACACAGGCTTATCTGTGACTATATAGCCGGAATGACGGACAAAATGGCGCTTGAAGAGCATCAGAAACTTTTCGACCCAATGTCAAGGGTGTAACCTTTGGCCCATCCGTAGTAAAATCGGGCGGTATCTCAGTTTGAATATTTGCTATTGTTGAGATCCTTCGCCGAAGGCTCAGGATGACGTAAAATCGTCGTTCATGAAGTGAATCTCCGCAACTAAAATTCAATAGAGTCACTATCTGTAATCGTAAGTAGGTTAATTTTATTTTGGGAGCGCAAGATGCCTGATTCAGAAAAATTTATTGAAGAGAAACTCCTTAAAATTTACGAAGAGGCCATTCTCGATGAGCAGACGTCTGCGGCGCGATATCGTCATGCCTTGCAATATGCGAAGAACGACGAAGTAAAACAGATGTTCGAAAGGCTCATCGAAGACGAGGAGAACCATGAGCGGATATTGAAGGAACGCTATTACGAGATCAAAAAACGTCTCGGCATGAAGGTGATGAAAGATAAATGACTCTCTTTCCAGCTTCTGGAGCGAACGAGACGCTGACGGTGATAGGAGTTATCGGCGCGGGTTCATGCGACAGCGCTACCGGGGAAATCGCAAGGTCGGTAGGCGCCCTGATAGCGGAAAGGGGCGCCGCGCTCGTATGTGGTGGTCTTGGGGGGGTGATGGAGGCCGCGGCTCGTGGCGCTCGTGAAAAAGGCGGACTCACTATCGGCGTGACGCCGGGAGACAGCAGGGATGATGTAAACCCGTATATAGATATCCCAGTGGTTACAGGTATGGGGCACGCCAGAAACGTAATTGTCGTCCACACGGCTCAGGCGCTGATAGCGGTGTCTGGCGGATCGGGAACACTTTCAGAAATCGCCATAGCGTTAAAAACCGGTAAACCTGTGGTGGCTATAGGAAAATGGGGCTCAGTTGAAGGTGTTGTTTGCGCTGAAGCGCCTGTCGATGCTGTCGAAAAAGCTTTTGAACTGATTTAAGCGCGTATATGAATCAAAACCCAAGGAAAGCTTTCACACCCATCGGTTTTAGGAAAGCGGCGCCTCTTCTTTTGGTTGCTTTGCTACTCTCTATCACGGCGCTCTCCTGCGCAAGTAAAGACTCCATACGGAAGCAGACATATAGCCGAAGCGGGAAAGGCTACGGGAAAACTTTTGCCAGATCGAAAACTCATATCGTGCGCAAAGGGGAAACGTTGTCCAGTATTGCGCGGAGATACAGAGTTTCGGTGTCCAGCCTTAAAAAACTAAACAGAATCAAGGATGTGCGCGACATCAAGATCGGGACGAGGCTTGTTATTCCCGGGACAAGCCGGAAAACAAGAGCCTCCTCCGGCAGGAGGGGCTCCGCTCCTAAGACGAATATAAAATTTATCTGGCCGTTGAAAAAGGTCAGGGTAAGCTCACGCTTCGGTATCAGATCATCCAAAAAACATGACGGTATAGACTTGAAAGCCCGCAAGGGAACGACAATTATGGCCGCCGCAGGTGGTTCCGTTATTTACTCAGGCTGGGGGCCGTCTGGATATGGCAGGGTGGTTATCATCAAGCATAGCAGAAACGCCATCACGGTATATGCGCATAACCGGCGCAACCTCGTGCGTCAGGGAGAAAGGGTAAGGCGTGGGCAACGAATCGCAACTGTAGGAGACTCCGGCAGGACGACAGGCTATCATCTTCATTTCGAGCTGCGGCTCAACCGCATGCCGGTAGACCCTGAAAGGTATCTGCCGAAAATATAGGTTTTGCAACCTTTCAATTGAGATGCCGGATTTAGTTCGACATCTCAATTGTGGCGACGGGATACTGCGTCAGGCGCGCGGGGTGATATTCTTTATCCCCACCTGCGCCTCCCCCATTCAGGGGGGAGGGAAATCTTAACAAATAAACTTGACACCATAGCGTAAATAAAACAAAATTCAACTTCGCCGTTCGGCTATTGAACATGCGTATAACTGGTTATCACATGAACAAACTTATTGGAAACTGCGGTTATGGGACTGAACCTTACACAGAAAATATTAAAGAGCCACCTTGTTGACGGAGAACTTACGCCGGGAGAAAAGATTTCTATCGTAATAGACCAGACATTAACGCAGGACGCCACCGGCACAATGGCGTATCTTGAGTTTGAAGCCCTCGGTATTCCGAGAGTGAAAACCAAGCTGTCTGTTTCATATGTTGACCACAACACTTTGCAGACCGATTTTAAAAACGCTGACGATCATCGCTATTTGCAGTCTATTGCGGCGAAATACGGGATTCATTTCTCGCGTCCGGGCAACGGTATTTGCCATCAGGTGCATCTGGAGCGGTTCGGCGCGCCAGGGCAGACACTTTTAGGGTCCGACAGCCACACACCGACACAAGGCGGTCTTGGAATGATCTCCATCGGAGCGGGAGGGCTGGATGTGGCCATGGCGATGGCGGGAAAACCGTTCGAGCTTACATGTCCTGAAGTCCTAAATATCCGTCTTGAAGGCAAGCTTCAGCCTTTCGTATCGGCTAAAGACATTATTCTGGAAGTCCTGCGCAGACTTACGGTTAAAGGCGGAGTCGGTAAAGTCGTCGAATACAGTGGACCGGCTCTCAAGTCCTTAAGTGTCCCGGACAGGGCCACCATTACGAATATGGGCGCCGAGCTTGGGGCTACAACATCCATATTCCCTAGCGACAAGAAAACATTGGAGTTTTTAAAAGCGCAGGGCAGGGCAGGAGACTGGGTGGAGCTTAAGGCCGATAAGAGCTGCAAGTATGACGAACAGATCGTCATTAATCTCGACAAGCTTATTCCAATGGTCGCTAAGCCACATATGCCTGATAACGTTACAACAGTTCAGAAGCTTAAAGGGTTACAAGTATCACAGGTCGCCATAGGCTCTTGCACAAACTCCTCCTATCGCGACCTAATGGTTGTAGCCAAAATGCTTAAAGGAAAAACGATCAGCCCCGATCTTTCGCTAATGATCTCACCCGGTAGCAAGCAGGTGTTCAAGATGATGTCAGACTCCGGGGCTCTTTCCTGGATGATAGCGGCAGGCGCGAGAATATTGGAATCAGCCTGCGGGCCGTGCATCGGTATGGGCGCGGCGCCTAATAGTGAAGGGATTTCGGTCCGTACGTTTAACAGAAATTTCAAGGGCCGCTCCGGCGTTAAGGACGCAGGTGTTTATCTTGTCAGCCCGGAGACCGCCGCGGCGTGCGCGTTGACCGGCAAAATGACCGACCCACGAAAACTGAAAATGAAACCTGTCCGAGTATCGTTACCGAAAAAGTTTGAAGTGAACGACAACATGGTAATCTCACCGACTACGCTGGCGAAGTCCGCGAAAATAGAAATTCTTCGCGGACCGAATATCGCTCCGTTGCCGGATTTCGACAAGTTGCCGAAAACTCTGACAGGCTCTGTGTTATTGAAAACCGGGGACAATATCACGACAGACGACATCATGCCGGCGGGCGCAAGGATTTTGCCGTTGCGCTCCAATGTGCCGGAGATATCCAAGTTTGTGTTTGAAAGCGTCGATACGTCTTTCCCCGAGAGGGCAAAGTCCGCTGGCGGAGGGTTCATTATAGGCGGAACCAACTATGGCCAAGGCTCTTCCCGCGAGCATGCGGCTATTGCGCCGAAGTATTTAGGGGTCAAGGCTGTCATCGTCAAATCGTTCGCCAGGATACATGTGGCAAACCTGATAAACTTCGGCATAGTTCCGCTGACGTTTGCAAAAGAATCCGATTTCAAAAAGATCGACCAGGGTGATAAGCTTGTGGTGGACTTATCAGGCGTTACAGATGGCAAAATCGGTCTTCATAACAAGACCAAGGGTATTGATATCAAGGTGACACATCCAATGGGCGGTAAAGATCTCGAGGTATTGGCCGCTGGTGGCAAGCTTGGTTACGCGGCCGCCAATGCTTAAGGCTTATCGATATTTTGGTTGGATATTTAACGAAGTATAGTATTGAAAACATAATAGGCGATAAAGGATTTAATTATGGCTAAAAAAAAGATTACCGTTATAGGAGCAGGTCACGTCGGCGCGACATGCGCTCAACTCCTGGCATATAAAAAGCTGGGGCATATCCATATTATTGACGTGGTTGAAGGGTTGCCGCAAGGGAAGGCTCTCGATATTACGGAGTCCGCCCCGCTGGAGGGGTTTGATTCAAAAGTAGTTGGAACCAACGATTATGAAGATACCGCAGGATCCGATATCGTTGTGATAACAGCCGGCCTTGCGCGTAAGCCTGGCATGACTCGTGAGGATTTGCGTGACAAAAACGCCATGATCGTCAAATCATGCGCTGAACAGGCCACGAAATATTCGCCGGACTGTTTCATGATCGTTGTCACCAACCCGCTCGATACCATGGCATGGGTGGCGAAGCAGGCTTCCGGGCTCGACAAACACCGTATCGTCGGCATGGCTGGTGTGCTAGATTCAACACGCTTTCGCTCATTTATAGCGATGGAGCTTGGAGTATCCAATGAAGACGTTCATGCGACAGTGTTCGGTCTTCACGGAGATGATATGGTTCCGATGCCGCGTTTCTCTTCTGTCGCCGGTATACCAATTACTGAACTGCTATCAAAAGATAAAATCGATGAGATTGTGGCCAGAACCCGTAAAGGTGGTGGAGAAATAGTCAGCCTGCTCAAAACCAGCTCCGCATATTACGCGCCTGCGTCTTCGGTTGTGAATATGGCGGAATCGATCATCCTGGAAAAGAACCGTATCATACCTGCGGCCGCCTATCTCGAAGGTGAATACGGACTTGACGGATTGTTCATGGGTGTTCCTGTCATGCTCAACTGGTCTGGTGTGGAGAAGGTCATCGAGCTGCCTCTCACCGACGAGGAGAACGCCGCGCTCCAGAAATCGGCTCAGGCCGTCAAGGAATCGTTAGCCCATCTCAACATTTAGTTTGGTTTTAATCTGAGCATAACCGTCGGGCATAACGACCGGCGGTTATTTTAATCTCTCTATTTCCCATAGAGGGTTATAAGCCGCTACTGCGCTTATATGATAAACTGACTTGTCCTGTTGAATCTCAGTTTAGGTGCGCAAGTGGCTGATTCCGTTTTACGGTTTATAAAGGAAAGCATCGTTGTAGCCGACGGCGACCTTTGTATTGTCGCCGCCACCCCTGCTGTTGAACAGTTGTTTAATCTCGACAGCCCTGTCATAGGCCGCAAATGGTCTGAAATATCAATTCCGTTTATTCCCGCCGATAGCGTTCCTATACACGACCCGGATAAAGCGCTGGGCTCTTCCGCGGAGCGCTCCGGCATTACGAGGATTGTGGTAAATGGCTTGGAGCGTCATATTTTTTATTCTATCTCCCGTGAAAAAGATGTAAACGGAAACGGCGGATATCTTATAGTGATCGACGATCGACCGCAGTCGCTGAAGCTGCGTGAAGATTCGGCAAGGTTTAGAGCGGCGATAGAAAATGCGTACGAAGCTATCGTCATAACAGATGTGGATGGGACTATCTTGTATGTGAACCAGGCCTTTGAAAAAATTTCCGGTTATTCAAGAGTAGAGGTCATAGGCTCTAATCCGCGTTTACTGAAAAGCGGAAAACATGACAAAATGTTTTACGAAGACCTCTGGGAAACAATCATGTCTGGCGAAGTCTGGACTGGAGAGTTCATCAATAAGCGCAAGAACGGCTCTATCTATTACGACCACGCATCCATCTCGCCGATAAAGGATGAGCGGGGTGTCATTACGAATTTCGTCTCCGTAAAACAGAATGTGACCAAGGCGAAAATATCCGAGGAGAATCTCAGACTTTCCGAGCAGCGTAACAGCGCAATACTCAATACTGTAGGAGAAGGCGTCATAGTTATCGGGCGCGATTCCCGCATACGTTTCATTAACAGGGAAGTATCTAATATTTTCGGCTATTCGGAAGATGAACTGATTGGTCTTGATATCAAGATACTTATACCAGAGAGATTCAGGGCGGATCATGAGGTCGGCATGAAAAGGTACATCAAAACCGGGAAGCCCAGTATATTAGGAAAACGGGTTGAGATGGAAGGCTTGAGGAAGGACGGAACAGTATTTCCTGTTGAAATAAGAATCGAAGAGACAATAATAGAATCTGAATCTTACGGTGACAGCTTTTTTACCGCCGCCATAAGCGATATTTCAAAACATAAAAAGGTATTGATGGCGTTGCGCAATCAGACCCGTCAACTGAAAGCGCTGGACGATTTCAAGGACAAGATGTTCTCGTTCATCTCGCACGACCTAAGATCTCCTTTAACCTCAAACATCGGTCTTGTAAACCTGATGCTCGACAGTAAAAAGGAACCACTTACGGAGAGGCAACAAAATATACTTGAAACACTCAGAAAATCTATTTTGCATCAGTTGAAGCTTGTTGAGGATTTGATAGATATTTCCCGGATCCAGAGAGGCGCCATGGAGATAAAGCGAGGTCCAGCCAAGGCCGGGGATATCATAAAAGAGAGCGTGTTGATGCTGAAACAGATGGCGAAGGATAAAGGAATAAAGATTGTCGTGAACCGTAGCGAGGATATATGGCTCAACGTAGATATGGAAAAGATGATCCAGGTAGTTAACAACTTGTTATCGAACGCCATAAAGTTCACCGAGACTGGAGGCAAAGTAACACTTGGCGCTGTAAGCGATGGTGAAAATGTCGAGATCGTGGTTCAAGACAATGGCGTGGGGATGGACGCTGAACGCCTTGAGAAAATATTTGATCTGTCGGAAAAAGTATCCACGTTCGGAACAGCCGGAGAACGCGGCACGGGCCTTGGCCTCTCCATTTGCGAGGAGATTACTTCACTTAACAATGGCTCCCTTGTCATAGAATCAGAGCCAGGCAAAGGCTCAATTGCAAGGCTGAAATTTACGCGTTGTAAAGAGCCTGTTTGATTTTAGAGAGATTTTATTTCCAGACTGCCGGTAAGTTGAATATCACAAAAAAATAGTAGGTATCATACCTTTTTTCTTGCTATTATAAGGGTAAATTATATGTAACCTTTTGTAATTGTTAACTGTTCGTCATTTTTGCTTTTTTTTCGTTTACTTTTAGGATTGTTCCGATATAATTAAGCCCAGTTAACGAAAATATTAACCTGAACAGCCTAAAAGGAGAGCCGATGGCCAGGGAAAATAACGATAAAAAAAGGGCGTTGGAGAACGCATTTACGCAGATTGAAAGACAGTTCGGGAAAGGCGCCATCATGCGTCTTGGCGATGATTCCAACCTCAGTGAGCCTATAGGCGTTATTTCCACAGGGTCTTTATCGGTCGACGCCGCTCTCGGTATTGGTGGGGCGCCAAGAGGGCGTGTTGTGGAAATATTCGGGCCGGAATCCTCAGGTAAAACGACGTTGACCCTGCATATAATCGCAGAAGCGCAAAAAATGGGCGGGCATGCGGCTTTTATAGACGCAGAGCACGCTTTCGACCCTTCATACGCCAATAACCTTGGTGTCGATATAGACAACCTGATAATCTCCCAGCCGGATAACGGAGAGCAGGCGCTTGAGATTGCGGAGACGCTTGTGCGCTCCGGCGCGATAGACGTTATAGTTGTGGATTCGGTTGCGGCCCTTGTGCCGAAATCGGAGCTTGAAGGCGATATGGGCGATGCCCAGATGGGGTTGCAGGCGCGTCTGATGAGCCAGGCGTTGCGCAAACTTACCGCTATCATATCAAAGTCGAAAACCTGTCTTATATTCATCAACCAGCTTCGCCAGAAGATTGGCGTCACTTTCGGCAATCCGGAAACCACGACGGGTGGAAACGCTCTCAAGTTTTATTCCTCCGTTCGTATCGATATTCGCAGAATCGCGACGATTAAGGATCAGGGAGAGCCTGTCGGAAACAGGACACGCGTCAAGATTGTGAAAAACAAGCTGGCCCCTCCGTTTCGTAACGCTGAGGTCGATATGGTGTATGGCGAAGGTATCTCCAAGGAGGGCGATCTTATCGACCTCGGTGTGGAGCATGGCTTCGTGCAAAAATCTGGAGCCTGGTATTCCTATGGCGAGGAGCGAATAGGGCAGGGGAAAGAGAACGCCAAAAAGTTTATGCGTGACTATCCGGAAACTGCGTTCGAGCTTGAAAACAAGCTACGGGAGAAAATGGGCCTACCTCTCGCCGAGGAACCTCCCGTGGCCCCGAAGAAGCCCACTGTCGAAGTAGTCGAAGCGTAACGCAAGTTTATACTGTGGTCATGGCTGAAAAGCCGTCCTGTTTAGCCCAGGCGTACAGATACCTTTCCCGGCGCGACCACTCCGCCCATGAACTGCGCGTAAAACTTCGGGCCAAACAGTTCGACAAAGCCGATATCGATAAAACTATCGAACGGCTCGTCGAACGTGGTTATATCGACGATATCCGTTATTGCCTGGGTTTCGCCAACGCAAGAGTTAAAAAGATGCGTATCGGTCCGCAAAGGCTTAGAATAGACCTTATGCGCAAAGGTTTCGGCGATGAGATAATAGAAAAAGCGCTGGAAGCTCAGTATGGAGCCGACGATGGCGAATGGCGTGTTGCGATGGAGGCGGCGAGGAAAAAGGCGCGGACGTTCAAGCGGGGACTGGATAAAAAATCGATGCGCCGCAAGTTGTACGACCACCTTGTTCGCCGCGGATTTTCAGGCGAGACGGCCAGAGGAATCGCGTTTGAAAAACTGGAAGAGTTGGTAGATAGGGATTAATTATATTTTTTGGAATTGTGTAGATTCTTCGTCGCATATGTTCCTCAGAATGACAGCTATGTGTCATTCTGAGCCGAAGGCGAAGGATCTCATTGGCATTCTTTTATTAAATTGAACATACCACCCTTATTTTTTGAAGCTTACACATTTATAGTCGGGCTTTGCGTCGGCAGTTTTTTAAACGTCGTCATATACCGCATGCCGATGAATATCTCTGTCGTCAGCCCCGGCTCCCACTGCCCGGAATGCGGCTCCCCGGTCCGCGCTTGGGACAACATCCCCCTTATTAGCTGGGCGCTTCTCATGGGGCAATGCAGGGATTGCGGCGTTACTATCTCCTCACGATATTTTTTTGTGGAGCTTTTAACCGGCGTGTTGACATGGGCGGTTGCGAGGGAATTTGGCATAACTCCCGAAACGCTTTTCTACCTTCTTCTGGTATGGGCGCTTATAGCGGTTACTTTTATAGATTTCGATTTCCAGATCATTCCGGATGAGATCACGGTATACGGGACCATATTAGGGCTGGCGATCTCACCTATGCTTCCGATAGGTTTTCAAGGCGCGTTAATCGGCGCGGTTCTCGGCGGCGGGATATTTTATCTTCTTGCGATGGCGTATCCGGGAGGGATGGGCGGCGGCGATATAAAGCTTATGGCCGGTATCGGCGCTTTTCTCGGGTGGAAGCTTGTGTTGCTAACTATAATTCTCGCTTCAATATTGGGCGCGGTCGTTGGGATAATAGCGATGATAGCGTTTGGCAAGGGAAGGAAGGACAGGATACCGTTCGGCCCGTTTCTCGCCATTGCGGCATTGATATCGCTGTTGTGGGGCGGGGATATTATCGCGGCGTATTTGGCGACTCTGGGATGACCCGACAACTTGGCAGGCTATTGAAAAAGTCGCCACGCTGTCAAACACGAAGTGAATCTTACGACGTTTAGAATATTGATGGTTGAGATTCTTCGCTTTGCTCAGAATGACAA
>CAYNDB010000076.1:10776-12495 GCA_964395915.1 uncultured Nitrospinota bacterium | reverse complement strand
AGCCCCATATCTTTCAGGAATTCCACCCTGTCGTCAGGCTCCATCTCGGAAAGCTCTTCCTCTATTTTACCGCAGATCGCAATGACCGGCGCGCCATCATTTTCCGCAATTTTGCGTACAGACTTCATGATCTCCGAGTCCTCGGTAAGGCCATCTTCATCGACGTTTAATATATAGAGCATCGGTTTTGCGGTGATAAGGAACAGGTTTTTGTAAAACCCGATATCATCCTCCCCCACAGCCTGTCTCGCCGTCATCCCGCCATTCAGTTTTTCAAGCAGGGCTTCATATTTTGGCACAGCCTCCACAAGCTCTTTCTCCCCTCGCTTCTTACCCTTTTGGCAAGACGCTATTCTTTTTTCCAGCGCGTCTATATCCGCCAGAATAAGCTCTGTTCGTATCACTTCGATATCGCTCTCCGGGTTCACAACACCTTCCACATGGGTGACGTTTTCATCGGTGAAACCCCGGACGACATGCGCTATGGCGTCCACCTCACGAATATGGCCGAGGAACTTGTTGCCCAACCCTTCGCCTTTACTTGCGCCCGCCACAAGCCCTGCTATATCGACAATCTCAAGAGTCGTCGGGATGATCTTTTTTGAGTGCGCTATCTCCGCAAGTCGCGCCAATCTTTTATCCGGAACCGGCACGATACCCACATTTGGCTCGATCGTGCAAAAGGGGAAATTCCCCGCCTGCGCGCCAGCCGCAGTGAGCGCATTGAATATCGTCGATTTGCCTACGTTTGGCAGTCCGACGATCCCGCAATTGAATCCCACGATTACTCCTTTTTATTAGCGTCTACTGATAATAGAATAGTCGGGCATTGTAACTTGCTTACGTTTTTAAGCCAAGAGGTTAATAATTGAACGGAATGATTCTGGCCGCGGGGTTCGGCGCGAGGCTTTTGCCGCATACGGAGCGTATGCCAAAGCCACTCTTTCCGATACTCGACAAAACCTTGCTCGAAATCGCCATAGACAAAGTTAAAAAGATAAATCCCAACCATATAGTCATCAATGTGTGTTACCTAAGCGAGCAGATAATCGACTTTCTGGGATCCCGTGACTTTGGCGTAGAGATAAAAATCTCACATGAGCCAAGCCTGCTCGGCACAGGCGGGGGAATAAAATATGCGAGGAGATGGCTCGATAGCGATGATTTCGTTGTTCTAAACTCCGATATTCTTGTGGATGTGGAGTGGGATACGCTTATCAAAGCTCATAAGGATAAAGAGGCGACAGCTACCCTTGCCCTGCGTTCCAACAATATGGAATATGGCGCTTTGTCTATCGATTCCAATAATAAGATCACCCGTTTCCTTGACGCGATCGGACCAGGTCATGACAGCGCCTCTGATAAATTGATGTTCACAGGCGTATCAATTCTATCGCCAGAGATTTTTAATTTCATGCCGCCGAGCGATATGGTGAACATATCGGATCAGGTCTACGCTCCAATGGTAAACAACGGAGAAAAACTTTATGGCGTGAAAGTGGACTGGAGCTGGACAGACGCCGGGACAACCGAGAATTATCATCGCGCGGTGATGGGGAAGCTAAAAGAATATAATCGAGCGACACCCTATGATACGCCTCATGGCGTATCTATAAAAGAGCCGGTTTACATAGACCAAGAAGCGATTATAGAAACTGGAGCTTCTATCGGACCGAACGTCTCTATCCATCGCGGCGCAACAGTTGGAGCTTACGCCAT
>CAYNDB010000076.1:0-10676 GCA_964395915.1 uncultured Nitrospinota bacterium | reverse complement strand
GGCGTTTCAATTAGATTCATTCTCCAGCTTTTCTATCCATTTATGTGATTCTGTCAAGGTCGAGTCCAGCTTGGCGGCTTTTCTGAAGTTTTCCAAAGCTTGTTGATTGTCTTCCTTGCGACAAAGTGTCATACCGATGTTGAAATATATTCCCGCATCATTATTGTCGATCTTAAGAGCTTTATTATACATTTCAAGCGCCGTGTCAAAATGACCCGCGCGCGAATGAGCTGTTCCAAGCCGGTTATATGGGTGGATAAGGTCGGGGCCGGATTCCCTGGCCATTTCAAAATATCGGATAGCGTCTTCCATCCATCCTTTGCCAATTGCTATATTTCCTATTTCTATGATGAAATATGTGTCCTGATTATTTTTCTCAACCATTTTGTCAAACAGGATAACAGCCTCATCCTGAGTATCGTCCGCCGCCGATATTTTCGCCTGTAACAACATTATCCTGGAATCATCGGAAGAGAGTGACGAAGCTTTTTCAAGAACCCGTTTTGCCGTCGTATAATCTTCCAGACCGATCAACGCTTCGGCCATCTTCATATAGGCTTCAAGAAATTCAGGATTTTCTTTCAGGGACATCCGTAATAACGCCTTTGCCTCATCGAAGGCATCATCATAAAGAGCCTTAACCGCATTCGTATAATGCGCTAAAGCAGCCGACTCCGTGCTGGTCTGATTCTTTTCGACCACTCCATTTTCAAGAACCCTGGCAAGAGCTTGCTCCACCTTGAAAGCGTTTATAGGAGCCTCTTCCCATTCGGCGATAATATCCGCGCTGGAATAAATTTTCTGATGTTCCTTGATTTTGGCTGAGAAGATAATAAGCGGAGTTTTTTTATACCGGGTGGACTCTATGATGTTGTCAAAGAACATCACTCCTTCAGGTGTAGCGATTGAGAAGACAAGAACATGTGTGGGCTTTAGTTGCATGGCCGCCCAAGCGTCATCAAATGTTTCATATTCGACAACATCGGCGAAACCATCATCACGAAGAATTTTTTTTGCATGCCGACGTTCGGCCACAGTCCTTTTTACTATCGTAATCCGTGACTTGGCATACTTTTTAAAAAGCCCTCCAATTTCCTTTTCATCCATAAGTGGAAACGCTTAAATGATTTTATATATATTATTGATATTTTATAATATTTCATTACATTCCGCATCAGGTTTTAGCTCTTTCAACGGGATATGGAATTGTCGAGCCGGGTTATATATGGTTTAAAGGAGGGATTGCGTGTGTGGAGCGGGGCAATAATATGTTTACTAAACGTAAAACGCGCGGGCTCCGCGTATAAACGGAACCCGCCTCGCTAAACTACTTCTTCTGAATACCTTCGATATCAAGCGTGATAGTGACCATGTCGCTGACGACAAGCCCACCTGTATCCAGTATTTTATTGAAATTTATTCCAAAGTCCTTGCGGTTTATTTTTCCTCCGGCATGGAAACCCACACGGTGATTCCCCCATGGGTCTACTAGCTGACCAAGCACTTCTCCTGTGAGTGTGACAGGCTTGGTGACGGCCTTGATAGTAAGGTCTCCAACAATTGTATATTTGTTTCCATCATGCGTCACTTTTTTCGAAACAAACGTTATCGTTGGAAACTTTTCTACGTTAAAAAAATCAGGGCTACGCAAATGATTATCTCTTTTGTCGTCCCTGGTATTAATGCTGCCGACATCAATTAGCGCCTTAACGCTCTCTAAGACGCCATTGCCGTCCATTTCAAATGCGCCGGAAAATTTTTCGAATTCTCCTTGCACAGTGCTTATTACCATATGTTTTGCGCCAAACCCGATGCGTGTATGCGCCGTATCAATGGTGTATGGCGCCGCAAATACTGGAGCCGAAAACAACACCAGGGCGAAAACTATGAATAGTGTAAATCTGCGAAACATCGTTATTTCTCCCGGTAAAATTAGTTACATATTAAAGATTGTTATGCGATCCGTCGCAATACGGAGGATTTTTTGTTTGCTTGCACATGCAAAGAGCCACCTCTTTAGCCTCGTCAATTGAAAATTCGAGAGGCTCCATCCCGGTTCCCTTATGCGCGCCATCGCAATATGGTTGATTATCTGAATGTCCACAGGAACACCAATAATGTGTGCCTTTTTCGAGTTTTACAATGACAGGATTTTTCCCAGCTATAATCGGGTCGCTCATCATTTGTCTCCTATAGATTGTCGTTAAAATTAATATTCGTTAAGATATATTTCTTACCCTTGAAAAAATCAGATTACCACAAACCATCTCCTTTCCGATGCCTACTTTCCTGAGCATCTCACCTAACTGTTTCTGCTCCATGACTGTTAGCACAGACATTTCCTCTGTTATCCTGGTTACGATTATTGGGAACAGCTTTTTAATTATATTCGTCCCCTTTTTAGTTATGTGGACGGTAATATACCGCCTGTCGTTATCACGTCGAAAACGTTTTACCAGTCCATTTTTTTCAAGATTATTTACCACCATGGTGACATTCCCGCCGCTTTTAAGCATTTTCTGGCCAAGCTCCTTCTGGCAAAGAGGGCCAAGATGGTATAAAGCCTCAAGCGCGTCGAACTGGCTCAGTGTAAGTCCAGCGGCGGTCATTATGGGAAGTGACCGCGAAACGAGTGACTCTGAAGCCCTGACAAGCTTAATAAACGTGTTTAGAGCCCTTACCTCTTTTTCCGACCCTTTATGATGCGTGCCCATTATGGTTCAGCTTTTGTCATCATCCTTTAACAGTTCCATACCCTTTTCTTTTCCACTCAACAATTCCACCAGCCAAATTCAAAACCTTGTTAAATCCAGCCGCCTTCATAAGTTTTTGAGAATAGCTGGACCGACTCCCTGTATGGCAGTAAACCAGAATCGTCTTGTCCTTATAGTCCTTGATATCGCCAAGCTTCTCCGACAGAACCTGAACCGGAATCAGCTTTGAATTCTGTATCCGCCCTAAAGGGCCGTTCCATTCCTGAGGTGTTCTTACATCCAGAATAAGATCGATCTTGCCTTCGTCGATATATCGCTTCGCAACCTCAGGGGTGATATCACCCGGGTTCGTTCCCTTTGACCCAGCCATCATCATCATCGTCAATCCGATAATGAAAGCCGGGACGAGGATTATTCCTGCAATACTTGTTTTTGATATTTTCATTAATGCTTTAGCTCCCAAATAGATACTTTAATATTAAAGTATCTGACCTGCAAATAATTGTCAATTGCAAATAATTATTTAAGAGATTCTCTAAAAAAAATGAATTGAGTCGCTGGGGCTACAGGTATTCGCCCAGTCCCATATCCTTCAGCTTCCCTGTGATATCACGAACCTCTTGAGCGCGGTCTTTGTGACAAATCAATATCGCGTCGTCTGTCTCCACGACAATAATGTCATCAAGACCAACCACGGCGACAAGCCTTTTTTCGTTATGAACAAGAGTCCCTTTTGAATCTATTGTTACAACCTGCCCTCGTTTTCTGGCTCCTGTATCATCGGCTTCCATAAGATCGTACAGTGACCGCCACGAGCCGACATCGTTCCACCCTGGGTCCGCCACGGCGACAAGCGCTTTTCCTTTAGCCCCTGCTTTTTCCATAACGCCATAATCGATGGAGATAGAAGGCAGAGACGGGTATGTTTCTTTCATGGCCGTATCAAACCGGTCGGAGCCTATAGCGTTTTCAATAGGAGCGATCTTACTCATCAGGTCTGGCAGGAATTCGTTCAGCTCATTGAGGATGGCGCTCACTTTCCAGAAAAACATACCGGAGTTCCAGTAATGCTCACCACCTTTCACATATTCAGAAGCCTTTTGTTTGTCCGGTTTTTCGCAAAACTCGCTTACAGAATAAATGGAGCCGCTAATGGCCGCGCCGCGTCGAATATAGCCATATCCGGTTTCGGGATATGAAGGTTTGATTCCCATGGTGGCAAGCATGTCCGGTTTTTTTCCAAGCTCATCAAATAAAGCTTCCGCGGTCTTTACAAACTCGCCAGGCTTCGTCATTACATGATCGGCAGGAAATACGCCTATGACCGCGTCAGGGTCGCGATGCTTTATAACCATTGCGGCAAGAGCGATGCATGGAGCTGTGTTGCGCCCCACAGGTTCGGCGATGATATTTTTATTTGGTAGCTCGGGAAGCTGGTTTTTTATCTCATCGAGATGTAAAGCTCCTGTTATTACGAGGATGTTTTCGTGTGGAACGATAAGCCCTACCCTGTCCACCGTGGCCTGTATCATTGTCCTTTCGCCGACGATTTTCAAAAGTTGCTTTGGACGTTCTTCACGGGAAAGCGGCCAAAACCTCGTCCCTTTACCACCTGCCATTATTACGGCGTGTTTCATTAGTTTTTCCCTATAAATATGCCAGTGTCAGCCCGCCGGCAAGAAAACAGTAGTATGAAAACCAGGACAAACGCCCCCTCTTTACAAGCGCCACAAGAAGAACGAGACACATGTAGCCTACAACCATAGATGAACCAAACCCAAGTAAAAGGCTTGGCAGATGAATGTTTGTCCCATTAGGCTCAAATTTTAGCACAAGAGCCCCCAGTATTGCCGGTATGGCGATAAGAAAAGAGTATCGAGCGGCGGTCTCCCTGCCGATGCCAAAAAACAGGGCCAGGCTAGTAGTAGCCCCGAAGCGGCTGATGCCATGTGTAATCGCTAAACCTTGGGCGACTCCTATAAGGAAAGCCTCCCACCAGTGCATTTTTAAAGCGCCTCTTCCCTTATCGGTTGTAAAACGGGTTATAAAAAGTATGGCTCCTGTGATTATCAACATCACGCCAACAGCTCCAACCGACGCGAACATGCGTTCGAAATCGTCCTTGAAAACAATTCCTATCAAACCTGTTGGGATAACACCGATAATGACGAGAAGCATGAGCCTGAATCCGCCCTGACTTTCCACTACCTCACGAAATTTTGCGCCATTTTTCAACTCGACAATTCCGACTATTGTTCCTGAAATAATTTCGTGGATATCTTTCCGGTAATACCAAATCACTGCGGCTAACGTCCCTATATGCAGAACGATATCAAAAAACAGCTCCGGCTCTTTCATGCCGAAAAGGTTTTGCGCTATTACAAGGTGCCCTGACGAGCTTACCGGCAAATATTCAGTCACTCCCTGTATAATGCCGAGAACAACCGCTTTGAACGGACCAATATGGTTTTCCATCTTGTGTAAGAAAAGACTCCTTTGGCGTATTGATATAGCTTGCAAATCTACAGTTTAGAGTAATAACGATACCCCAAAAGAGGCTGCCACATCAAAGTATTTAATCTTGTCGCCAACCAATATCAGAAAAACAGACTACGGCTTGAATCCCAGCAGGTGATAGGCGACATCATCTTCGTTCCATTGAAAAGGCTCCGCAAATATTTCGGCGCCAAGGATTTCGATCAGCGCGGCCCATAGTTCAAAATGCCGTTGCGTAAATCGTGGCGTAACGCCGATTGCGCGCATTTTTTTGGTAAACTCCCTTACCTCTAGCGGCACATACGGATCAAACTCGTTTGGGGCGCAACATTCCCCGTTGGCAATCCTGCATTCAGTGATATGCCATCGTTCCGCCCGCTGACATGGGGATAGCCGGACATGTCTCCAGTTAATCGATTGAACATCCACTATGCATCCCTCCATTTTCACTAATAGCAAGTGTAATCACCCTCTATGCAGATGTCGCTACAAGGTGAAATGGAAGTTTTATATGATCTTGTTGGAGGAAATGTTCGATGTGAGATATTTGCATATAGACTGGACGGGCAAACATCGAAATTATTCTGAAAAGTCTACAAGCGAAACGCGCCTCTCACTGACAGCGCGCCTCGCCGCGACTGATTAATTCTCTATCGGATATCCCCTTTTGCTCCACTCGCTGATACCACCGTCCAATACCGCAAGGTTTTTAAAACCAGCGGTCGCCAAAACCTTTGCCGCCATGCTGGAGCTGTTTTTCGTATTGCAGTAGAGCAATATCTCTTCGTTTTTATATTGCTCCAGCTTGTCTAAAAGACCATTAACATTCATTACGGGAGCAAGCTCCGATTCCGGTATATGAGCTGTGTAATACTCTCCAGGTGTCCGAACATCTACAACTGCCTTGAATTGTCCTGTATCCATTCCCTTCTTGGCGTCTTCAGGTGAAAGATAATCAACCCCATCCACAGCAGGAGGGAAACCGAATGATGAAAACATATTAAACATTATCTTATATTCCTTTATTTTTAGCGTATTACATTAATTTATCAATACTTTATTAAACTTCACAGCGTATCTCTTTTCTATTTACTCTAGTGTATTGATGATTGCTCTCGAAAAAGGATTCAGGGATGAATACAATACAGAGCTGTGGAAAACTCCTATTTCCAGATGACCTTTGCAACCCCTCTGCACGACGGTGGGGTTACAATGACCGACCAATGGTTTTCTTTCTCCTTTCGCCATGAGCCGCAGCCTGTGACCCCGGCGAACACCTCTATCTTTTTAGCGAACTTTTCTGTATCGACGAGGACTTCCACTTCGGCAAACTCAGCGTTTTTATCCAGCAAAAGCTTTCGTATCTCTTCTGTTACAGAAAGGTCGCGTTTACCGCGATAATCGAGAACAGCCCTTTTAATCGCCATGCGATAAATTTACTGGCTACACGCGCAGGATCGGTTTACGACTTTACATGTATATGGGTTAAGGCGCACGACCCAATACCCTTCCTTTTCTTCCGTCTGAAACTCAAGTTTTGTTATGGTGGCGAACGCTTCTATTTTTCTTGAGAACTTCTCCGTATCCACTATCGCGACGGCCCCTGCCGCATCGACACGTTTTACAAGCAGAAGCTCCCGAATTTCATCTAGGATTGAAAGGTCTCGCTTTCCTCTGTAATCAAGCTTGACAGGCTCAGTAATCATTATTTATAACCTCTACTCAATTAGATGCAGTCAGGCGAAAATAGGTTTTCTGACAAGACGACGGGACAGTCCGCTATAATAATGAAACCCTCTTTTGAGGTATTATTATATATAAACATCGGGGGCTACTTTCACTGTGATCTCGCCACAACTGGGCTGGTATCATCATTTCGCCACATGTTTAACATGGAAAGTTAATGAGAAACGAAATGGCTGATAATCCCAAAGACAAACCCGCCCTGACTCACGCTTCCGACCTTGAGACTGTTAGCGCGGTGGTTAGGCTCATCACTTCCAAGCTCACGCTTAAAGATATGACGATGGAGATTGTGGCCCGTCTTGGAACTGTGCTGGAAACAGATGAGGTAAACGTAATTTTTTATGACGGCGTAAACAAGGAGCTTTCCTTCCTGGCCAGATATTTCGCTGATGGATCCGGCCTGGAAAAACCGGAAGTTTATCCTCTGTCAGACGGCATCAACAGCTGGATCATCAAAAACAGACGCCCATTGCTGATGACGTATAACACACTTGAAGAATGCAAAGAGCTCGGTATCCGTCATGGAGGTAAACCGGCCAAATCGTGGTTGGGGGCGCCTATGATGTATCAGGACAACATCACCGGCGTTGTTTCGGTGCAAAGCTATACCAAGACAGGGTTGTATGACGAAAGGTCGGTGGAGCTGCTTAATATCGTGGCGGGACAATGCGCTGTGGCTGTGGAGAACGCAAGGCTTTTCGAGGAAGTGGTTTCACGCGAGGCCGAAAAGGAAAGGCTTTACTTTTCACTTACACACGATCTTTTATCGCTCGTCAACCCTGTGTCAGGTTTTGCGAAGCTGATACAAAACATGCCTCCCGACGCGGCTCCGGAAAGTTTTTCCGGTCTTTTGGACAACGTAGTAAAGTCGTCGGAAAAAATTACCCGATTTGTCGAGGATATACTTGTTTATTCTAAAATAAAATCTGGCAAACTCGTGTTGAATATCGAGCGATCGGATGTTTTGCATTGTCTTGAATCGGCTTTGATATCATGCTTGCCAGAAACGACCTTGCGTCGCCTTGGCGTAACTCTTAACGGAGTAAAGGTAACTGTCGACACTATTAAAACGACAGACAACCTGATAGCGGATCTGGATGTCGCCCAGATAGAAAGAGTGTTTTTAAACCTGATCGGTAATGCGGTAAAATACGCAAACTCGAAAATTGACGTGGAAGCTTTTGCCGAGGATGAAAAAATAATCTGCCGTATCAGCGATGATGGGCCAGGGGTGAATGAAAGCCAGGCCGCATCGCTGTTCGATGAGTATTACCAGGCTAATAAAAAGAACAAAGGAGTGGGGTTGGGATTGCCTACAGTTAAACGAATAGTCGAGCTTCATCAAGGCTCCATTCACGCTATTTCCGATGAGGGAAAAGGTTTCGTGATAGAGTTTTCATGGCCGCGAACGCTGGCGGACAGGCAGGGGGTTGAAACTGATGGAACGTAACGCTCTATAACGATATGAGAAAATGACGGGTAAAGCAAAGATACTGATTGTCGACGACGACTTGAATTCGCTTCAGATGCTGGAACAGTACCTGAAACTGAAGGATTACGAGGTCACTTCCTGCCTCACATTTCGTGACGCGATGCGCGAAATGAACGCTGGAGGTTTCTCCGCCGCCATTCTCGATTATTACATGCCGGACACAACAGGGCTAGTGATGATGAGAGCGCTACATGAACTCGATCCGATATTGCCGGTAATCATATTGACAGCGTCCCGTGATATCAAGCTTGCCATCGAAACGATAAAAGAAGGAGCGTTTCACTATCTGGGTAAACCCGTCGATCCGGACGAGCTATATCTGAACCTCGATAACGCCATTAACGCGCGAAGGCTGGCTATTGAAAACAGTCAGCTAAAACACGACCTGAAAGACAAACATAAAATCGATACGATAATAGGGGCTTCCGGTAAAATGATGGACGTGTTCGACTTTACCATTAAGGCTGGCAGAGTGCGGTCCACCGTCCTTATAACCGGTGAAACAGGCACCGGCAAAGAGCTTATCTCAAGGGCGATTCATTATAATTCCGACAGGGCGGACAAGCCGTTTATCAGTGTCAATTGTTCGGCTATTCCGGAATCCCTTTTAGAAGCAGAGCTTTTCGGGATAGAAAAAAATGTCGCAAGCGGTGTGGACGAGCGTGTTGGCAAGTTTGAAGCGGCCACCGGCGGCACACTGTTTCTCGATGAGATCGGCGATATGTCGCTTTCCACCCAGGCAAAAGTTCTTCGGGCGTTACAGGAGAGAGAGGTGGAGCGGGTCGGTAGCCATACACCGGTGAATGTGGATATAAGGGTTATCGCGGCGACCAACCGAGAGCTGGAAAAAGCTATAAAGGAGAACAAGTTCCGTCAAGACCTTTATTTCCGGCTCAACGTTATTGTCATTCCGCTCCCTCCCTTACGTGAGAGGCTGGAAGACATTCCGGAGCTTGTCGATCACTTCATTAAAAAATTCTGCGCGGAAAACGAATTTGAAGAGAAAAATATCACATCGGACGCGATGGATAAACTTCTGGAGTATCACTGGCCCGGCAACGTTCGGGAACTTGAAAACACAATCGAAAGACTGGTCGTGATGAGCGACCCCGGAGAGAGTGAGCTTGATGAATTGCCTGTAAATATATCGATAAAAAAATATGAGCCGAACACAGCCCCCGACTCGTCCGAACATGATCTTGAAACCGCCGTGCAGAATTATGAGCGGAAACTGATCCTGGAAGCGCTTGAAAAAAACGGTTGGCGTCAAAATAGAGCCGCGGAAGAACTGCAAGTCTCCGAGCGCAGCATATGGTATAAAATCAAGAAACTTGGTATTGATACGAAGCGCGTAAAACAGACATCTTAATAATTTTAGACCTCTGAAAAACAGTGGAAAATGTCATTCCGGGCAAAGCGAAAAGTCTCAGCTATTGATACCCAAAATGTCATGAGACTCTTCGTCGCTAAAAGCTTCTCAGAATGACAGTGTATGGAATATAGATATTAATGAAAATAATCAAAAGCGAGACCGCCAGATCATTCTCACAAGCGATTAACAAGCTTGATTCGCGCCTGTCATTCGGCTCTACCGGGGTGGAAAGTGTTGTCTCTGAAATTGTGCGGAATGTAAGGTCGCGCGGGGATAAATCTTTGCTGGCATATACCAAAAAGTTCGACAGAGTCGCATACACAACCCGCTCAATGAAGGTATCGGACACCGAGATCGGTAAAGCTTCGATATCCGCCAACCCAAAAGTTGTAAGAGCGCTAAAATTATCGGCGGCTCGTATAAAACAGTTCCACAAACGCCAGAAAGAACAATCGTGGAAATACACCAATGCCGGAGCGACGCTCGGCCAACTTATCAGACCGCTTGATTCAGCGGGTATATACGTACCGGGTGGCAAGGCTTCCTATCCCAGCAGTGTGTTGATGAACGCTATACCGGCGAAAATCGCAGGGGTTCGCAGGGTTGTGATGGTCACGCCCACACCGGACGGAGAAATAAATCCACATGTATTGGTGGCGGCGAAAATCGCCGGAGTTGATGAAATATATAAGGTTGGCGGCGCGCAGGCCGTGGCGGCGCTGGCGTTCGGCACAAAAACAATCGTTTCGGTAGATAAAATCGTCGGCCCCGGAAACGTATATGTGGCGGAAGCGAAACGGCAGGTGTATGGGAAAGTGGATATAGACATGATTGCAGGCCCAAGCGAGATACTTGT
>CAYNDB010000075.1:9491-12571 GCA_964395915.1 uncultured Nitrospinota bacterium | reverse complement strand
CGATCCTCCTCGTCTCTCCCAACGATAACAGAGGAAAGCTCAAACCCTTCGGTGTCGTATGGCAACACACCGGTTCCCGACCCTGTGTGGAAAGCGTCATCGCCCAGCGCCTCAAGCCAGTCCATAGCGCGAAGGTTTTTATTTGAAGGAACTCTGATGAAAGCGGCGAGACCGGAAGGAGCCTCTATCATTGGATCGTCGTTTAAAAGCCTGTTGACGAACCACAATGCATGAGTGGACGTGTTATGCCTCGCGTTCATCTCCACGGCGTACACCTTGTTGTCGCAGGTGACAACGAAATCGACACCAATGACTCCACGATATCCCAGCGAAGCCGCCTCCAGCGCCAGGTTTTTACCCTGCTCAATCAGCTCGTCGCGAATGGATGAATCAGGATATCTGTCGAAAAGGTTGCCGATATGCTCCATGCCAGATGTAAGGAGTTGCGTCGTTTCGCCGAAAAGGATCGCCTCATCATCGGTTATATAAAATTGCAGATTGGGAGACTCTTTCACATCAAGCAGCGGTTGAAGCAGGTATAGGACATCGCTTCCAGCCTTGTTCATGTCATAAATAGCCCTCGCCCTCTCCTCCCCTGTGCGCGCAACCCATACACGAGATCCGCCGACGCTTCTCGCCCCGCGTAATATCACAGGTGCAGGCTCTTTTGTCGCAAGTCTTGCGGACATGGCGTCGGAATTTGCAATATGAGTTTTCATTTGCGGCGCGCCGATATCTTCAAGTATGCGGGTAAAAAAGATTTTGTCGTTTAAAAGTTTAGCCACTCCCGATGGACAGGCCGACATCCTCTTCCCCGTCAATTCCGACAGCTTTTCGTCGGCAAGGTTTGGCATGTAAACCTCTATTCGTCCAGACCATGATTTTATAACGTCAACAAGTTCGCCGCTCATAGCGACATCTTCAGAAAGGCAAACCCCATTTGTCACCGAAGGAACTAGCCGTTCCGCCCCCCCTGCGCCGCAGTCGCGCAGAAGAGAAATATACTCAGGGCTCACAGGCTTATCAATTATGACAACATCATCAAGACCCGCCATCAACAGAGCCCTGCGAGAAAGAGGCTTAAAGCTTCTTTCTAATTTTTTGTAGTCAAACGCATGATCCGGCCATATCTCGGTTCCGCGCTCGAAACTTACGCTGTGCAGATGGAGAGTGTTATTGTCCATCGGACCGTTTTCTGAAATCGGCGGGATCAATGTCGTGTTCCCCCAACTTGCTGTATAACGTTTTTCTGTCCATCTCCGCTTTTTTAGCGGAGAGGCTTATGTTGCCTTTGTTATCTGTGAGCAGACGTATCAAATACTGTTTTTCATATACAGCCATCACTTTTTTATTCATCTGCCTATAAGTGATTCCAGAAAGAGACCCCACCTCGCCATAAATATCTTTTTCACGCTGAGGATCGATATCTGAAACATTAAGTGTATCGGCAGACGATACGATAACGCTTCTTTCAATGACATTTTCAAGCTCACGGACATTGCCATCCCATGTCCGGCTGGTCAGCAAATCCATCGCCTCCGGGGTTATAATTTTGACAGGCTTGTTATGGCGAACGCTATACAAGTTTAAAAAGTGTTCGGCCAACGCGGGGATATCCCCCACCCTTTCACGCAACGATGGAGTGTGGATTGGAAACACGTTGATCCTGTAGAAAAGATCACGACGAAACGCCCCTGCGGCGACTTCCTCCGTCAGGTCTCGATTCGTAGCGAAAAGCATCCTGGTATTAGTTCTGATAACACGATTAGAGCCAAGCCTGCTCAGCTCACCTGTTTCGATAACCTTTAATAGTTTTACCTGCATATTTGCGCTTATCTCGCCTATTTCATCAAGGAACAGCGTTCCCCCATCGGCGTATTCAAACTTTCCGGCTTTAGCGCGAATAGCGCCGGTAAAAGCTCCACGCTCATGGCCAAAAAGCTCCGACTCCAGTAAAGACTCGCTCAACGCGCCGCAGTTTATAGTAACAAACCGTTCATTACGCCTCCTGCCAAGCTTGTGTATGGCGGACGCCACAAGCTCTTTGCCTACGCCCGTCTCGCCAGATATCAGAACCGACGAGTCCGTATCGGCCACAGATTTAATTGTGTCATAAAGAGCAAGCATGGGAGGAGACTTGCCGATCATGCCGCAAAAATCGGTCTTGCTCTTATTATTGTCTGGAGCCAGACGTTTCACCAGGTCTTCAACCGTCTTTTTTGAATATGGTTTGGCGATGGAATTATCAAACCCCATCTTTTTCAGGGCGATCTCCATATCCTGATCCGGCCGTTCCGTTATTACAGCCAGTTTTGTTTCCGGCGCGTTTACACGCAGGTAATCCATCACGTCCATGCCACCTACCTTGGGATAGAGAGGGCTTACAAGGATAAACGCATATTCATTTGACATATCAAGACCGGCAAGTTCAGCTGGATCGTATGCCACGCGAATTTTCAGCCCAAGACCTTCAAGGATTGACCGCAGAGTCTCCGACGCATGACGGTCAAGGTCCACTACCAGAACCTTAAGAAACATTTTTATTCAGCGAAGTTGAATTCCAGCCCACTGTATTCCAGGGAGGATCCAATGGCTTTGTAATAGCGCGCGATAGCTTTACGGGTTTCCGCCATCGCCCGAAGCTCATGACTTCGTTCGGCTGTAAGGTCTTTTTGAAATTCCAGCACACTAAAAGAGGTGGACGCGCCAACTTCGAACTTGCGTATCTCGGCTTCCAGCTTTCTTTCAGCGAGAATTCTGGCGTATTGTGCGGCTTTTATCTGTTTTTTCCCGCTGTCTATCTGACGCACAGCGTCACGCACTTCCAGCACTATGTCCTTTTCAAGACTTTTTAACTTCAACAAGGTTTCTTCTGTCCTCAACGTGGCAATCGCCGCAGAGGATTTGGCTCCCCGGTTTCCCAAAGGATATGTAAAACGTAAACCGATGAGGTAGTTGTAATAATCTCCAGAGAGAGAGTCGGAAAAAGCGTCTCCAAGTGAGCCACCGAAACTGGATCCTGTCGAACCGTCACCTCCAAATGAGGCTATCGGCCTGGTTCTTCCACGAATACCGTTCAA
>CAYNDB010000075.1:0-9391 GCA_964395915.1 uncultured Nitrospinota bacterium | reverse complement strand
AGCGAACCCACCTCAACCTGGGCGCGCACTCTTTTTTCATGATCTCTCGCCATCTTAAGGGCTTCTTTTTTGGCCTTCAACTCCTCCACCCTGAAAAAAAGCTCCCAATAGGTCGTATGTGTTTCGGTAAGCGCGGCGCTCATACCTGTTTTAAGTCTGTTTTTTCCAATCTTTTCGTTGTTGACGCTCGAATGTATTCTCCATTTGTTCACATCCTTGCCGGAGCCTTTAAGTAACGGCTGGGTAATTTCAAGCTTGAGACTTGTATTATAAGATGGGTTCAGGCTCTGAAACACGGAGTTCGTTTCCCCTTTCTTCGCCTCAACCGCAACCTTGTATTCAGTTCCGGTAAGCGCTTTCCTTGAAAGATACATTTCTCCGCTGAAAGTTTCGCTTTCACCAATTTCAGGGCTTGCGAAAGCGGATGTATTCGCCACCTTTAAAGAGTTCTTTGATATCGATGAACCTATTATTGGATCAAACTCAGACTCAGCTTTGATAAGCTCTTTTCCAGCGATGAGGACCTTTACTCTTTCCAGAGCTATATCGAAGTTGTTTTTAGCGGTCTCGACAATAGCTTGTTTGAGAGAGAGATCGTGCAGAGTCATATCTTGCGCGTCCGCAGGAGAAAAACAGAAAAGCGCCAGGAGTAAGCTTGTCACCAGACGCCTGATAAATGGCGCCATCACCTCGAAACTCTCTCACCGACCCTGGCGAGCATTTTGTCGGCCTCATTGAGGCGACTAATTAGCGATTTTATGATCCTTAGCGCTATCTCGGGATAGTTCTCGATGGTTTGCTTCAGTTTGTCGCCAGGGAATACCTTGACCACACTCTTGCCTCTCGATTTAATAGTGGCGCTCCTTGGCTGGTTCAGCAGGGCGGACATTTCACCGAAATATTCGGTGGGCTGCGATATTTCACCGACTATCCTCCCGCTCTTGGTAATTATCAGGCTACCCTGAAGAAGCTGATAAAAATTCTTGTCCGTGTTCCCTTCCTTGATAATAAGATCACCATCCTCAAATGTCAGCTCGTCCGGATTGAGAAGGTATGCCGGAAGAGCCTCCTTGCTAAGCACAGTTTTCTTCAAAACCTCTTCCAGTGTCGTCATTCCTTTTTGGGCTTTGCTCAAAGCGTCCATCCGAAGTGTAACCATACCCTCCTTGATGGCTATTTTTCTTAGCTGAGATTCCGCTACCTGAGCAGTGATAGCCTCTTTTACAGCCTGGGAGGCTTCCATCATCTCAAACACGCCAAGGCGTCCTTTATATCCGGAGCCGGAGCATGTGGTGCATCCTTTTCCTTTAAAAATTTTGAAGTTGGGCACATTTTCTTTTGCGACGCCAGCGTCCAGCAGATGTTGCGGCTTTATATCCTTATCCTCCATCTTGCAGTTTCCACATATTCGACGGAGTAGACGCTGAGCCAGAACAGCGGTTAGTGACGAGGAGATCATATAGCCTGGAATGCCAATCTCAAGCAGGCGGCCTACTGTGGATGGACAGTCGTTTGTATGTAATGTCGAAAACACCATGTGTCCCGTCATTGAAGCTTTCAGGGCTATTTCGGCGGTCTCCATATCACGAATCTCACCTACCAGAATCACTTCAGGATCCTGCCGCAAAAACGCTTTAAGGGCGGCGGCGAAAGTCAGCCCGACCTGGGGACGAACATTGACCTGGTTTATCCCTGCAAAGTTGAACTCCACAGGGTCTTCAGCGGTTAGTATCTTTACATCCGGTTTATTCAGTATGTTTATAGCCGAATATAAAGTGTTGGTTTTTCCTGATCCTGTCGGGCCGGTGACCAGAATCAATCCTTGAGGCCGTTCGACATTGAAAAGAAAGCGATCCAGCATTGCCCGGGTGAAACCAAGCTTTGTCATGTCTATCTGTAGCTTGGACTGGTCCAATAACCGGGCCACGATAGACTCGCCAAACAACGTCGGGAGAATACTCACGCGAAAATCGATAGATTTTCCTTTGCCAAGCCTTAGCTTGATACGACCATCTTGCGGTCTCCGTTTCTCCGCTATGTTCAGGTTTGCCATTATTTTGATACGTGATATCAAGGCTCCTTTGATAGTGGTGGGCAGGTTCATCGCCCGGAAAAGCGTTCCATCCAGCCTGTACCGAACCTGAAAGCTCTTTTCATATGGCTCAATATGAATATCAGACGCGCCCTGGTGTATAGCCTTGAGGAGTATGCCGTTAACAAGCTTGATAATGGCGGCGTCCCCGGAATTGTATAGCTGATCATCATCATCCAGGGACTCAGGCTCTATCTCCACCTCTTCGGTGGCTTCGGAGATTATGCCGCCTATGTCGTCAAACTTGTCCATGTTTACTATGTGGGCATCCTCTTCTTTGCCTTCCTTGTTCTCACCGGCTTTGACCAGTTCGTTATACTCTTCATCAGATATCTTGTAGTTATCCTTATAGGCTTTTAAAAGGTCGGCCTCAGCGACAATCAAAGGCTTTATCGTTTGCTTCGTGTGTGATCCGAGAATTTCTATAGAGCTATAATCGGTGGGGTCTATCATGGCAATGCGCATTACCTTGCCGTCTGACTTTATAGGGTATACCAGGCGCTCTTTGGCCAGATCCCATGGAATGACCTTTACAAGCTCAAGGTCCGGGTTGTCATCGACAATATTTGTAATGGGTATGGAAAGTTGCCGTGCGACGAATTTTATAAGGCTGTCTTCGTCCAGATAACCAAGCCTCTGAAGAACTTTACCGATTCTAACATCGGTTTTTTTCTGGATCTCCTCAGCTTCCTTGAGTTGTGAACGGGTAATCTGCCCGTCCTTGGCAAGCATTTTGCCCAAAACGCCTTTTTTGGAATTGTCCTGGACACTTTTTTTGAAGCTGGTCTTTTTCTCAGCTACTTCGGCCATAATATATCAAGAAGAAAATAGCGCATTATGTGTACTTGCCAAGCGCAAGCCACACAAAGGGCTTTTCAATAAACTCATAAAACCTTGCTTTTGCCATAATTACCATGCCAGCTAATTATACGACATTTTGCCCCCTGCAAAAAGCTAGAAATAACAGCCGTTTGCATAGAAAATAAATGACTATGAATAAGAGAAAACCATGGATAAACATATCTTGGCTACTATCAGCGGCGCCTTTCTGCTATAGTATGTAGCACATTTGCAATGAGCGCCATAGACCTTCTCTTCGGAATCCACAACCATCAGCCGGTGGGTAATTTTGAACATGTTTTCGAAGAAACATACGAAACCTGCTACAAGCCACAGATTCAGTTACTAAGCGAACATCCCGGCGTCCGCATGTCGTTGCACCATTCTGGCCCGCTCTTGGAATGGATCGAATCCAACCACCCGGAATACTTCGATATGGTCGCTAAAATGGTGGAGCGCGGGCAGGTGGAAATCCTTTCAGGGGGCTTTTACGAGCCGATTTTAAGCTCCATTCCGGAGCGGGACGCCGTCGGCCAAATAGTCATGATGAACGACTATATTAAAAACCGATTCGGATACGAGCCTGTGGGGATGTGGACAGCGGAAAGAATCTGGGATCCTTATCTGCCCAAAATTATCGCCCAGACAGGCCTTAAATACACAATCCTCGACGATACGCACTTTTATTATACAGGGCTTACTTCGAACGACATGTTCGGCTACTACACCACAGAAAAACATGGCGCGACGCTAAGTGTTTTCCCTATTGACAAGAATCTGCGTTACACCATCCCGTTCCGTCTTCCGCATGAGACTATCGACTATATTTTGAGGTTAAAAGACGAAATGGGCGTGGAAAGTGTCACCTACGCCGATGACGGGGAAAAGTTTGGAAGCTGGCCTGACACCTATAAATGGGTGTATGAGGAAAAGTGGTTGCACAACTTTTATACGGCTCTGGAGGAAAACCATGAGTCGATCCAGATGAGCCTGTTCTCGGAATTTTTGGAAAAACAGAAATCGCGCGGTCGCATATATCTTCCAATGGCCTCGTACGAGGAAATGATGGAGTGGGCTTTACCGGCGGAATCTGGCGCACGGTTTGAGAAAGCTTTGCATGAGCTCGACGATATAGGGAAAAGAGAAGAATGGAAACCGTTCATTCGCGGAGGATTGTGGGACAATTTCCTGACGAAGTATGATGAATCGAACCGTATGCATAAAAAAATGCTCCATGTCTCACAAAAAATCGCCGACGCTGAAAAAGGCGGAAAACCGAAAAAAACGGTGAAGAGCGCCAAACAGGCTCTTTATAAAGGCCAGTGCAACTGCGCCTATTGGCACGGGCTTTTCGGAGGGTTGTACTTGAACTATCTGCGCCATGCGTTGTATGAAAACCTTATTAAAGCTGAAAACATTCTCGACAACAACATTCGTAAAACCAAAAGCTGGATAAACGTTGAGCGTTTCGATTTCGATATGGACGGCGCGGATGATGTGGTGATTGAAAACCCGAGCCTTTTCACCTGTTTCGACCCCGATTACGGCGGCTGTCTTGCAGAGCTGGACTATCGCCCTGCGGCCTTCTCACTCACCAACACGTTAACAAGAAGACCGGAGGCGTATCACAAAAAAATAATCGCGGCCAATGCAGGTAAAACGGAGGGAGAAGAACATCAGCCTGCCTCGATTCACGATATTGTCCGTCTAAAAGAGCCTGACCTGGCTGAAAAATTGCACTATGACCACTATTTACGCAGATGTTTCCAGGATCATTTCATCTTGCCCGATGTAACGATAGATGATTTTCGAAATCAAAGTTTTGACGAGCTTGGAGACTTCATGGGAACCGTGTATGAAATCGATAACCTGAAATGCGGCGGAAACGAAGCCTCTCTCACTCTTTCCCGTCATGGCCTTGTTTCTGTAAACGAAGCCCGTCACCCTGTAACCGTCAGCAAAACTTTTTGGATGAATAAGAAAGACGCTTGCCTTACCGCAACCTATAAAGTTACAAACTACGGCGCAAGCGCTATGGATTGTCGTATGGGTGTCGAGCTGAACCTTACGTTACTGGCCGCGGACGCTGATGACAGAAGATGGGTAATCGACGGTAAAAAAGGATCGAAATTGCGTGAAGCCTCAGTTGATACCAGCGTAAAACAAATCGGAATGCGCGACGAATGGAAACGTTTTCAGGTCAACATTACCAACGACAAACCTGTGGACGTATGGCGCTTTCCGGTGGAAACCGTCTCGCAATCTGAATCAGGGTTCGAAAGCACGTATCAAGGCTCCTCCATTACCCTGCTCCGCCACGCGTTGCTCCCCAAAGGGTCGACCATGGAATTTACGATAACCCTGGATATAGAAAAGATATAGGCCAGAGGGGATTGCCGCAGTCGTCTCCGGCTTCCTTCGCAATGACTTTCCTTGTGGCAGGGGCGGTTTGTGAACAATCCCCCACCATAAATACTTTACATCCCGGAAAAGTCTGGTCCGTAACCGTGGAACGCGGCATTAACGCGAATGTTTTCGTAGGGGCAGACAATCTCGCATGTGCGGCACTGGACACAGTTCTCAAGCGCCATTTCGTGCTTCTTTGCCCCGTCCTTCTCCATGGTCTGATGCACTTCGGCGGTGCAGTCCCCAACGCATGGAGTGTCTTTCCCGGCAGCGTCATATTGCGCTATACATTTATCGCAAGTGTCCGATTTGAACTCGTCGATATGCGCGTTGCCCTCTTCATAATGCGTATGGGAGTAGAATACGACGTCCGCTGTTGAGTAGAGCGTTTTGGGATCATAACCATCTGGCGAATTCTCGTTCTCGTAGCTGTAATTCGGGTTGATATGCTGATGGTCGGGCATATAAGTCACTGTCCCGTGATCTCCCGGGTTTTCTATCATCTTTTTAGCGCCGATATTCCCCAACGCGCCGAAAGGATCGGTAAGCCCGATGGTAAGCCCGGCTCCGATAACTCCTTTGCCGTCGTCTATCTGCGACATGATTTTTGGAATAAATTTATTGAGCACATTCGGATAATCCTTAAACGCTTTACGGAAGTAGCGAGAGTCTTTAAGCTCCTGGCCGATCCATCCGTCCATGACCCTGCGCTGATACGCCGCAAGACCTTCAGCCGATGTGTCACCCTTGTTTAATGCGTCGTGTATAACCTCGGCGGCGACATATCCGCTCTCCATGGCCTTGTCCACGCCGGAAAAACGCTTCACATCAAGCGTGCCTAACGCGTCGCCGACAATCAGGGCTCCGTCGACCGCAAATTTTTCAGGTAACGAATAATACCCGCCTTCAGGAAGTATCGAAGCTCCATATTTGATAAGCTTGCCGCCACGAATCATATCCTGTATGAAATGATGTTTTTTGAGGTCTTGCAGAACCTGTGGAGGCCTGATGTTCGGGTTCTCGAAATCGAGCCCCATCACCATGCCGATGATAAGCTTGTTGTCTTTACATCCATACACGAACCCGCCGCCCATATGGCCGGGATGAAGCGGATATCCCATCGTGTGCCATACTTCACCTTCAAGGTTGCGCTTGGTCTCCCACACTTCTTTTACGCCGACCGCATATGTCTGCCCGTTCTTGCACAAATTGAATTTAGATATCAGATCGCGGCTGACAAACCCTTTGTCGCCGAACACGATCACTTTTCCATAACAGGTATCCATTTCGGAATCCCCTGTGCCGTCAACTTGCACGCCAACCACCCTGTCGCCATCATATACAATGGACCTTGCTGGGAAACCGGGGTAGATATCCACCACCACACCATCTTTTTCAGCCGCTTTTTCGTTAAGCTTGCCGGCCATATAAGCGGCCATATCGGATATATTTAATATCGCGTAGCCTTCCTTCTTAAAATAGGATGGCATGAAAAGACGCGGAACCGGCTCCCACCGTTTGGCTCCGAGAATCGTCACATAACTGTTTTTGCATATCCCCTCAAGCGGAAACTCGCCCTTGTCCCAATCCGGGAAAAGTTTGCTCAACGTCCTCGGGTTCGACACCGCGCCGGAAAGCAGATGTCCGCCTATCGTTTTTGATTTTTCGAGGATGGCTATTTTTGTTGGAGAAGTTGTCAAGTCCACAAGTCTGTGGGCCAGCGCAAGGTTGGAAGGGCTGGCGCCTACAAGCACGACATCATATTCAATACGATCAGGCATTATTTAAAAGCTCCAAAAATCAGACGGTAGCAACCGCCTGTGAAAACTGTTCTTTTAATAGCGGCGCAATTTCATATAGGTCGCCAACAATTCCATAATGCGCAAACTGAAATATCGGCGCGTCTTCATCTTTATTAACTGCGATTATCGTTTCCGAATTGCTCATGCCAACCCGGTGCTGAATGGCTCCGGAAATACCAAGGGCTATATACAGGGACGGGCGCACTGTTTTACCAGTCTGCCCCACTTGATGCGAATAAGGGATCCATCCGGCGTCCACAGCTTTACGTGAACTGCCGACAGCGCCATCTTTAAAAATAGAGGCAAGGTCCCGCACAACATTAAACCCGTCGGCCTCGCCAAGCCCGAACCCACCGCTTACTATTACTTTTGCTTGCGTAAGATCCACCGAGTCTGAAACTTCGTGAACCGTCTCAATCACCTTCAGCCGAAAATCGCTTTCCTGAAAATCTACCTTAAAAGGCACAATCTTGCCTGTCCTGCTGTCGTCCAGCTCGCTCGGTATCATCACGCCCACACGCGCCGTGGCCATCTGCGGATTTTTCCATGGGCCGACTATTCTGGCTTTCAAACTTTCTCCGAAGCTTGGGCGGATGGCGTACAGACAGTTCTCGAACAGGCCAACTTTCGCAGGGTCGGCTTTTCCTTTGTGCTGGTATTCTCCGATGTCAAGCTCCGTACAGTCCGCCGTAAGCCCTGTATCGAAATACGCCGCAATGCGCGGAGCAAGATCGCGCCCTGTGGTAGTGGCGCCGCACAAGACGATATGCGGAGGCCTGTCAAAAGACTCCAGCACAGCAAGAGCGGCGCGCCTGTATGTCAACGTCGTATAATCCTCAAGCTCAGGTTGGTCTACAACGTAAACTTCGTCCGCTCCGTAATGGATGAGCGTTTGTGGTATATCCCCAAGCTTATTCCCCATGACGATGGCCCGCACCTTCACACCAAGCTTTTCCGCAAGCCCCCTCGCCGCGCCCAGAAGCTCGAACGTTATGGGCCGCAGATCGTTTTTTATCTGGTCCGCTATTACAACGACATCCGCATAATCACTCACGATACCAATTCCTCAATTCCACGTTTATCCGCAATGAGACGATCCATAAGATTCTGCGTCTCTACACTTGCCGCCTCACCTTTGAACACAACGCATGAGCCGCCTTTTTCACCGAGTTTCCAGGTTTTACTAACGATGGTGGGAGACCCTACAAGACCGGCCATGGCGGGGTCCGCATTAATATCGTCGAGATTTACGGTTATAACCCTTTTGGAGAATTCCTCTTCATTTCTGCGAAGCTCTTTCGTTTTAAAAACGTTATAGAACTTTTTGTGCTCGAGGCTTTTCGCCGAGTTTGCCACGGTAATCAAGGCTGGCATGGACGTCTTAAGCTTTTGCATGCCACCTTCTATAACCCGTTCCGCCTCAATAAACCCGTCTTTTACCTCAAGTTTTTCAAGATATGTTATCTGGGGAATGTCCAGCCGCTCGGCTATTTGCGGGCCGACCTGGGCCGTGTCTCCATCGGTTGTCTGCAACCCGGTGAACACGATGTCCACATCGCCGAAGAACCGGACGACCATATGTAAAGCGTACGCCGTGGCTAAAGTATCCGATGCGGCGAGACGCTTGTCCGACAAAAGATATCCCTTGTCCGCGCCATACTCCAGCGCCTCTATTAATATCTCCTTTGCGGGAGGCGGCCCCATGGTCGCCACGATAATCTCTCCGCCATGTACCTCTCGCACTTCAAGCGCCTTTTGCAAAGCGAATTTATCAAACGTGTTAAGCATCTTTTTGGCGCGAGCCCTGTCCACAGTGCCGTCCGGGTTCACTCCCGCCTTGCTGGAGGTGTCCGGCACCTGCTTCATCAGCACGACCATTTTGTAACCTTTACTCATCTATAATTCCGCTCCAAACGTTCGCTATATTTTTTTCTAATTTGACCTGAAATGTTGATATCTATTCCAAGTAATCTGGTAGATTTCATTAAACGGGTTGCTGATAATGTCACAACTGAATGAGTTGCTGATAATGCCACAACATCTCCGGTTTGAAAAGAGTAAAACCAAAATAATCTCAAAAAACTTTTAAAACTAATAATATATGGTATGGAAATAGTTCGGGCAAACATAATAGTCTCCGGCAGGGTGCAAGGCGTATGGTATCGCGCAAGCGCCACGGAAAAGGCAGAGCGGATTGGCGGTATAACCGGCTGGGCGCGCAACCTTCCCGGCGGAGATGTGGAAGTTGTCT
>CAYNDB010000074.1:0-12715 GCA_964395915.1 uncultured Nitrospinota bacterium | reverse complement strand
GATTAAACGCGGTTATTATAAATATTCAAACAAACGATCATGTAAAAAGGGCGGCCTTGCTAAAGGACCTGCGAGATTACATGAAGTCACGACTAGATGAGATCAATATTAAAACGCCCTATTCAAAGGGGAAAAAATCCGATGCTGAGCTTACGCTGAGTTTCCATGTCGGGCCAGTGGTAAACCATGAAAAATATTTAGGCTATGACAGCCAGAGTAAATATTCGGTTTTTATGGCGCTCACTCTTGAACAGCTCGTAACACTTAACAGAGACCCATCGATAATGGCGATGGTTCCCACCTGGACTTCAGATCGATCAGAGCGGATCAACGAAAAGTATCACATGCCATTTGTGACAAACAGCTCCGAGTTTGAGAAGGATGTATACACAGAGTTAAAAGAGCTGATGGATGAGTTTATATCCCTTTATAAAACAATACACTACCAAAAATGAAAAGAGCCGGTTTTACGTCGGTTTAAGATAATTGCGGATGTGACAATAGACCAGGAGCAATGACAGAAAATAAATATTTGAACAAGCTGTTTCCATTTTTATCATGGATACGGTTGGTCAATAAATCTACGTTAAAAAGTGACTTTGTCGCAGGTATTACCAATGCGTTTATTGTCTTGCCGCAGGGTGTCGCTTTTGCCATGATAGCTGGTCTTCCACCAGAGTACGGTCTTTATACGGCAATAATTCCAGCCATAATCGCCGCGCTTTTTGGTTCCTCGCTCCACCTGATATCCGGCCCTACCACCGCAATATCCATAGTGGTGTTTTCAACAATAAGCCCTTATGCGGAACCTGGATCCGCCGAATTCATCAGACTGGCTCTTACGTTAACGTTTCTTGCCGGTATGGTGCAGTTTACGCTGGGGCTTGCAAGGTTGGGGGCAATTGTCAATTTCATTTCCCATACTGTTGTTGTCGGTTTTACATCTGGAGCCGCGATACTAATCGCTACCAGCCAGGTCAAGCACTGTCTTGGTATTTACATTCCCGCGGGTGAATCGTTCCTGCATACCTGGACGGGCATCTTCAAAAGTCTGCCAGAGACAAACTATTATGTGCTGATGGTATCTTCCCTGACGCTAATCGTGGTTGTGGTGATGCGAAAATATACTCCTAAATGGCCTGGCATGCTAGTTGCGATGATAAGCTCCGGATTAATCGCTTATTCCCTGGGAGCGGAAGAACACGATATAAAGCTTGTCGGGTCTCTGCCTTCGCATCTTCCCCCGTTGTCGTTGCCTGATTTTAGCGCTGAAGCGATTAGAACAATGGCTCCAGGGGGTCTGGCTATCGCCATGCTGGGGCTTATAGAGGCGGTTTCCATCGCAAGATCAATCGCAACAAAATCAAAACAACGCATTAACGGCAACCAGGAGTTCATGGGGCAGGGGCTTTCCAACGTCGTCGGCAGTTTTTTTTCGTGTTATGCGTCATCAGGATCGTTCACGAGAAGCGGGGTAAACTATGCCGCAGGCGCAAAAACCCCTGTAGCGGCCATTTTCGCCGCTATTTCTCTTGCCGCCATACTTATTGTGGTCGCGCCACTTGCGGCGTATCTTCCGATTCCGGCGATGGGTGGGATTGTGCTAGTTGTCGCATACAATCTTATCGATTTCCATCATGTAAAATTAATTATCAGGTCAGGCGGGCAGGAGTCAGCCGTTTTGGCCATTACATTTTTCGCCACGTTATTTTTGGAACTGGAGTTCGCTATTTATGCCGGTGTTATGCTTTCGCTCGTCCTATATCTGAACCAAACCTCCAAACCGAGAATTGTAAGCCGTGTGCCGGATATCAAATCCTCCAAGCGTTCCTTCATAACGAATATAGATTACCCCGAATGCCCACAGCTTAAAATCATAAGGATTGACGGTTCTCTATACTTTGGATCTATAAACCATGTGCAACTTTTTCTTGAATATTTGCGGAGTAAAACCACAAAACAAAATCATGTGCTCCTTGTCTGTAGCGGGATAAATTTCATCGACGTTGCGGGAGCGGAAGCGCTTGTTAACGAAGCAAAGGAATGGCGCTTAAAAGGTGGGGGGTTTTATTTGTACGGCGTAAAAAAGAGGGTCAGATCACTATTGAAAAAAGGGAAATACCTTAAGGAGTTTGGGGAGGAAAATATCTTTAGTTCAAAAAGCTCCGCTATCAGCGCCATTTACGCAAAGCTCGACAAGGATATCTGCGCCAAATGCTCTGAAAAAATCTTTCTGGAATGCAGGTCTGTGGATGGTAAGGAAAGTTCAGCTTTATAGCTCCCTCACGTAGTTGTTATGCGTTTTTTGGCATGATAACCTAGTATACTATTAGTCAATTCACGCTTCCTTAACCTCGCTTTTTTGGAAATGATGAAAGTTTAATCGCTTATGAGCTTGCTTCACAGCGAAAGAAACGACATTCTAAAGTTCGAAAATGTCACTAAAAAATTCGGCGCTATTTCTGCCGTTGATAACCTGACAATCACAATTCCTCAGAAAATGATTTTCGGACTCCTTGGCCCCAACGGAGCTGGGAAAACCACGATGCTGCGTCTTATCATAGGGCTCATGCGTCCCACCAAAGGCAAGATAGCCCTTTTCGGCGACATGCTTCCCGGTGAAAAAGAAGTCCAGCGCAACATTGGCTATATGCCTCAGAGTCTTTCCGTTTATCCGGGTCTTTCGGTGTTGGAAAATCTGATGTTTTTTGGCCGGATATATGGCATTTCAGGCAAAATTCTTTCGGATAGGGTAAATGAGGTATTAGAGATTATCGAGCTTGCCGACAGGAGGAACGTTCTTGTATCCACGCTTTCCGGCGGCTTGATTCGACGTGTGTTGCTTGGAACCGCAATCGTTCATAAACCACGCTTTTTGTTGCTCGATGAGCCTACAGCCGGGATAGACCCCCTGCTTCGAATAAAAATTTGGAGCATGCTAAGACGGCTTTGCGATGATGGGACATCCATCCTGATCACAACCCACCACATTTCCGAGGCGGACAGGTGCGACCGCGTCGTCTTTTTCAGGAATGGCCGGGTGATAAGCGACGGAAGCCCCCAAAGCATCATGGATAAATACGGGGTTTCGGATCTTGAAGCGTCTTTCGTAAAGGCGACTGAAACTGCGAACGAGAGCGAGCAGGTATGAAAGCGTATTGGGTCGCATTAAGAATTATTCAAGAAATATTGCGAGACCGGCGCACGTTGGCTTTCTTTTTTCTCGTTCCCATTTTTGTGATGACGCTTATCTACTATGCTGTCGCCGAAGATGAAGTCGTAAAGATAGGTGTTGTTTCACGGGGCATAGCGCGTTTGTTTGATTCAGATTTCATCAACGAGCTGGACGATGATGAGGACGTGGAGCTTGTTTCCATTGATATTCCGGATGAGGAGACCGATCCTGCAATCATAAATAAACTGATAACAGACAACCTCCTTAAGGGAAAGGCGGACGGAATACTTTACCTGGACAAAATGCTTTTGCTGGACCGTTTCTCTGGCAAGAAAGGCATGCTGCATATTTATGTGGAGGGATCAAGACCTCTGACAACCGCCAATGTGTTTTCTGCGATAGCGGACGCAATGGACGACCTGGCCGCGAGGCTTCCTGTTGTCATAGACGCGTCGTGTTCCGCGTTATGCGCCAATTCCGTAAACAACAAGGCCATGGAGCTTGAAAAACATTATATCTACGGTTCCGACGATTACCGGCAGATTGACTATTTCCTGCCAGCTTTGCAGATGTTTTTCGTTTTCTTTTTCACATTTATAATTTCCGCGGTTACATTTCAGAGGGAGCGGCTTCGCGGCACGCTGGAACGGCTGCAAGTAGCTCCGATCTCGTTTGGGGAAATCATTGCGGGATATATTGGAGGATTTTTTGTATTTGTCGGGCTTCAGTCGGCAATCATATTAACTTATATACTGCTTCTTATCGAATTTGAGTTTACGTCTGCGCAAGTACTCTCCCTCTGCGTCGTGACGGCGCTCACTATGCTTATTGCCCTGATGCTTGGTTTACTTGCGTCCTTTTTGGCGGCAAACGAGTTTCAGGCTCTTCAGTTCATCCCACTGGTAATACTTCCGCAGATTTTCCTTAGTGATATTATCTGGGATGTGGATAGCTTCCCAAAGTTCTTTCGGTTAATTTCATATGTTTTCCCGCTTACACATGCGACCGCCGTGGCAAGAGATGTCATGATAAGAAACCAGCCGTTGTTACATTCCTGGCCGCAACTGCTGATTCTTTGCGGATTCATTGTTCTGATCTTTGCGGTTATAACATCGGTCGCCAACAGGAAAGAAAAACGTTATTAACCTGACCGCAAGCGACAGCGTAATTCTGAGTCATTGCGCAGCGGAGTGTCGTCGGAGTCGCTGAAAGCCATCGATATGAGGATTCCCTCTCTTTCTCGACACTAGCGCGACTATTCGTATTTTATTCCCGGCTCTTTAGCTGTTGACATCGGGAGCGTCTTTATTTAGCATTTGCGGTGGAAACATGTTGTGGGTAAACCTTTAAATTAAAGGTTTTTGATAAGGAAGACGGTGAGAATCCGTCGCGGACCCGCCGCTGTAACCGGGAACGAAAGCCGCAAAAGGCCACTGTCCTTAACAGGATGGGAAGGCGCGGTGAGTAGAGTGATCCGGAAGCCAGAATACTTGCCCATGAAAATTAAGGCGCTTTTGCCCCCGTGGACCTGGGGTGGAGCCTGCTTGCCGTGGGTTTATACGAATCCCCGGGCCTTTATCAGGTCCGGGGATTTTTTTGTTTAAACAAGCAATAAAGGAGATATGTTCTATGAAAAAAGACGTGATCGCATACCGCAAAGTGTGCAAGGCGGATGGCACAGGCCTTTCTCATTACATTCTGATGAACAAGGAAACCAAGGCTAAAGAAAGTAAATAAATTTTTCCCTCACGGCGCTCCCTTTATTTAAAGGGGGCGCTTTTTAATCGAATTATTCGGAGTGGACAGTGACAAAAACAATCAGCCCAAACCATGCCTCTTCCCGCGGTGTTTATATAAATTCCGGCTCCGGAGCTTCACTTACGCCTATCGATATCGGACATTCCGAATATATGGGGCTTGTGGACCCGGATTCCGCCTTCTGGTCCCTGATTAGAAAAGAAAAACTGGGAGACGCCCTGACGGACGGAAATTTTTTAAAGAGCTATCGTGAAAAACGTGAAACCTTCCTGAAAGAGATGGACACGCTAAGGTTCGGGCTGAAGCCGTCCGCCGTATATTTCAACCCGACAGACCGGTGCAACCTGAACTGCTCCTATTGCTATATCTCGGAGAATATCAGGCGCGGTGGAGAGCATATGTCGAAGGAAAAACTTATTGAAGCCCTGGGTAACTTAAAGTCGTTTTTCAGCGAGACTACAGGCGACGAAACAAAGCCGCAAATAATCTTCCATGGCTCAGAGCCTCTGCTGAACAAAAGCGCCGTTTTCGCGGGAATCGAAAAATATAAAGACGATTTCCTCTTTGGCGTACAAACAAACGGAACAAACCTCAACGACGAAGCCATAGCGTTTCTGACTTCAAACAATGTAGGCATAGGCCTCTCACTTGACTCTCACAGAAGCGAGGTTGCGGACAGCACAAGAAAAACATGGTCCGGCGAAAGCGTTTTCCAGAGTGTTGTCGACACACTTGAAAAGCTCAAGGGATATCCAAATTACAACGTGATATGCACAGCCACCGCAAACAACATGGAGGATCTTCCCGGAGTAATAGAGTTTTTCCACTCAATGGAAGTCCCCGCTTGCATGCTAAATCCTGTCAGGATCACCATGCCTGGAGGACGCAAAGTCAAACCCGAAGACCATAGACTCGCGGAATATTACCTTAAGGCGCTGGACAAATCGCATGAGCTTTACAAAAAGACCGGACGTAAGATTGTCGTAGCCAATTTTGCCAATATCGTCCTGGGCATCGTCGCGCCATTGGCCCGAAGGCTTATGTGCGATATCTCGCCTTGTGGCGGCGGACGCTGTTTCTTTGCCGTATCGGCCAAGGGAGATATGTATCCATGCAGTGAATTTATCAGCCTGGACGAGTATAAGGGCGGGAATATTTTTGAAGGCGATATACAAAGCGCTTTTAACAGTTTTGCGTTTCAAAAGGTCACCGGCAGAACAGTTGAGGACATCTCCCCTTGCAACCAGTGCGCTATAAGACACTACTGCGGCTCGCCATGTCCCGCCGAAGCGGCGGAAGCTCACGGGGATATAAACCTTCCAGGCGGGTTTTGTGAACTCTACGAAGAACAGGCCCGCTACGCATTTAGGCTGATCGCGGATGGCAAGGAAAATGACTTCCTGTGGGACAACTGGGACGAGGGAACCTCGACCACGATAAATATTACATCCCTCTAAATCGTTTGCATATTACCCTTCTATGAAGCTTGACTTGGATAATCAATCGGTCCGCCCGCATGTCTTTGTTATTTAACCAAATATTTTTCAACAAGATTGTGGCGGGATCTGGAAAAGTCTTCTTTATCGATTTAAACACGCTTGCCCCGGATAAATCTATTGAAACAAGGAACTCTTCATAATAAGATAAGATCGCTTTTACAAAGAGGAGAAATTATATGAAAGTCATTGCTGGAAAAGATTGGGCTGTCCAGGGCGCGGGTATCGCCTCGTTCCACTATTTTTTTATGGCCATATCCATTGCCACGGCTATTGCTGGGATATATTTTATCGGTTTCGAGCAGGCGCCCATTGCGCACGATACGTTTCATGACCTTCGTCACGCTTTCGGGTTTCCCTGTCACTAAAATAACTTGAAGTCTATGCGTATTTTCCTTGTCAGCGGCATTGTCGCAGGCTTGGGCGCAGGGTTCCTCCTTGGCCTTATGCAGGTTGCTTTTGTAACGCCAATTATCGTTGACGCTGAGGTGTATGAAAACCAAACCCCGGCGACGCATGAAGAGCTCTCCGCTAATAATCACGATCCACGCCACCACCTCACAGAAAAAGGCGGGGTAAGAAGAAGCCTGTTTACTATCCTAGGCGCTTCTCTTTTAGGCTCCGCCATAGGTATCGTGGCGGCGGTTTTGATGGGTGTTATCGCCGCGCAAAACTTAAAGATATCTCTACGCCAAGGTCTTTTGTTAGGGCTGGCGGGATATCTTGCGTTCAATATAATCCCGGGGCTTGGCGTAGCTCCGGCTCCACCTGGCGTTCAAGGCGCTCCTTTCGATGCGCGACAAAGCTGGTGGCTCATCTCCTCCATGATGGCGGTGGCGGGGTTCATCACCTGGGCAGTAGCGCCTTATATTTTTATAGGCCATTTCAACGTTCGGCCGCGATATGCTAAAATTTATTCAATCATCGTGGCGCTTTCGTTTATCGCCGCTCCTTTCATCATTGGCGCCCCTGTAGTGGAGCTTAACTTCAGCTCGGAAGCGTTACGGCAAATAAACTCTCAGTTCGTAATAGTCACGTTTGTAGTAAACGCCGTTTTCTGGATGATACTGGGTTCATTATTAAGCCTTACCACAGCTTATATCGGCAGGCGCCATCCAGGTGGCGTCAGCTAACGGGCTCCAAAGCTTCATTCCGGCGCCAGACATGAAAAACAAGATCGCCGTTATCATTGTTGGACATGGAAGCTCTGACCCTGCAGGCAATATGGAATTTGAAGGGGTTGCGGCGGGGTACAGGGAAATACGGCCGGAATGGGAAATAACCACAGGATATATAGAACATGAATCGCCCGACGTATATACAGCCGTGTCCAACGCGGCAAAACGGGCGAACACAGTGGTTGTGGCCCCCATGCTCTTGTTCAAGGCCGGCCACGCAAGGCATGATATCCCGGAATATGTTGAACGGGCGATGAAGGAGTATCCGGATGTCACCTTTCATCTGGGCGAACCTCTGGGAACGAACCCACACATGGCTAAAGCGATGATGGAGCGTATGGACGGGAAGTTTTTTGAGGACGGCAAAGAGGATACGACGCTTATCGCCATCGGACGCGGGTCAAACAATTCCGACGCCAACTCCGATTTTTTCAAAATGTCGAGACTTGTAGGAGACCTGCTTGGCTTACGCTGGACTATTCCATGTTTTATAGGAGTGACAGGGCCAAGCCTCGACGAGGCCCTTGACCTGGTGTTGAAGGCAAGACCAAAGCGGCTTGCTGTGGCTCCATATTTTCTTTTTTCAGGAAAGCTTGTAGACAGAATCTCGAACAAGATAAAAACCTTCTCGGAGGCCAATCCGGATATCATGGTCTCTTTGGGAATCAGGCTTGGCTCACATCCCGGTGTATTAAAAACATTGGACGAGCGGATTTTACAGGCTCTCAATAATGTTTCCCGTTCTATACATGGTGTCAGCATAAAAAATAAACATGCGTGAGAAAAAGGGAAAAAGGCATAAACTAAGAAGAGGATATACGACAGGGGCATGCGCCGCCGCCGCGTCCAAAGCCGGAACAAGGGCGGCCATTTCAAAAAGCGTCATTAATGAAATAGAGTCCACCCTCCCTAATGGATCCATGGTTGTATTCAAGCTCAAGCGGTGCGACCTTCTGGAAAATGCGGCCATATGCTCAATTATAAAAGACGCGGGTGACGACCCGGATTGCACCCATGGCGCCGAGATCACCGCAAGTGTCAGGCTTTCAAAAGATCCCGGGGTGAAAATCATTGGAGGTGAAGGGGTTGCGCAGGCTACTAAACCTGGGCTTGAGATCCCCGTCGGCGCCCCTTCCATAACGCCTGTCCCAAGAAAAAACATCATAGAGATGACGACCGAAGAGCTCAAAAACACGGGCTACGACGGAGCCGAAGTCACCATAAGCGTCCCAGGCGGAGCCGAAATGGCGAAAAAAACATTAAACTCCCGACTTGGCCTTATAGGTGGGATATCTATTCTGGGAACTACAGGTATCGTCAAACCATATTCCACCTCAGCTTATAAGGCGTCCGTCCTGCAGGCCATCGATGTCGCCCGCGCTATGGGCAGATGGGGCCTTGTATTTACAACCGGAGGCAGGAGCGAGGAATACGCAATGAAGCTGATGCCTGAAATTCCCGAAGACGCTTTCATCCAGGTTGGGGATTTCATTGGCGCGGCGTTGAAACGGGCGGCGGAGCGGCGAACGGAAAAGGTGGTGGTGGCGACTATGATTGGTAAACTTGCGAAAATGGCCGATGGTCAGGAAAACACCCATGCGCGTAAAAGCCAGGTGGACATGGAGCTTCTGGCGCGACTTGCGGCGGAGCATGGGGCTTCACCTGAGCTGAGAGAAAAGATAGCGCAAGCTAACACCGCGCGGCATGTCCTTGAATTATGCCGAAAAGACGGGTTTAATGGAATCTTCCCCGCCATATGCTCGTTGGCCTATAAAAAGCTTCACGAGATGGCCGGAAATCTGCCGAACATCACGGCGCTACTGCTCGATTTCGATGGCGGCCTGATATATGAATATCCGGAGGGGACGGCTGTCCCTTCACAAAACATGAATAGAAAAGAGGTGTAATGAACCAGATTACAGTTAAGGGACAGAAGATTGAGGACGAAAGCTTTACGATTGTGGACAGGGAGGCCGGGCCGCACGAATTTACCAAAGAACAGTGGGAAGTTGTCCGGCGTGTGATCCACTCCACCGCCGATTTCGACTTCAAGGACAACATGTGTTTTTCAGATGACGCTATAGACGCTGGGGTAGACGCGTTCTCCTCCGCCTGTCCCGTCATCGTTGACGTAAAAATGATCGCCGCGGGGTTAAGCGAAAAGAAACTCTCCCCGGCAGGGTCAAAAGTCCATCACTTCATCTCTGACGAAGATGTGATTGAAAAAGCCACCGAAGAGAACACGACAAGGGCCACAGAAGCGATGCGCAAAGCCCATAGCCTCGGTCTTTTAAACGGCGCCATCGTCGCCATAGGCAACGCCCCGACCGCCCTGCTCGAAGTTATTCGTTTAGCAAAAGAAGAGAACGCCCGCCCTGCGCTGATCATTGGTGTTCCAGTAGGCTTTGTCTCCGCCGAGGAATCCAAAGAGACGGTGATGGAGACAGGCGTCCCTTACATCGTCGCCCGTGGCAGGAAAGGGGGAACCCCGATAGCTGTCGCTACGGCGCACGCCCTGCTGACTGTAATGGGCAGGAGAAAAGGTTGAAACCACGTCCTGTAACGGTTATCGGTATAGGGGCGGATGGATGCGCGAGCCTTTCCAGCAGAGCTTTCAACGCCGTCGCCAATGCGCAAGCTCTCGCCGGAGGAAAACGGCATCTTGAGTTTTTCCCACAGTTCGATGGTGAGCATGTAGAGTTTTCAAATGGAATCTCATCAGCTCTCGATCGGGTGGTGGAGCTTGCGGACGATAACAATGTCTGCGTGATCGCGTCCGGCGACCCGATGTTTTTCGGCATTGGCGATTCTTTGGTCAAAAGGCTTGGAGCCCAAAATGTGGATGTGATCCCCTCTCCATCGGCAATGCAATGGGCCTTCGCCAGAATCGGAGAAAAATGGGATGACGCCATATATCTATCCGTTCATGGACGCGAAATGACCGGTCTTGTGGCGAGGCTTAAACATGCCAGGAAAGCCGCATTGTTCACCGACCCTGACAACACCGCCGCCGCCATTGCAAAGCACATGATCGAATACAACGAAACCGGATGGACAGGATGGGTTTGCGAAAACCTCGCCGGGCCGGACGAGCGGGTTCGTAAATTTTCACTGGAAGAGCTGGCAAAGCTGGATGACGCTTCACCCCTAAACATCCTCGTATTGAAAAGGGAGGATGAGACTTGGCGGCCCCCTGCGGTACTTCCATATCTGCCGGAAGATATATTGCTGAAACGTATGCCTAAAAAGGGGCTTGTCACGAAAAGAGAGATTCGGGCGCAGGCGATAGCTTCCCTTGGGGTGCGGGCGGACAGTATCGTCTGGGATATCGGGACGGGCTCAGGCTCTGTCGCCATAGAGGCGGGCGCGCTTGCAAGCCACGGAAAAATCTACGCCGTCGAACGGGACGGGGAGACAGCGGGCATGGCGCTTGAAAACACGAGAACCTTCGGGGCTGACAACGTTATCGTGATAAACGGCTCTGCGCCAGATGCTCTTGACGGGCTTCCCGCGCCAGACTGCGTCTTCATAGGCGGCTCTGGCGGGGCACTCTCTGATATCATCCGTTTGTCGCTTGAAAAATTAAACCCGGGCGGAAGGCTTGTAGCTTCCGTTATAACGATCGAAAGCCTGAACGAAGCCTACTCGGCTTTACGTGAAGCTGAATATCTCCCGGAAGTCGTGCTTTTGAATGTGTCGAGGAGCGTCCCTGTCGGGCGGTATATGCGCTACGACGCGCAAAACCCCGTTCACTTATTAAGTGTGACCAAGGAGTAATTATGGAATACGGAACTTTATACGGTGTGGGAGTGGGACCGGGAGCGCCAGACCTTATGACCCTTCGCGCCGTGAACATATTAAAGAGCGTCGATGTCATCGCCATCCCCCGCCGGTCGGAAAAGGACGAGTCGCTGGCATGGAAGATCGCGAAGGATAACGTCGGCGATATCGAAGGGCAGGAACGGCTATTTTTTAATTTCCCGATGGTTAAAAAGCCTGAGATTCTGCGTCCCGCCTGGGAGATTGTGGTAGACGGAATCGGCGAGCGGCTAAAGGAGGGGAAATCGGTGGCGTTTATCACCGAGGGTGACCCTTTTGTGTACAGCACGTTCATATACCTTTTTGACGAAGCGAAAAAACGATGGCCCGAAATTAATGTAGAAATTGTCCCGGCAGTGACCTCGATCACCGCCGTCGCCGCCGTCGCCGGAATCCCCCTTGCCGATGGGGCTGAGCGGGTGGCCATATTGCCGGCGACATACGGCGTGAACGATGTCGCGGAAATCGTGGATAAGTTCGACACCACAATACTTATGAAGGTGGGCAAAACATTGCCCCAAACCATAGAGGCGCTGGAGCGGGAAGGCTGTGCGGAAAAGGCTTATTACGTATCACGGGCGACCATGGAAGGGGAAAAAATAGTTCACGATTTGAATGAGATCGAAGGAGGCAAACGCGACTATTTTTCGATGATAGTTGTATCGCGAAGGGAGCGGAGCGGCGCGCTTTCAGGGAAGACAAAACCATGACGCAAGGACGCAGGCCGATGGCGATATATGCTCTCACCATCAATGGCGCCAAGTTGGGTTCGAGGCTGTTGGAATCGTTCCCGGAAGCGGAGCTATTTGTGGGAGAAAAATATTTTAAATATGCGGAAGCGAAGGCAACCCCGTTGCCGTTTCCGGTGGCGCCTGCGTTAAAAGAAACATTTGATAAATACGACTGTCACGTTTTCATGGCATCTGTCGGCGCCGCTGTTCGGCTTTCGACACCTTATATGAAGAACAAGAACGTCGATCCTGCGGTATTGTGCGTCGACGACGCGGCGCGATTTTGCGTATGTATTCTCTCCGGCCACGTTGGAAGGGGGAATGAGTGGACGCAAAAGGTGGCGGACGCTCTTGGCGCGACACCTGTAGTAACCACCGCATCCGATGTGATGGGAACGATATCAGCCGATATACTGGGAAGAGAGTATGGCTGGCGCGTTGAGGCCAAAGGCAAGACGATCACCCGCGCCTGCGCAAGCTGTGTAAATGGCGCGCCGATTTTGTTTGTTCAGGAAACGGGGGAAACAGGGTGGTGGAACAATGAAAAACCTCTGCCCG
>CAYNDB010000073.1:6034-12968 GCA_964395915.1 uncultured Nitrospinota bacterium | reverse complement strand
TCTTACAAAGAACCCGGACGTTACGATGGGTTGGAACGTGGCTGGTTTTTATGGCCCACGCACCATGGTGATCGGAGTGCGCGGAATGTCTGCGGTGGCGGAGTTCACTGCTGACGTGGCTGGCGAGTTTGAGTTCTTCTGCCAGCACTTCTGTGGCCCTCTGCATCTCGAGATGCGCGGCACTCTTTTTGTCGACCCTCCGGGTGGACAGGCTTCACTAGCCGTTGGCGATTACGACAGAATCTCCGAACAGGAGCAGCTGCTCAGCGAACATGAACGCGAGTTCATTGTTGGCACCAACAAGCTTTTGAACACGCTTAAATCAGGTAGTGAACCGACTATATAATTATATATGCCGGTTTATGAGTTAGAAATAAGGAGACCGGGCCTTTAAGCCTGGTCTCCTTTTTTGTTAATATAAAAGTTATGAAAATATTAAAACTTTGCGTCGCTCTGATCGTACCCGTGTTTTTATTGATGGGAGGGTGTGTAAAGGAGGAAAAATCAAAATTCCCCAAAACGCCTCCTGATAAAGTTGTAATGCGATTTTTTGAATTGTTGGCGCAAGGAGGAAAACTTACAACCAAGGAAGCTCTCCGAATGGTCAGCTTCAAGTATAGCGCGCTTGACGATAATTTGTTCAGAAGATGGACTCAACAATTCAATGGTGACTCAAAAATAAAAATTGTTAAAACCACTTTGCCGAAAGAACCGAACAAAAGAGGAGACCTTATAGCGGTGGTCAAGCTGGAAGTTCAAACGCCATCATCGTTTGGCGGGAGCTTTTCGACATTCAGCACGATCAACCTAATCCTGGACGATGAAGCCCATGAGTGGAAGATAGATTTCCTGGCGACAACTCTGGATGAGGATAAATTCTTTAAAGCTCCGACGGATGCAAGGTTGGAACCGGATAAGGAGTAATAATATGGCAAGAACCGTTATAGACTGGTTCGACGAGAGACTGGGAGTAAAAGAATTTTATGAAAAGCATATAGCTTATCCTTTGCCTCAAAACTTAAGTTTCTGGCATCTGTTCGGTGGGCTTATAATCGGGTGCGTTATGATTCAATTTCTCACCGGTTTTTACATGCTTTTCTATTATATGCCGGATCCGGAACTGGCGCATCAAAGCATCCGGACGATGTGTAACACCACAACCTTCGGCGCTTTATTCAGGAATGTCCACAGGTGGAGCGCCACGATGGGAATACTGTTTCTTGTGATCCATATGGTTCATGTAATGGCGCGGCGCGCATACCTTCCTCCACGTGAATTAAACTGGTGGACAGGTCTTACGCTTGGATTCATTTTCATTCTTCTTCTTATAACCGGCATCATTATGCCTTGGGACTGGAGGAGCTACTGGGAGCTTGTGATCTGGGCCGACTGGGTGGGAACTATTCCCGTGGTAGGGGAATACCTGAAACAGCCACTGGTGGGGTCTTTTTCGATGGGGCGGAATTTCGCGTTTCATATATTCTTGCTGCCTATTTTGATTGTTGGAGTTATTTTTGTACATATAGTTATTTTCCGACGCTTGGGGCTGTCGGACAACGTGTGATTGTATCCTTGGCTTATATTGTAGAAAGACCGTTATGGCTGATATTATAAAAAACAAAAACAATAAAATCCGAAAGTGGTGGCCACACGTGTTTTTAACACAGGCCGCTGTCATGATCGTGGTTCTGATTATTATCGGAATCTTGGCCGACAGGTTCCCAGTTCCGGATGACGCGCCCAATGAAGTTCCCTTTCCTGATGACGGTGAAAACGTGCCAGGCCCTGAATGGCTATTTCTCCTTTTATGGCAACCGTTCTGGTATTTCAAGGGGATGATGAGTAAATATCTGTTTTTAACTGCCTTAACGCCGATGGCGCTCGGGCTGTTTTTCATTTTTCTTCCCTATTTTCGTAAGATTCCGTTAAACCGGGTTCCGGGTCTGAAAGTTATTCTTGAAAAAGCCAGGGCGATAAAATCTTTGCGTTTAAAGGGGTTCGTCTACGCCATCCCTGCTCTTGTATTTGCGCTGGCTCTTGGCGTGGGAGTTTATAAAAGCGGGCATCAGGCGAAGATCCTGGGGTGTGACGCCTGCCATAATCCGGCGATGGGGCACAGGATGTCGATTCCTCCGATGGACGTGGGCAGATACTATAGTGTGGAGCGCGCCATGCAAATCCAGGTAGGCAAGTACAGGGCGGGAAAATCCGCTGGAGTGACATCCGAGGGTACGCAGAATTATGTAAAAAGCGCTGTTGAGGGCTATAAAGACGCTGACTGGCAGATGAGACATATGTATGAGCCGACTTTCACATGGTGATAAACATGAATTTCTTATTGTTACGTTTATCATGGTCGCGCTTGATAATCGGCATTGTATTTTTGTGCATTTCTTTTAACGCGGCCTTGGCCTCAGCTTCGGCGGATGAAAAACGAAGCGGTGTGGTAAAACCTAAAATTTCCACACTTAAAACAAAAACATCGCTTGAAAGCCCGGTTATCGAAGAATATATCTTTCCGGCAAAGTACAGTATCCCGTTTGGTCTTGCTATCGACTCGAAAGGTATGATCTGGGTCACGGAAATGGCGGGCAACTCCTTGGCGGTACTTGACCCTGCGACAAACATTTTAAAAGAATACCGGATACCTTCCACCGTCGGGATTGAGGAGTCTGAATGGAAATATGATCCATCTGACAGAACTACACCTGAAAAGTTCACCAATGTCTACAGCGTGGGAAACCCTGGAAATGTTATTGTTGATAAAAACGACCTTATATGGTTTGTGCTGCAGCAGGGCAACGCCATAGTCCGCTTTGATCCTTCGAAGGAGGAATTCACTGAATTCACAATCCCAACCGCCAACTCGCAGCCCTATGATCTGGCGGTCGACTCTAAAGGGCGAATATGGTTTATAGAAAAAAATACGGGGAAACTGGGTTATCTGGATGTGGCGCAGGAAAAGTCGTATGAGATAGATATCGGAGCCGGATCAAACCTGATGGGAATCGCGGTTGCCCGCGACGACACTGTCTGGATCGGTGATGTGGCGGGTAATTATATCGGTCGATATGACCCGAAAACAAAAAAGTTCAAAGTATTTCCTATCAACGTTCCGTCTTCGCAGCCGGGCCTCATGAGGTTTGACGATAAAGGAATCCTGTGGATTTGCAACCTGCACGCACGGCAGCTTGGTGTGTTAATGACGGAGGCTGGCGTATACAGCGTTGTGGACCTTCCAGGATATAATACGGTTCCCCAGGCGCTTGCCATAGCTTCAGATGGGAAGGTGTGGATCGTGGATAGCATGACCAACCTTATCGGTTATTTCGATTCTGTTAATATGAATTGGAGGATGTTCAGCCTCCCCACCTCCAATGCGCAGCCGATGAACGTGGCTATAGATTCCACGGGGGATGTTTGGTTTACACAAAGCGACAGAAACGCCAATAGTATAGCCAGACTTAAAATAAGCACTATCCCAGCGGACAAGGCCGGTTCGCAAAGCGGTGGGAGCGTGGAAGCTAAACAAGGTAAAGACAGAAGCGTGGAATCAAAAGACCAGACCAATACTTATATTTCCATTGCTCTTGTGCTGGCGGCGCTTGTCATAGGCTTTGCAGTCATACGCCGTTTTCGATAATAATAAGAAGATGAGACATATAGTTGTTTGTTGTATTCTGAGTATTTGCTTGTCCGCTTATCATTTTACGGCGTGGGCTGGAGAAAACCTGATCACCGAGTATCCACTATCCACACCCGATTCTTATCCCACTAGTGTGACTATAGCGCCGGACGGAATGGTCTGGTTTCTGGAATTCAACACGAACAAGATCGTAAGGTTCAACCCCGATACCGGAGAGCTGAGCGAGTTCACAATACCATCTAGCAAAAGTGACCCGCTCGATATCGCTATAAACAACGATGGAATTGTATGGTTCACCGAGCAGGACACAAATGCTTTGGGCCGATTTGATCCAGCGACTAAAATATTCAAGGAATACCTGTTGCCCACAGTAAAAACAAGGCCGGCGTCGATTTTAATCGCTGATAACGGGAAAATCTGGATGCTTGGATGGAACAGCGATCTGTTAATCACTTTCGACCCTGTCACTGAAAAATTTAAAGAACACAAAATTCCTTCCAAAAGCGGCAATTCATATGATCTGGCCGAGGACGGTCAAGGGCGTATATGGTTCATTCAGCGCGCAAAAAATATCCTGACCATGTTTGACCCTTCATCTGAAAAGTTCAAGGAATGGAAAATATCGAAGCACGCGCAATCACCGATTGGCACAATTGTCGACTCAAAAGGGTTTGTATGGTACCTGAAAATGATTGACAACGAGCTTGTGCGATTTGATCCCAAAACCGATCAATCAAAAACCTTTTCTCTTCCAGAGAATAAGGGAACACAAGAGATCGCTATAGATTTGAACGAAAACATATGGTTCGTTCAGAGCACTGACAACCGGCTTTTAAGATTTGACCCCGGAACAGGAATATTCCAGTCTTTTAATGTAAACACGGGGAAATCCAAGCCAAACTCAATTAGCGCTGATTTAAAAGGCCGCATATGGTTCACTGAATCCAAGTCTTCGCAACTAGGCATGCTAGACACAACGCTGATCGGGAAGATTGAAAGCTCCTTAAAAGTAAAATTCAAGCCGCCAGAAGGAATATTTCAATGAAAGTGCCGGAACTCAGGCACGCGGTTATTTTAATCCTGTTTTTTCTGTCCGGCGCAGTAGGTCTTGCTTACGAAGTTGTATGGGCGCGTCAGCTATCCCTGTTTCTGGGGGTGAGCATCTATGCTGTTAGCGCTGTCCTGGTCGCGTTTATGGGTGGGCTTGGAGCTGGCGCAGAATTTTTTGGCAGAAAACTGGATCAAGGTTTTGCTCCAATACGTTTGTATTCAATTCTTGAGATCGGCCTTGGCATATACACGTTGTTTTTCCCGATAACTTTACAGATCCTTGAAAATATGTACGTGTTCCTGCATGGAAGTGTGGAAGGGAATTCAATAGGAATTATATCGCTTCGCTTCGCGTTGGCCGTTGCGGCTTTACTGCCGCCGACAATGCTAATGGGTGGAACATTGCCTGCCGTTGTACGGTACTTCTCGACGGAAGGCAAGCGCGGAACTGGCAGGCTGGCAGGATCGCTTTACTCCATTAACACACTTGGCGCCATGACAGGATGCTTGGTCGCCGGATTTTTAATGATTGAATATATGGGCTTTTCCAACACCTTGCGGGTTGGGGCTTGCATGAATATAGCTATAGGGGCCATAGCATGGCTGGTAGGAGGAGAGCCAAGCTGGCGGCTGGATACTGTGGCGGAAGAAGCCCGCGGCAAACGCCGAAAGGACGCGACGAAGGAACAATCGTGGGATGTAGCGTTGCTTGTGGTGTATGGGATTTCGGGATTTGTAGCGTTGGCCCTGGAGCTTTTGTGGACAAGAACTCTTATTCTTTTGCTTAACAATACGACATACGCTTTCTCTATAATTCTGGCGGTGTTTCTTTTTGGTATAGGGACGGGGAGCATTATTGCTTCGCGACTTACAAAGTTATCGCCCCAGAACAATCTAACGCTTTTCGCCTTTTTCCAGATCGGCGTTGGAATCATGGCGTTGGGTTCTCTGTTTGGTTTTGCGATAAATAAATCGATCATTGAAACTTTTTCCAGATTTGTAACAGATGGCGGTTGGCTTACAAACTCCATTCCAGGAGGTGAGCCACTGGCGTCGGCCATATTATTTGCCTTGTTCATTGTCACCCCCTGCGCCATCTTGATGGGTGGATCTTTCCCGTTGATAGTGGGGGCGATTTCCACTGGCTACGAGAAAGCGGGTGGGGAAGTTGGCCGTGTGTACGGGGTAAATATAATTGGATGCGTACTGGGATCAATCGCCGCAGGCTACATACTTATTCCTTTAATAGGGATTCAAAACAGCCTGATAGCGATTTCATGGCTGTCGGTAATTGCAGGAGCTTTTGTTTTATTGACGAGAGCTCCGAGAAGGCAGGGCCAGTTCTTAATTCCGGCGCTTGTCATCATGGCTCCACTGACCGGTTTTCTTTCGTACAACTCCGATATAGCATACTATTTAAGCGCTCAAAAACTGGACGACGGGAGCAAGGTCGTATTTTATGAGGAAGGCCCTTCGGCCACAGTTCTTGTTTCTTCCCAGGATTCGGATTTAAGCGTTGGAAGGAAGCCTATCAAACGGCTTTGGATCGACGGTGACCCCATAGCGGGGGCTTTCCGCGAGGCGCTTCAGCTTGAAAGGTTGCAGGCTCACATTCCACTTCTTCTTCATCCAAACCCCAAAAACGCTCTGGTAATATGCTTTGGCACAGGCTCGACAGCGGGAGCTGCGATGTCTCATGGGCTTGAAAACGTGAAAGTCGTAGACATATCAAAGGAGACATTCGACGCCGCTTCCATGTTCAAGGAAGCTAACCTCGACGTGGTTAATTCTCCCAAGCTGGACCTTATTGAGGAGGACGGACGGAATTATCTGCTGACAACCAGCAGGCGTTTTGATTTTATTACATCAGAGCCACCTCCTCCGTCCAACGCGGGCATCGTGTCACTTTACACAAAAGAATTTTACGAGACTCTCAAATCCAAACTTAAGAAAGACGGAATGGTTTCACAATGGATTCCGCTCCATCATTTATCTGAACAGGATTTCAAGTCGCTTGTAGCGTCGTTTGTCACTGTTTTTCCTGAGGCGACAATGTGGTATACGAAATGGGACGCCATAATGATCGGCTCGGAAAAAGAAGTAACAATTGACCTTGATTTAATTCAACAGAGAATGGATAGGGCCGCAGTGGCGCAAAGCCTGGCCGAAATAGGTATAACCAACAGTTTTCAGTTGGTTTCCAACTACATGATGGGCCCTGAGCAACTGTGGGAATTT
>CAYNDB010000073.1:4632-5934 GCA_964395915.1 uncultured Nitrospinota bacterium | reverse complement strand
CTTGAGACTCTTTACGGCGCATTGGTCAATGGGAAGATGGCCCTTGCCCTTGAAATGCTGAAGGATACGGAAGAATTGGACAAGGATACGCTTTTCAGCCCTCAATTAAGATTTCTTAATGGTATGTTTTTCGCTCGGCTGAATATGCTTGAAGAGGCTGAAACGGAATTAAAAGAGGCGATTCGGCTGGATAAGGAATATATTCTCGCGATTCTCAACCTGGCTGGTTTGTATGATAAAAAGCTTAATCAGCCATTTGAAGCCAAACGTTTATATTCCAAAGCGTTAGAATTAAAAACATCTGACGTCGAGCGTCTTTCTATTATTAACGCAATGAAAAGGCTGGAACTATGATTGAGAGGGTAAGATCGATGAGACGGATTGCGTTGTTTTTATTGCCTATGATTTTTATGACCGCGGCTATTTCTCCCGCTTTTGACTTTAACTGGTCGGGAAAAAAATCGGCCGCCACAAAGAAGGCCGAAGAGCTTTTTCGAAAGGCCCAAAGCGCTTACGGGTCCGCTGATTATTCAAATGTTATTAGTATGACCACAAAGGCCATTAAAGCGGATCCGAAATTTGTAAGAGCTTACGCGTTACGGGGCAAGGCGAAAAAGGATATGGGGGATGTGGACGGGGCGTTCAAGGATTTGAATCGCGCTATTGAGCTGGATCCAAAGCTGGGGGAGGCTTACTTTATCCGGGGCCAGGCAAACGAGATTATGGGTGAAATGGATAAAGCCGCGTCTGATTATAAAAAAGGGTGCGCCGCCGGATATCGTGACGCATGCCGGTAAAAAGGGTTTGTCAGAAGTCTGAATAAGATATCCATCGTTCGAGCCCGTCAAAAGGTTTACCGTCAACCTCGATATATGGATCGGGGCCAAAATAATTGAGCTTGGCCCCTTGTTGTGGAGGGGTTAGAACGATATCGCGGCCGACGCTGAACCTTATTCGGTTTTCGCATATCGTTCCCCAATAATATTCTTTTTTTGAAAGATCTTTTCGCGCTTCGGATATATCGACAGGGATCCAGCCGTAGTCAGGAATAAAAAATTTGGCCCAGCAATGATATCCACCCTTGGTTAGATTACTTTTTTTCTTATTGGGGTTAATCGGGAATCCCATTTCAAACTTTACAGGTATCCCTTCGACACGCATCATTGAAGCGAAAAGAGAATGAAAATCGGTGCAGTTTCCAGCTCCGGCACCCTCGCCATTGATAAGAAGACACAACCTGTTAACGTCACCATTTCCCCAACCGGGGATATTTTTATCATAATTCATATGATCTATAATGAA
>CAYNDB010000073.1:0-4532 GCA_964395915.1 uncultured Nitrospinota bacterium | reverse complement strand
CACCATTTCCCCAACCGGGGATATTTTTATCATAATTCATATGATCTATAATGAAATCATAAATCCCCCTGGCCTTGTCAAGTTGTCCGCTTCTTCCCTTAACAGCTTTTTTGGTAAATTCCTTCACAGCGCTGTTGATAACGCCGTAAGACGACGCTGAAAGATATTTCTCAAACAATCCAGTATCTATTTGCGTGTGAGGATGTTTTTCATACGTTAAATTTAACGTTTTATGCTCTCTTCTTTGGATTTTATATCTAATTTCCAGCTCAAAACCTTTGGATTCAGGGTTTTCTACATCGATAAATAAGATGCCGTTTCCCCAATCTGTATCGTAATTAAGTTTTACAGGGAAAGGGCTATCAATAGTTACGTTTGTGATACTTTGATCCTCATCACTTGCAATATAAGGAATCCACATGCGTAATTGTTTGGAATTTTGGGGGACATCAGAAACTTTGACCTTATAAACCAGCTCAAAGTTTCGTGTCGCGACGTTTGATACTTTTGAGCCGGCGAATACATTTGTCGAGGTGTACGCCACGATAATCATTGCTACTGCAAGTGTGGAAGCGCCTAAATATTTAAGGGCTAACCGTTTCCGTTTCATATAAAATTCCTTATACACCCGTAAAATTCTATATATTTTACTCTAACTCCACAAATAGCAGCAATAATTGCGCCGTTTTATTCACCGGAGTTCTCAATATACGGCCGGCGATAATATAAATTTAAGTGGCGTCTCCTGTGCCGACGCTCCCTGTTAGATTTTTTTCGGAATTCGGGGTTGTTTGGCCTGAATGGCTTCTATCGATGTCCCGCCTGGAGCCAACCCGATAGGCTCCTTGATGCGCTTGCCGCCTCTATTGGATAATATCGGCTGAAGATTTTATATTTAAAATACTTCAGGGAAGGGATTTTTCACATCCCTCCCCTGAAAGTATTGTTTATCGAACTAATATTTTGTCGCCTTTGCCCAATGAAGGGTCGGCCTCAGGGCTGTTTGTCAGCACTGTGATGGCCCCGCGCAACGCGGCTTTCATTGTGTGGTCCACAATTGCATTGTTACTGGTGCGATCGGCAGGGGATATAATATCAACTGTCAACGCTTCGGAAACAGCAACGTTGACAGTCGCCATTCCAGATATGACATTTTTCGGATTTCCATTCAGATACACGCGATCCCATATTCCCGCTATCGGATGGAGAGCAACCGGTTCGTTGACGTTGGCGTTAACAAAGAAGATGCGGACCAACTCCCCCGGCTTGGACTCAAGGGCGCTACCGGAGCTATGAAGGGGATCGTAATGGAAAATCTTTCCGTTGATGAGAGAGTTTGTCCAGCCCTTGTTTTCGACTATGGCCATGGCGTCTCCCGAATTAGGGAAATACTGGGATTGTATAAGCACATACTCCCTGTCAGGTTTCGGATACTTGGCGCTGTATCCCTCTTTCGGATCGACAATTATTATCCCAAACATACCTTTGGCTATGTGTTGGGCCATGTTCGGCGTGCCGCAATGATACATGAATACACCGGGATATTTGGCCTTGAACTTGAAATGTTTCGAATCTCCCGGCTTTACCGGTCCAAACTCATCAAGCACGTCAACAATGGCGGCGTGAAAGTCCATGGAATGGCTATTCCCGTTTTTCTTGTCGTTTACCAGTGTGAAATCAACGAGGTCGCCCTCGGTCACCCGCACGACAGGACCCGGTATGGCCCCGCCAAAGGTCCAAGCCGAATATTTGGTTCCCGCATTGTCGATTTCCACGTCTTTTTCAATGGCATTGATCGTGACTTCCACCGTTTTGGCTTCCACATTCTGCGCGTTTAAAGCTATGCAAAAAATAGCAGTAAATATGAAGCTTGCGAGCGGCCAGCGATTTTTTTTATTTTGTGTAATTTCCATTTTTTTTCCTTAATATTGTTATTTAGCGTTTTCTTGTGAATACATATAGCAGAGAACATGCCATACTCCTATATATTTGAATTGTAATGTGTTACAAATTTTAATTTTTTGGTATACCTTATATGAAACAATTAATGCTGTTTCATGAAACAGTTAAATGAAACATTCTGTTGCTGCTTCTCCAAAGCTTGGCTACAATATTCAGGAGTCGTGTTCGCTGGTCTTTTTTTTGGAGATTGTGAGGTAGTTATTATGGGTTCTGGATTATCCAAATTGGAGAAACTGATATGTCATCTTTACTAGATTCTGCGGTTGACATAGACGGTAAGCTCCTGTGGTCTGTGTTCGAGCAAATAGATGTAGGTATGTTCATTCATGACAGCTCGCGTCAGGTGCTTGCTTTCAACAGCGCGGCGGAGAGGATAACAGGCTACAGGAAAGAAGATATCATTGGGCGGGATTGCCAGGCCATATTTAACACGAACATCTGTGACGAGTCTTGCAGTCTCTGTAAACATGTTGAGAGTAAAGCGGATAACTTCAACTACGAAGCGCAAATGCTCAACAAGAACGGCTCGATTTCCTGGATCCGTTTGAACGCCTATCCTGTAGAGGGTGAAGGTGGTCGCCCGTTTTTTGTAGTTATGATGCGGGAAATTACGGAAACAAAAGAGATACAGGAACATGTGGGGCATGTTGTGTCCTGTTGTAAAATCATAGGTAAAAGCGATGCTATAAAAGATGTTTTTCACATTGTTCGCAATGTGGCCGACACTGATATCTCGGTTCTGATAATGGGAGAGACGGGCGTTGGGAAAGAGCTGATTTCCTCCGCCATACATAATCACAGCCCAAGGAGAAACGGACCTTTTATCAAGACTAATTGCGCGGGATTGTCTGAAACGTTAATTGAAAGTGAGTTGTTCGGTCATATCCGGGGAGCGTTTACTGGCGCTATATCAGACAGGGTCGGCAGGTTTGAGGCGGCCTCCGGCGGGACTATTTTTCTGGACGAGATAGGGGAGCTTTCCTTATCGCTACAAGCGAAGTTTTTGCGGGTCTTGCAAGAAAGAGAAATAGAGCGGCTGGGCGAGCAAAAATCTCGCAAGGTGGATATCCGTATTATTGCGGCTACTAACCGCGATCTTTTAGCCGAATCGCGCCAGGGCAGGTTCCGTGAGGATCTGTATTACAGGTTGGCGGCCGCCGTTATGCGGGTGCCGCCCCTGAGGGAGCGTCTGGAGGACATCCCCCTTCTCGCATATCACTTCCTGTCGGAATTCAACAATAAATATGGCAAGAATGTCGAGGGTGTTTCTTCGGATTTGATGAAACAGCTGATGAGCCATTCCTGGCCTGGCAACATCAGAGAGCTTTATAACATACTCGAAAGCGCATATGTAATGCGTAAAGGCAAACTTTTGACCAGAGGTTGCGTTCCTCCAGGACATTTTAACTTGTCTGGGGGCAAGCCTTCGAAAGCTGTAAGTCCGTCGGTTTTAGCCGATGAGAAAAGCTTATCGAATATGCCGGAGAAAGAGCGCATCATAAAAACGCTTGAAGATAATCTCTATAACGTTTCGGCCACAGCTATAGCTTTGGGAATAGGACGAACCACGCTATGGCGCAAAATGAAATCGCACAACATCGAGTCTAAAATCGTTAAGTCCGGACCGTGATTGTAACACCGCTTCGGTTCTAAACATACATTACGCGGAAGTCTTTATTTCAATTAGGGGGAAGTTCAACCCGACAGCCTGGGGTTTCGTCTTCGGGACTTTTTTAGTAGGATATAATAAGCGAACACACCATTACAATCAGGAGGCGTGTTATGAAAAACTCTATCTTGGGTTTTATTCTACTTTTTTTCCCCTTTATCCTCTTTTCCACCGCCGCAGCCGCACCGAAAATCAAGTATGAGGGGTCATCGACAGTCGGATTGTTCATGAAGGACGCCGCAAAGATTTACAAAAAAGCGTCTTTAAAAATCAGCGTTGTAACCGAAAGTAACGGGGGTGAGATTTGTGTGCTGGCTAAAACGTGTGATATCGGAGGTGTGGCAAGAAACATCCATCCAGTGTTTACAGAAAGAGGGCTTTACGCGATTCCATTCGCATACGATGTTCTCACCGCGCTGGTCAACAGCGATAACCCGGTCAAGGGCCTAACCTCCGCTCAGATAGCGGATATATTTTCCGGAAAAATAAAAAATTGGAAAGAAGTGGGTGGCGAGGACCTGCCGATCACCGTCTATATTGTTGGCCGGGAGTCGGCGACCAGAGATGTCTTTAAAAAACATATTTTGCCGGACCGGGATTACAGCCCGCAAAGTCAAGTTATCAGGCCAGACTGGCGTATCGTACTTAATGTCCACCTTAACCGCGGAGGCATCGGCCATGTCAGCCGTTCTTTTGCGTCCTCATCAGACCAGGTCAGGCCGCTGATTATCGATGGGTACGATCCGAATGACATTACATCAAACTATCCTATAAAGAGGCTTTTGCATTTAGCGACCTTTGGGCCGCCTCAAGGTCACATCAAGGATTTTATCGAATGGACCACATCTGCGGATGGGCGCAGACTTCTGGAAAAAAGATTTTTCCCGCTGGAAAAGTAGTG
>CAYNDB010000072.1:0-13191 GCA_964395915.1 uncultured Nitrospinota bacterium | reverse complement strand
GACGACATCTCAAGCAACTCCTTCGACTTATACTCTCAAATACTAGTAGCAAGGACCGGGCCACAATTTGGCCTGATTGCTAGCCCTATAAAAAGCAGAGGATTGCATTTAAGCCGTTGCTGGCTGTATGTAAGAGTGTCGCGTCAACCTGTTCCAAGTGTGTCTTGAAAGTGTGTCAGGCGGGACAGGTTATGACTTTTGAGCCTTGGTTTTTACTCGAAAAAATTATTTAACCAGACGACGATAAAGGGTGGACCGGCTGATACCCAGCATACGAGCCGCCTTGGAATGATTGCCCCCGGCCGCTTTTACCGCATTCGTGATATCCATTTTCATAAAGTCCACCATATGCTCTTTGGCAAATCTCTCTTGGGAAAACTCCAGTATTTCAGGCGGCAAATCCTCTTTTCTGATTACAGGCGGCGCGCAATGAATTGTTGCGTACGAAACAGCGCTTTTAAGCTCTCGCACATTGCCGGGCCAGTCATATTCCATCATCAAGCGCATTGCGCTCTCACCAATACCTGCGACTTCTTTTCCCGTCGCCGCCGCGCTCTGGGCGCGATAATGATCCGCAAGCGCCGGTATATCCTCTCTGCGCTCCCTTAAAGGCGGAACATATACCCGGGCCACCCGTATCCTGTATAACAAATCGCTGCGAAACCTTCCACCGGCTACTTCATCGATAAGGTTTTTATTCGTAGCGGTGATGAACCGAACGTTCATTTTCCTTTCACCGGTTTCCCCCAGGCGAACTATTGTACGTTCCTCAAGAGCTCGCAAAAGGCTAACCTGCACATTCGGAGAAATATCGCCTATCTCATCCAGAAAAAGTGTTCCCCCTTCGGCGCTTTCGAACAACCCGATCTGGTTTTCCACCGCCCCTGTAAACGATCCTCGTTTGTGCCCGAACAATTGGCTGGCCAGCAACGAATCACTCAAACCAGCCGTGTTAATCGCTATAAAGGGTTTGTCTTTCCTGTCGCTGGAAAAATGTATAGCTTTAGCGATAAGCTCTTTACCTGCGCCCGTCTCGCCCTCTATCAACACGGTCCAGTCCAGCTTCGAAAAATCCTTGATCCGCTCCCTTAAATCAAGCATCGGCCCGCTATTGCCAATGATTCCATGAAACTTAACCTTCTTATTGAGCTGGTTTCGCAAATTGTGAACTTCTGAAACATCATAGATAATGAAGATAAACCTTCCATGGTTCTGCGGGTCATCCTTGATTTCAATATCAACCCAATACTCTTTCCCTTTACTGTTTACAATATGACTTGCCACCTTTTCCCTTTGCACAGAGGGGATTTTTAGCATTTTAGATATCCTCGATTTCACACCCCCTGCAAGTGGCGTCAAATCTTCCCAGGATTTATCAAGCGCGCTTTCATATGAAGTTCCAAACAATAATTCGGCTTTCCTGTTTAAAAAGGCGATCGCCCCACCCTTTTCAACGATCATTGCCCCAAGGTTGAGTTCACTTAAAATAGAACACATGTCGTCATGCTTCTTTTCCATCTGGTCGTAAACCTCCGTAAGACGCGCTTCTCCCTCTTTACGCTTTATTCGCTCGAATACTTGTTGCTCGGCGATTTTTAGCCGCACTTTAAGCATGTCGATGTTCATGTGGGATTTGGCGATATAATCGTCAGCTCCGGCTTTCAACGCCACATGAAGGTCTTCCGGTTTGTCGCGTGACGTAACCATTATAATTACGCTACTGTCGCCATCAGGTCTGGCGCGAGCCTTACGACAAAATTCAAGGCCCTCCATTTCCGGAGGCGTCCAGCCCAGCAGTATCAGCGGATAGTGATCTTTTTTGCTCAGCTCGCAGGCTTCTATCGCCCCGGCGCAGACGGTAACGTCATGACCGAAAGAGCGCATTATATCTGATAGTAATCCGCGTATTTTTTCGTCGCTGTCAACTACAAGCGTATGCATCTGATTTCTCGGCAAACTATTAAGGTAATAATATTATAATAGTTGATATTAAGGAGGAGAGGCGTATTATTTGCCTATTTTCTTAAGAAATTTTTGTCCTGAAACGCGGCGCAGACCTGTTCATTGCCAGTTATTTGAAATTTTCGCGGGGACGCCCGCAGAATATTTATCCGTTATTCTGTTGTTTTTGCGGCGGACACAACATTATCTCTTGTCATTTCTATCCGCATCTCTGTCTCTTGGGCTACAACCGGTTGATATAAATAGTCCAGCCAAACAACGACTGAAACTCTTTTGGTTCCTGGAATGTAAAAGGTGAACTTTTCCGTACGTGTTTCTTTTGGGGATAGACGGTTGTCTTTTGCAATGCTACTACCGTATCCCAGCATTATTTCCGCGTCACTTGTTAATTCAAACCCGTTTTTATCAAAAATAACTTTTTCATACACAACCTTTTCTTTGTAGACATTCCTGCCAGCTCCTCGGACTTCGCAATACAGAACCAGCTTGCGCGACGGCATTCCTGTGGGGAGCTTGTGACCGGACTCGATATTGCTCACATCAACAGTAACGGTCATTCGGTCTTTTCCCCTGATGATGTTTTTTATTTTAAGCCTGGTAGTTTTCTTCAGTTGCATAAGGGAATAGCCACCAGCCAATCTATGGCTGAAAACCTTTTTGCCTCTTGCGCCATCGCTGAAATTGGTTATTTGCCCCTCTATTTTAGGCATGTGACAAAACTGGCACGCTTTGCCTTCCGCAGCGTAAGAGCTCATTTTCCATTCACTATAAGTCGTCATCACACCCACTCCGTTTGGAGTATATTCATGGCAAGAGGCGCAGATGCGAGAGCCTGTATGAAGTTTTGAGTATTTTATATTGTGAACTTTAACATTACCTTCCCTGTTAGGCCCGTATTTCACAAGGCCAAGGTCCAGCAAAAACGGATATTCCTTTTTGGAAAGGTCAACGCCCTTCAAGCTATGGCAAAAATCACACGTCACTCCTTCGGAGGTAATACCAGTGTCCAGATTATAGTTTTGAGTGACGCTGGATGTCGGCGCATGGCACCGAAGGCATATCCTTTCCGCCTTCCCCTTACTCTTGTAATGCGCCTCTATATATGACGCCCTGAATATTGGATCCGTCGTGCTCATAGCATGAAGTGAATTTTTCCATTTAGCGTATATCTCAACATGGCACTGGGCGCACACCTTGCTTGAGGTAAACCCAGTCTCGTTGATTTTCATTTTATGAAGGTCCTGCCGCTGCGCTAGGAGTTGTGATGGAATAGCTATTCCCAAGACTATCAGGAAACAAGAACCAATAATGAAACGCATCATAAACTTCCCTTAAAAGAGCTTTCAGGTAGAGCCATGCTGACGCGCTTAATTATAGCGCCAATATGTTATCTTCCCAAGTATCGACGAAAAGCGTGATCCTTATGTTCATACTTTACTAAAGCCTAACATTTTATAGAGACAAGGATTAGCGTTGTGGCAATGGATTTCAAATATATTTAAATACAGTTTTGATATAATTCATGCGGGCGTCAGGTCATATGGATAATTGCGTTATTTTTACAAAATCATTTTTCCGCCAGCTTTGCGGAAGGCTTCAGAATATTGAACGACATAAATAATGTTGACGATAAACAGAACCAGATAATAACCGAAACCGCGATATTTGCCGGAGGATGTTTCTGGTGTATGGAACCTCCTTTTGACGGGATTGATGGTGTTATTTCGACAACTTCCGGATATTCAGGAGGCCATACCGAAAACCCGACATATGAGGAAGTCTGCTCCGGCGGCTCTGGACATGCGGAAGTAGTGCAAGTTATATTTGATCCTGCGAAAGCGCGTTATGAGAACTTACTTGAAGTCTTCTGGCGTAACATCGACCCAACTACTGAAAATCAGCAATTCTGCGACAGGGGGACGCAATACCGCCCCGGCATATTTTATCTCGATGAAAAGCAGAAGCTGCTGGCGGAATCGTCGCTTAAGGCTATCAAGGAAACAAAAACTTTCCCGGAAAATATCGTCACCGAAATCACCAAAGCTTCAAAGTTCTATCCAGCCGAGGAATACCATCAAAAATTCTATAAAAATAATTCAGCGCGCTACAATCTCTACCGTTCCGGAAGCGGTAGAGATAAACGCCTGAAAGAGCTTTGGAAACACTCCGGCCATAAATAGACGCGCATACAGTTGATACCCTTCGGCTATGTTTCTTGATTTTCACAGCTAGGCATTACTCTCTTTCAGGATCAAAGCCAGAGAATTCGATTCCCGACATTTGCGCCAACACAGGGTCGAAAGTGGCAAGATCATCTTTGTTAAATTGGCTAAGATGGGAATAACCACATGCCCTTGCCATTACTTTCATCAATTCAACTGATGAATTGAAAAAATTATTTAACCGTTGCGCGGCGTCATCGATGTTGAGTCTTTTTCGCAACTCTGGTTTTTGTGTCGCTATACCGGCGGGACAATTGTTCGAATTACAAATTCTAGCGGCGATACAACCAATCGCCTGCATCGCGCTGCTGGAAATTGCAATTCCGTCCGCCCCCATGGCTAATGCCTTAAGAAAGTCGCTGGGTGTTCGTAAGCCGCCGGTTATTATCAATGTCACTTTATCGTTCGTATCTTGTTTGTCGAGATAATGTCTTGCGCGGGCCAGAGCCGGAATGGTTGGCACACTAATATGATCTCGGAACAGTAATGGCGCGGCGCCAGCTCCACCGCCACGCCCGTCAAGAATAATGTAGTCTGCGCCAGACTGCAGGGCAAACTCGATATCACGTTCAATATGGTTTGCGCCGAGTTTAAACCCGATCGGAACGCCCCCTGTCAATTCTCGAACTCTATCCGCAAAACGTTTGAAATCCGCGGGTGTGTTAAGGTCGGTAAAAGTAGGCGGTGAGATTACCGGCTCACCTTCGGGTATACCACGCACCTTTGCGATTTTCCCGATATTCTTCGAAGCGGGCAAATGCCCTCCCGTTCCCGTTTTGGCGCCTTGTCCACCCTTAAAATGGAAAGCCTGTATTTTGTTAAGTAACGTCTCTGAATAGCCAAACTTTGCGCTGGCAAGTTCATAAAAATAGCGGCTATTGGCCTCTTGTTCTTCCGGGAGCATGCCACCCTCCCCCGAACAGATACCGGTATCAGACAATTCGGCGCCTTTTGCCAAGGCGATTTTCGCCTCTTCTGAAAGCGCGCCAAAACTCATATCTGAAACAAATAATGGGATTTTGAGTTCCAGAGGTTTTTTGCTTTTAGGACCGATAACCAATTCAGTATGAACATCCACATCTTCCATCAGTGGCTTTCTATGAAGCTGCGCCACCATAATCTGTATGTCATCCCAATGAGGCAGCTGGTTTCTCGATACACCCATTGCGCCCATAGGGCCATGATGACCAAAACCCGATAAACCCTCTCTGGAAAGTTGATGTATCAGTTCTAACGTTGGTTCTTCACTGGTTGCAAGAGGCGTCGGCATACGTTCTTTATCTGGCGCTATACCCGGACCTTCCTTGCCAACTTGACTATCTGAAAATTGCTGGTGAGATCCATCACAGAAAGGCGGATTACGTGTATGCTTGCATGCGCATAAAAAACCTTCCCCGGTTTTCTCTGCGACAATTACCTTGGAGGTAAATGCCGTTCCCGCATGTGAGCCGTCGCAAAAAGGCTGGCTTCCTGATTTGCCGCAAGCGCAATAATAATATTCCTGTCCTTTAGAAAAATTTACTTTAACAGGTTTATTGTCCGCAATGATCGGGTTTCCCAAGATCGTTTTCTCCTTAAAAGCCTAACGACAAAGCCCACCTACCGCTACCCGGTATGACAGGATAGCGGTAGATATCGCATTTGTCAGCCATTTAGTCAAATAGCGTTACTGCTCTGATTTATCCTCCCGCATCTCAATAATGATGAAGTGCGCGTTATCAGAAGCAAGTGTAAACTCCATGTTGGCCGGACCATATGCCTTCAATGAATCACGTTCTTTCAAAGAAGGATATTGATCGATATTTATACTTCCTTCAAAACAGAAAATATATGCCTGACGACCTTCATTTAAAACGAAAGATATACTTTTATCTTTTTCTGTTAACTCAGATACATAGACATTTATATCCTGGCAAATATACAGCGGCGCAAGGTCTTTGTTTTTTGAACTGGAAATAATTTGTAATAATTTATTGTTTCTGTCTTCAAAAGAAAATTTATTAAGATCATATCTGACAGGCAGATTTTTTGCCTCCGGTAAAATCCATATTTGAAGAAAACGGCACCAGTCATCCTGCTCATTCAACTCAGAATGCGTCACACCCGACCCGGCTGAAATGCACTGCACGTGCCCACGACCAAGAATTTCATGGCTACCGGCGCTGTCACGATGTGTAAGCTTACCGGAAACTACATAACTGAAAATCTCCATATCACGGTGGGGATGGGTGCCGAAGCCGCTATGAGGCTTTACATTATCGTCATTTACGACTCTTAAAACTCCGAAATTCATATTTTTGGAATCGTAATAATCGGCAAACGAAAAATGAAAATATGTATTCGCCGGATGCATATCACTGGCCTCCAAATAATGAAGGTCTTCAGCATTTATTTTTTTGTGTTTTTTCATCATCTACTTCTTTTCCTTTCGTTTCAATTACAGATAGCTAACAAGAGCGCAAGCGACAGCGTTTTTACTGTCTGCTTGACTCTGGTTAGTCGACAATTTTTTCTTTAGAAGTCTGGTCTTCAAAAACTGTCAGATATTACAACCTCATCCAGACTTAATTGCCCTGGCCTGGGCCAGGCGTCCTTGGTTCCTTTGCCAATGGCTATAAACATTGCTATGACATGGTCTTCAGGAAGATTAATAAGTTTGGCGACTTCGTCAAAGTCAAAGCCGACCATCGGGCAGGAATCATATCCTAATGATTTTGTCGCCAACATTAAAGTTTGAGCGGCAATCCCGCATGATCTCATCGCCTCATCGCGCTGAACCTGATCTTTGCCACGATAATAACCGTCAATGGCGGACGCCATAAAATCCTGAACTTTTTTGTCCGCGTTTTTCCAATAACGAACGGGCTGTTTTTCCCATGCCTTTAAATCAGCGCAAAGGACAATAAATAGAGAAGCCTCGGTAACCTGCGCCTGGTTCCATGAGACAGCGCGTATTTTTTGTCTTAGCTCAGGGTCGCGGACGACAACAAAACGCCAGTTCTGAATGTTAAATGCCGTAGGAGATAAAACAGCCAGTGAAAATAATGTCGTTATATCTTCTTCAGGCATTCGGTGTTCAGGATCAAAGTGTTTTATTGCCCGTCGACTTTTAATTGCGTCATCTGTATTCATATGTTTTCTCTCCAGTCCTGTTCAGTAAATTAATGGAAAGAAAAGAATATGCTATTAAGAACCAAATAGTAAGTACGCACATTAATGTGATATAGTGACACTTTGTATACCACCTAGAGACTGGAGCCCGATTATGAGCCCTGAAAAAGATGCTGGCGGTGGTTTTATATGCCCTATTGAAGTCGCGACAGATGTTATAGGGGGGAAATGGAAAGCGCACATCCTTTTTCATCTACAGGGTGGCGCCAGACGTTTCAATGAGCTCAAACGCCTGCTTCCCGGTGTTACGCAAAGAATGCTGACAAAACAACTGCGAGAATTGGAAGCCGATCAAATTATACATAGAAAAATTTTCGCGGAAATTCCTCCCAAGGTTGAATATTCCATGACAGAATTTGGACGGACACTCACCCCCATGCTTAAGGTGTTGCAGGAGTGGGGAAATGAATATCTGGACAAATTAACCACGATTCGTAAACGGGCCAAAGAGGCTGTAGCGAAAAAAGAGAACGCCACCCTTTCCATTGCAGACGAATAAGCCATAGACATAAAACCCCCTCTGTTTGCCGCCCAGTGGGATAAATTATGAAAAGTGACGCGCTTGTTATGTATCTCACTGAAATGTAAACTATTCAGTATGTTTACTCAAACTTTTACGCGCCAATTTATTACTTTTGTGTTAAACTGCCGCCACATTGGACAAAAAGAAAACAAACATGCAAAAAGACGGCTTCACCCTGATCGAGCTTATCATGGTGATACTTATCCTTGGTATACTTGGCGTTGTGGCCGCGCCAAAATATTTTGACCTTCAGGTTGAGGCAAGGCGCGCCGCCGCGGATGGTGTGTTTGGCGCCGCCGCTTCCGCATGTTCTGTAAACTACACGGCCGTACAGACAAAAGAAACTCCTCCCTCCCCAATTGAAACTTGCAATCTGTTAAACGACTCCATTGTCTCTTCCGGAATCACCATTGCGCCAGGAGCGTCAACCTCTAATGAATGTTTTTTCTCTGTTGATGATAATGATTTCTTTTTCTCATTGACCGAAGAAACATCCGAAAGCCCTTGCGCTGTAACCAAAGTTTCCGGCAAGTGGCCAGCAAGCTAGCCTGATCGCGCTATAGCCCCTGCCCAGGTTCGAAGTCGATTTGCGTTCAAGTTCCCTCAATATATGTGTAAAGGTATTATTGAGCCTGCCTAGGTTTTATGTCTATAATTAGAAAAACAAGTCAAAAAGTACAAAACATCTAGATAAGCTTGTATTGTTCATGGATTTATATCTTTTCGAGTGATGACAAAAAAAAATAAATCGGCGGATATGCCAGTTATTTTTTATTTCCCTTCACCTTCTCTAACGCTCCAATGCCCTTCGTGCGGACTGGAGAGTGTGGTCACGGAGAATGAGCGGATTAACCGCCGCGTAAAAGTCATCTGCGGCAAATGCAAAAAGACCTTTGTCATAAAGCCGAATGTGAGAAGACATTACCGCAGGGATGTGGACATTGCTTGCAAATTAAGCTTAAAGCCTGTTGAAGATAAGAAAACTCGAGGCTCCTTGAAAACAAAAGTGGTCGATGTGAGTGAATCGGGGTTGGGGGTTAGCGCCCCTCTGGAAGTGATAAATCATTTAGAGCTGGAAGAGGGAAAATTTGTTTACGCATGTTTCTCCATTCCCAAAGGGCTTGGAGAAATTCTTATTAACTCTAAATGTGTGGTCAAAAGCATATTAAAGCAAACGGATAAAAAGAGCGCACGAATTGGGCTAGAGGTTGTGGATCATGATGGTTCGGTTTCAAAAAAACTGGGATTTTTCCTTTGGAACTAAAAAACTTTACTCACGCGTTCTCCAGGAGCTGTCGTACCAGTAAGGTAACAGAAATTATCAGGCAAAGGGTGGATTGATTTATGAGGAAAGCCTCCCCCTTAAACAACGGTTTCCTTGCGCCCGATGCCCAATAATTCCCATACGTTTATGAGTCGTAAGTCGCCTGTTATCGCTATACCAGCAACGGCGCGATAACAAGCGAAATGATCGACATAAGCTTGATAAGTATGTTCATAGCCGGACCGGAAGTGTCCTTGAAAGGATCTCCAACAGTATCGCCTATAATAGCCGCCTTATGAGCGTCGGAACCTTTACCTCCAAGATTGCCAGCCTCAATATATTTCTTGGCGTTATCCCAGGCGCCGCCGCCATTGGCCATCAACAGGGCCAGCATAACGCCTGTCACGGTAGCTCCGGCCAACATGCCTCCAAGCCCTTCCGGGCCTAACAGCAGTCCCGTTATCACAGGAGCTATAACCGCCACCACGCCAGGAAGTATCATTTCTTTCAGTGACGCGGTTGTCGCAATGTCAACGCATGTCGCGGAATCAGGTTTGCCCGTGCCTTCCATAAGCCCTGGAATCTCCCGGAATTGGCGACGTATCTCCTCCACCATCTGCATGGCCGCCTTGCCGACGGACTTCATGGTGAAAGACGCTATAAGGAAGGTAAGCGCTCCGCCGATAAACAAGCCGATAACAACTTTGGCGTCGACAAGGTTGATGCTTTCAAGCCCGACGGCCTGAGTATACGCGGCAAACAGCGCGAGCGCAGTCATGGCCGCAGAGCCTATGGCGAAACCCTTGCCGATGGCCGCCGTAGTGTTTCCTATCGCGTCAAGACCGTCTGTGATCTTGCGAGTTTCAGGCCCAAGCCCAGCCATTTCCGATATACCGCCGGCATTGTCCGCTATAGGGCCATATGCGTCCACGGACATTGTTATACCAACAGTCGAAAGCATGCCAACCGCAGCCAGCCCGATGCCGTACAATCCGGCAAAATCGTTGGCGAAATATGTTGCTATCGCTATCACCAGAACCGGACCGGCGACAGACTCCAAGGCAAGCGCGAAACCTGAAATTATAAGCGTCGCGGCGCCGGTCTTTGTTGATTCAGCCAGTTTTCTTACAGGGCGGAACATGCCAGTGTAATATTCCGTTATCAAGCCTATCGCTATACCGGCAAAACATCCCAATGCAAGAGCAAACCATACTTTAATACCGATGCCCATAATCAATATCACGACAAGCGATGCGGCAAGCATAACGCCTGCGGAGATGAAAGCTGTGTAACGAAGCACTGCGGCAGGGTCAAACCCCTTCATTTTCTTCATGGAGTTGATTCCAAGAACAGAAGCTATAAGCCCTATCATGATTACTATTATCGGCAAAGTCATATACTGGACCGACATGGCTCCCATAGCGGCGCCAATAGTAATTGTAGCGATAACCGATCCTACATACGACTCAAATATATCGGCCCCCAAGCCAGCCGTATCTCCCACGCAGTCTCCCACGTTGTCAGCGATAACACCTGGATTTCGAGGATCATCTTCCGGAATGCCGGCTTCAATTTTACCGACAAGGTCAGACCCGACGTCGGCTGATTTTGTATATATTCCTCCGCCAATACGGGCGAATAGAGCTATAGACGACGCGCCCATCGCAAACCCGGCCAAGTTTGTAACCGCGCCTGCGCCCATCATCACATATGCGATATAAAAAGCGGAAATGCCAATAAGCCCAAGACTTGCGACCGACATGCCCATTATCGCCCCGCCGGAAAACGCCGTTTGCAACGCCGCGTCTTCGCCATGCTCCTTGGCGGCTTCAGATGTGCGCACGTTTGCCCTCGTGGCTCCCTTCATGCCGATAAAGCCAGCCAGCATGGAACATATAGCTCCGAAAAGGAAAGCTAGCGCCGTATACCCGGATATAAAGGAAAGTAACAGCAGGGATACGATGGCAACAAAAACAGACAAAATCATGTATTCACGTTTCAGGAATACCATGGCCCCGTCGTGGATCATTTCCGCGATTTCCTGCATTTTCTCATTGCCATCAGACTGCTTAACGATGGTGGAATACAACATGTACGCAAAATACAGCCCAGCCGCGCCAAAAATAGGCGCCAACACTACCAGATAACTCATAGCTCTTCCTTTCAGTCGAAGCTTATTTTACCGCTTAGTTAGAACAATAATAAATATCAACCAGTTAAGATGCCATTTATTAAAAAATGATTCTCAACAAGATCAATCGTTTTTTCCAATGAACCTGTTATCGCCTCATCTTCATCAGCATTAAAACTATCCAGCACATAATCCGCGCCGCTTACACCTTTCGGTGGACGGCCCACACCAATCCTGATTCTGTGAAAATCGGGCGAACCCAACTCTTCTATAATTGACCGCACTCCATTATGCCCGCCATGTCCGCCTGCGGTTTTATAACGAACATCTCCAAGCGGGATATCTATATCATCATGGATAACCAGTAGCGATTCAGGCAAAATCCCAAGGTCATTCATCGCAGCTTTTACCGGTTTTCCGCTAAGATTCATATAAAGATTCGGTTTAATAAAAGCAACTTCAATATCTCTTACAGTATCAATTGTAAAAGGAGAGTGATACTTTCTCCCCCTGAATTCCAGGCCGTATCGCGACAACAAACAATCGACGCCGAGAAAACCTGCGTTATGCCGCGTATTCAAATATTCAGGACCCGGATTGCCCAACCCGGCGATAAGCTTCATGCTGTCACCGATTTATCAAGTCTTGGCAACCATGGCTTCACGACTTCGTTTCTTTTGCGGCGCCATCCCCAGCGGCGCTATCTCCTCCTGTAGCTTCCCCTTCTTCATCACCCGCAGCCTCTTCCACAGCAATTTTTGGCATGGTCACCGATACAACCTGAGACTGAAGGTCATCAAGTACTTTTACATTGGAGCCAATATTGATATCTTCGACACGCCAGGTATCCCCCACATCCAGGTTTGTCAAATCCATAGGAATAGACGTAGGAATATCCACTGGCATACACTCTACTCGGAGCTTGCTCATCGAAATATTCATCTTGCCGCCTTTATCCTTCACGCCGACAGAAACGCCTGAGAATTCCAACTCCACACTAACGCTAATCGGCTTAGTCACATCTATCTCGATAAAATCGATATGGAGAAGCGTATCGTTCATTGGATGGGAGTCAAGCTCCTTAATCATCACGCGCCGTTCCTTCTTATCGCCATCAAATTTTGTCAGCAGGATATTGTTCACCCCGCCTTTCATTTTAAGAATCTTCAGAACATCTTTAGCCTCGACAGTGACAGATACGTTGTCTCCTAGCCCATATACTATCCCCGGAAGTTTCCCTTCCCTGCGAAGCTTGCGCGCAGGCCCTTTGCGCCCCACCTCTCGCATGGAACCGTTCAATACCATCTCACTCATGACTTATGCATCTCCATCATTTATATATATTAAGCTTACGTTTAGTTTCTAATATTCAAACAGGGAGCTTACCGAGCTCTCTTGATGAATCCTTATAATCGCTTCGCCAAGCAGTTTCGCTACGGATAAAACCTTTATTTTATCGCATCCAAGCTTATCGTTGGTAAGAGCTATACTGTTACTCGTCACAAGCTCTTTCAACTCCGACTTTTTCAACCGCTCCAAAGCAGGGCCGGAAAGGACAGGATGCGCGCAACACGCCGAAACAGAGTTGGCCCCGGCGCCCATCAGGGCTGACACCGCTTCTGTCAACGTACCGGCTGTATCGACCATATCGTCAACTATCATGACGTCACGGTCTTTGACATCACCGATAATATGCATGGCCTGGGCCACGTTTTTTGCTTCACGACGTTTATCTATAATGCCAAGCCCCGTGTTTAATACCTTTGCATAGGCTCTGGCCCGTTCCACACCACCTGCGTCCGGTGAAAAAACAACAAGATTCTTATAGTTCTGACGTCTGATATATTCTGTCAAAATAGGAGCCGCGTAGAGATGATCCACAGGTAGATTGAAAAACCCCTGTATCTGACCGGCATGA
>CAYNDB010000071.1:0-13517 GCA_964395915.1 uncultured Nitrospinota bacterium | reverse complement strand
ATAAAAAAACGGCGGCTTGATTTTGTAGAATACGTTCTCAATGGATATGTTGAAGCCTCAGCAAAATCGTATGAAGACCTTTTTAAGGTGTTCACAAATTACAAACTGGTTATAGAGGATAGAATATATCTAACACCAATGAACGGAACCGTGCTTCGCGCGGTGTTAAGCGATGGTGGGGAAATCATAATCAAAGATAACCGATACGCTTTCGCATGGCCCAAAGGAACTACCAAAATATCGTTTAACGCTTCCTATAAGGTAAAAGGAATATCTTTTAGAAACGAGCTGAGGAAAAAATTCGAAAATAAATAGTGACGCGAGATGACTCGATATGACAAAAATTGTCATTCGTGAGCTGCTATTACCAGTGTTAGCGTCGTTTTAACTCAACCGAGATAAAATCTACTCCCTTGTTCTATTAGGACTTTAAATAAATTTAGTTATGAAGGATCGTATATTGCTCTAAATATGGGGAAAATTAATTTTTCTGGAATTTTTAAAAAAAGAGAGTGGTTTTAGTAATATGGTTACAGGCAAAGCGCGCTATTTTGCCGTAGGGCAAAAAGGATTTACACTGGTCGAGCTTTTGATCGTGGTGGCTATAATAGGTATCCTTGCCACAATAGCCATTCCACAGTTTGCGGCTTATCGCGAAAAGTCATATTGCGCCCAAATCAGGGCCGATCTTGCAAACATCGCCATCAGCCAGGAAGCATACTACTATGAGAACGAGACGTATCTGGCGACGACTCAGGCCGGAGACGGCTCCAGCAACCTGCCAAATTTCAGGTGGACCAGCGGTGTCCAGCTGGATTCTTCCGCGGGAGATAACAATTCCTGGGATGTGGTGGCTAGCCATTCGAACTGCTCCGCCGGCCCATACACGTGGGACAGCTCCGCTGGAGGCATGCAGTAAAATACGGCGGCTAACTTTTATGCCTGACCTTTTCGCCCGGTCACCATCAACGCGACCCCGGGAAAAAAGACTTTGTCTCCATCGCGAAACTCTTCGACCTTTTCCGCGATTTTATTTTCCACTTCCTCCCGCTTCTCTTGAGGAACTTTTTCGAGCATATCGCGAATTGGAGCGGCTATTTCTTTCATGCAAGCGACATATTCAAGTCCGGAAGTATATTCCCATTGGACGGCTATTTCTTTTTCATCAACGTTCTGAAATCCGGCCCGTTCCATTCTGGAAGCAAGATCGCCCGGCTTGCCAAGGCTGAACAGACCTGGAGCCGAAGGGTCTGGAGCCTCGATATCGATGTACTCTCTCATTACTCCCATGGGAAGGGCGAGCGATGGATTACTTTCCGGCCCTGCCCACACTACAGCCGCGAAATGGCGCCCGTTTTTAAGCACACGATGAACTTCGTTCAACGTTTTTTCCGGAGTCGGAACAAACATCAGGCAGAAACGGGAAGTTACAGAGTCAAAAGCCGCTTCGTCGAATGGGAGCTTTCGCACGTCGCATGTCTGGAATGTAATATGCCCCAGCCCAAGAGATTCCGCTTTCCGACGGGCGGCGTCCAGCATTTCGGGAGACAGGTCCAGCCCCGTTACAGAGCCGCTTTCACCGACCAGTTTTGCGGCTTCAATTGCCGGATATCCTGTGCCACTGCCAAGGTCAAGTGTAGCGTGTCCTTGCTTCACCCCTGCTTTTTCCACCAGGAGCAAATTAAGATCGGCCATATTGGCGTCGAGCCACTCGTCCCATTTTTCCCATCCAGAGGCCACTCCGTTCCAGTCGCGGCGTTGGTTGTCGACGTATTGATCCGGATCCATGTTATACATATTTTATTTCCCTTCCATTTTGATATTCAGCCGTCAGTTTTATGATTATGTTCTTCCTGGGCGGTTTTTATGACTGCCTCGTGAAATATCGGTTTATTTTCAATCATAGCTCCACGAGCCTTCATAATAGTAAAAATATACATGGCGATGGAACTCCAGGCTAAAAGCGCATGGTAGATGACAGGGGCTTTGCCAGCGTCATAAGCGGCGCCTAGCACAGGAGTTATCATAAGTAATGCGATCGAGGAAACGATCCACGGGAAGAGATTTTTTTTGAATTCTCTTGTCCGGTTATACGATTCCACGCTCATAAGGCCGCTTTCAACCATTTTTCGTATGATTGCGCCTGTCGCTATGAAATAAAACAAAACTATTATAAGACCCATGATGGCTCCCAGAGCGGAGATCAGGCCGAATATCACATGCCGCCCAAGCTCTCCCCTGTCCGCGACATAATAGCCGGTAACGATTGTGGCCATGATCGTCGCGGCGCCAAAAGCTCCAAAAATATTCAGAAATCTATTCATAACAGGTTACAGATTATAACCTCCATTGAGGAGGAAATGACAAGCTAGGTTCAGACGGGAATGGTATTGGATGTTGAACCTTGTACAGTATTGGTTTACGATGCCGTAGATTTAAACCTAATATGGGTGATCATGAGCGAGTGGGAAAAAATCCGCCAGGATATAGACAAGATCGACGGGCAGATAGTAAAGCTTTTAAATAAAAGAGCCCGTTTGGCCGTGCAAATCGCAGAGATAAAGCGGGAGGGAAAGTCTCCCATGTTCATTCCAGCCAGGGAAAACGAGATATTAAGCCGTGTGGGAGAGCTAAACCGCGGGCCGCTTTCCTCTAAAGCTTTAAAAAATGTTTTTAGTGAAATATTCTCCGCCACAAGATCGGTGGAGCAGGATATTAAAGTTTCCTGTCTTGGGCCGGCCGGATCGTTTTCCCATCTTGCGGCCCTGTGTATTTTCGGCTTATCGTGCGAGCATATTCTGGAGCCCGGGTTTGACATTGTTTTCGGGGATGTGGAGAAAGGTGTGGCCAATTTTGGTGTCGTGCCGATAGAAAACACCATAGAAGGAACCGTTGGACAGACGTTGGACCTTTTTATCGAGTCCGACGTAAATATTTTTGGTGAATTTTATCTTGATATTCATCAGAACCTGCTTTCCAAGGCGCGCAGTCTCGATAAAGTCAAAATATTGTACACCCACTCCATGCCGCTCGGCCAATGTCGGAAATGGGTGGCGCAAAACCTGCCATCGGTCAGCATAATCCAGGCCTCATCATCGTCGGCCGCCGCGGCGCTGGCCAGTAAAGATTCCAAGTCGGCCGCTATAGGAGCGGAAGACGCGGCGAAGATTTACGGCCTTAAAGTTCTTGCCAAAAAGATAGAGGAGATCAAAGGTAACCAGACCAGGTTTTTCATAATATCGCAAGAAAGATCGTCGAGAACCGGAAACGATAAAACCTCTATAATGTTTTCCATTAAAGACTCGTCCGGAGCGTTACATAAAATTCTCCGGCCATTCGCGTCAAAAGGAATAAACCTTTCCAAAATACAATCCCGCCCGACAAGGGGCGCGGAATGGGAATATGTCTTTTTTGTCGATTTTGACGGATATGTGGACGACCCTGATGTCAAATGGGCCTTGAGCAGGGTAAAAAGCCAGACGGCCATGTTAAAGGTTCTTGGCTCATATCCAAACGCCAGAACGTGACGGAGAAGCCACCCTTGGAGCCGCTTTTTGAAAGAGCCGTCATAGCCGGAGTGGGACTTATCGGCGGGTCGCTGGCCCTGGCGGGCAAAAAAGCCGGCCTTTTCAAAACTACGGTGGGGTTTGGCAGGACTGCGGCCACGCTTGAAAAAGCAATGGAGCTTGGCGTTGTGGACGAAACCACTACCGATATAAGTGAGGCCGTTGATGGCGCCGATTTTTTCTTTGCCGCGGTTCCGGTGGAGACCATTGTTCCGCTCTGTCTGTCTGTCGGCCCCAAGCTTGCCCAAGGCTGTGTGATTACCGATGGTGGGTCCGTTAAAGGACATATTGTAAAAGAGTTGGAGGGGGCGCTTCCGGCGGGTGTGCGGTTCGTTGGAGGACACCCTGTGGCCGGCACGGAAAAATCGGGCCCTGAAGCGGCTTTTGAAACCCTGTTCGAGGGCCGCTACACGATCCTCACTCCGACGGACTCAACAGACTCTGAGGCTGTGGCGCTTGTGCGCAAAATGTGGGAAGGGGCCGGCTCAAAGGTAGTAACCATGTCTCCCGAGGAGCATGATGCGGCCCTTGCAACGATAAGCCACATGCCGCATCTTGTGGCGTATGCGCTGGTTCAGGCTCTGGATGAGGCCGACTCAGGCGCTTCCATCAGGCGTTTTGTCGCCGGAGGTTTTAAAGATACTACACGAATAGCGGCGAGCCATCCTGCGATGTGGCGGGATATTTTTTCCATGAATCGTGATAAAGTTTTGGCGTCCGTGAAGTTGTTCGAATCCTGCCTTACCGAATTCACTAGCGCTATAGAAGAAAATGATTTTGACGGTCTTGAAAAGAAGCTTGAAAAAATTCGCGACCTGCGCCTCGGCATCGAAGATATCTAGAGGACAGGAAGAGAATATTAACGGGTGAAAAGCTTGAAAGATTTACCGGAAAGGTTCGTTGTCGCGATCGACGGCCCGGCTGGTTCCGGCAAGTCGACCATAGCCAAGCTGCTTGCCGAGGAAATAGATGGCATTCATATAGACACAGGGGCCATGTACAGGTCGGTCACCGCAAAAGCTTTAGACAGCGGGATAAACCTCTCGGACCCTGAGGCCGTTGGGAAAGTGGCGAAATCCGCCAATATTCATTTCGAACGTTCAGGCGCAAGTCAAAAAACAATCATAGACGGAGTGGATTCAACGGCGAGGATACGCAAACCGGACGTCAATGATCATGTCTCCACAGTAGCCGCCTATCCCGAAGTGCGGAGAATAATGGTGGAGCTGCAGAGGGAAATGGGCCGACGTGGGCGTGTGGTTATGGAGGGGCGGGATATTGGGAGCAATGTATTCCCGAACGCTGATTTCAAATTTTATCTTAACGCAAATAGCGTGATAAGGGCCGAACGTCGATTATTGGATATGGGAGCGCTGGGGCATGAAGTGTCCAAAGAAGAGGCTCTTGCAAGCATTAATGAACGGGATATGAAGGACAGCTCTCGTGAAAGCTCCCCTTTGATGAAGGCGGATGACGCTGTTGAGATAGACACAAGCCACTTAAACATTGACGACACGTTACAAAAAATGATAAAAAGGCTAGTTTCCAAACTGTAAAAACGGTTTGGCATATTCTTGTATCTTGCATACAGAGTATGAAAATCATACGAAAGGAGACTTTGCAGTTAAAGAAGCACAAATGATGATAGAAACTCAGAAAAGAACACGGAGAAGAGTAACGGAGGCGGATTTTACCGACGAGGAAGTCAAATATGATTTCGTTTCTGACGACGCCGACAATGAAATGTCACGGGAGGAGTTTGACCGTCTTATAAGTGACGGGATGACCTCTTTTCGGGAGGGTGAGCCGATAACGGGAACGATTATCGAGAAAAGCGATGAGTATGTAGTCGTGGACGTCGGATTCAAAAGCGAGGGGGTTATTCCTCTTTATGAATTTGGCTCAGAGGCCTCTAAAATAAACGTTGGTGACGAAACCGAAGTTCTCCTTGAACGGACTGAGGACAAAAACGGAAGGCTTGTTTTATCAAAAGACAAGGCGAATAAAATCCGCGTTTGGGACGATATTGCCGAAAAATTTGATAACGATGAAGTGGTTGAAGGGGTTGTAACCTCCAAGATCAAGGGAGGGCTTACCGTCGATATTGGTTTAAAAGCCTTTCTGCCCGGCTCTCAGATCGATTTGCGTCCTATTAAGTATCTCGACAGGTTAATCGGAGAGACGTATCAGTTCAAAATCATCAAAATGAATAAGAAACGGGGCAATATCGTGTTGTCCCGTCGCATACTGCTTGAAGATGAGCGAAAAGTCACCAAAGACGCTACGCTTGGCAACCTTGAAGAAGGCAAGCTTATTGAAGGTATCGTAAAAAATATCACTGATTACGGCGCGTTCATAGATCTTGGCGGTGTGGACGGACTTTTACATATCACGGACATGTCATGGGGCAGAGTCAACCACCCTTCAGAGCTTTTCTCCATTGGAGACTCTGTGAAGGTAATGGTGCTCAAGTTTGATCGTGAAACAGAACGTGTTTCACTTGGACTAAAGCAGACCACGCCGGATCCATGGGCTAACGCGGCTGACAAATACAGCCAGGGCTCCAAAGTCACCGGAAAGGTGGTGTCCATTGCCGATTACGGCGCCTTTGTCGAGCTTGAAGAGGGAATCGAAGGCCTTGTGCATATTACCGAGATGACATGGAACAAGCATGTGCGTCATCCAGCTAAAGTTGTAAATATAGAGGACGAGGTCGAAGCGGTTGTATTGTCATTGGATCGCGAAAAGAAGAGAATATCCCTTGGCATGAAACAGCTTGAATCAAATCCATGGGATGGTATTGAAGAAAGATATCCGGTGAACTCGACTATCGAGGGCCGTGTCCGTAATCTTGCGGATTTCGGAGCTTTTGTAGAGCTCGAGGAAGGGGTGGACGGTCTCATACATATTTCCGATATGAGCTGGACGCAGAAAATAAAACACCCGTCTGAAATCATCAAGAAAAAGGACAAGGTCAAATGTATAGTCCTTAGCGTAGATAAGGACAACGAACGGCTTTCTCTTGGTCTCAAACAACTCGATCAGGATCCATGGGAAGCTATTGAAGAGCGATATCCTGTTGGGGCCGAGGTAAAATGCAACATTGTTAAAGTTACAAACTTTGGAGCTTTTGCGGAGATCGAAAGTGGTATCGAAGGATTGATTCATGTTTCGCAACTTTCTACAAACAGGGTCGCCAACCCCCGCAAGGCGGTGCGAGTCGGGCAGGAGGTTACGGCTAAAGTTATAAAGGTTGACAGGGCGAATCGCAAGATCGGCCTGTCCATCAAGGCCTTTTTGGAAGAGCTTTCCCCCGAGGAGGTTGAGCGGGAGCTTAAGGCCATGGAGGAGCTGGCCGCTATGCCAGATGATGATATGGAATCAGCCGATGAAAGTGTCGAGGTGGACGACGCGGTGGTAAGTGAAGATTCCGCTGATCCTGTAGACACAGAAGAAGCCACCGACCAAAACAAAGAATAGCTTGAACTTTTTTCTTTGGTTTGACTTGGTGAAATTTGGGAGAGACCGCGCTAATGGCTAAGCTTAAGAAAAAGCGAAATCCGGTAGTCGCGGTCATCTTTTTCCTGATGCTGTTGGGGGCCGTTTTCATACTGGCCGTCGTATCGCTTATCAGCCCGTCGAAAAGTATTATTAAGGGCGCTTTTTCCGAATCGAAAGTGGCTCTTGTCCGCCTTGAAGGCGTAATTATGGACGGGCAGGCGATAATTGACGAGATAGGGAAGTGGGCGGACGACAAGTCTGTCAAAGCGATCGTGCTCCGTATAGTAAGCCCTGGCGGTGTTGTAACACCATCGCAAGAAATTTTCCTGGCTGTGAAAAGGGCGAGCGAAAAAAAACCGGTTATAGCGTCAATGGGGTCGGTGGCCGCGTCCGGCGGATACTACATTGCAGCCGCATGCGACAAAATTATTGCAAACTCCGGTACGATCACGGGTTCTATCGGGGTCATCATGATGTTCTCCAACACAGAAAAGCTAATGGATAAGATCGGGCTTGGAACTATCGTTGTGAAAAGCGGCAAGTTCAAGGACACCGGCTCACCGAATCGTCCGTTTACAGAAGAGGATCGAAAGATCATGCAAGCGATAGTGGACGATACCTACGACCAGTTCATAACCGATGCGGCGGAAGGACGGGAAATGGACGTGGAAGAGATGCGGAAACTGGCCGATGGCAGGATTTATACTGGCAGGCAGGCCAAAGACCTTAACCTTGTCGATGAGCTTGGTGATTTACAAGACGCTATAATGGCGGCGGGGAAAATGGCTGGAATTGAAGGCGAACCGGATGTAGTTGAAGATGTTCCCGGTGTGGGACTGTTGGAAAGGCTATTCGGTGACAAGTTCGAAGTGAAGCTTCCCGGCAGGTTGTCTCTTCCCGCTGGTATATATTTTCTCTGGCCAGCCTGGTAACACGTGGCACGACACAAGTCATTTATTTTTTTCCTTCTCAGCGTTACCATTTTCAAGGTGGTATTCACAGGCTGGTTCAATCTTTCCGCAGATGAGGCCTACTACTGGATATGGTCCGAAAATCTTGATTTTGGCTACTTCGACCATCCTCCGATGGTGGCCTATTTTATCGCCGCCACAAAGCTTTTGGGGGATTCCGAACGTATTATACGCCTTGCGGCTGTATTAAGCGGGGCGGTGGTCACATCGATAGTGTACGCTATCGCTTCAGACATGTTTGTAAGCCGGCGCACAGGTCTGGCCGCCGCGATATTGGTAAACGTCATTCCGGTATTTGCGATAGGGGGGATGATCATAACTCCCGACACACCTCTAACCCTTTTCTGGGCTTTGGCGCTTTATTTCGGCTACAAGATCGTTGAAACACAGAGACCGCATTACTGGTATGCCATGGGATTTTCGTTCGGGCTTTCGCTTATTTCCAAATACAACGCGGCTTTGTTCGCTCCTGCTTTTTTAGCTTTCCTTCTCTTTTCCACGGAAAACCGGAGGTGGCTTTTCAGAAAAGAGCCATACCTTGCGTTCGCTCTCTCGATGATTATCTTTGCGCCGGTTCTGTACTGGAACTCCACACATGACTGGATATCGTTTCACTTTCAGCTATCACACGCTTTCGCTTCGGAAGCTCCAAAAAGGCTTTGGCTCTTTTCGCAGTTTTGGCTGGGGCAGGTCGGTTTGTACGGAGGGCCTCTGTTCTTTTTTATTCTGGCAAGCTCTTTTGGCATAGGCTGGATGGCGCTTCGGGAAGAGCGGGACGACTATCTTTACCTTGCTTTCATGTCGGCCGGGCTTTTCATCTTTTTCCTGTTCAATAGTTTCAGATCATGGATGGAGGGAAACTGGTCGGTGATGGCGTACATAGCGGCCGCTATCGCCACACCGGGGTTTGTGTCCTATGTATCGGAGCGGATGTCGGAAAAATCTGGTAAAGCTCTGTCGTCGACCTACGTTGTCACGCTTGCGATATCGGCGGCGATGGTTCTGTATGTCCACGCTTATATTACGTTTCCATCCGTTCCAATGCCGGACCGTGGAGAGATAAACCGGCGAGTATACGGCTATGACGGGCTCGGGGTGGATGTCGGAAAGAAGCTTGAAGAGATGAACGAGAAAACTTTCATAGCCACAAGCAGATACCAGATAGCCAGTCTCCTGCGCTATTACACGCCAGATCATAGGGACGCGTATATGACTACCGATATCGGACGTTTCAGATATTCCGGGTCGGACGATGAACTTGTCGGCAGAGACGCGCTTTATGTCACGGAGCGGAAAAGGCTGGAGCTTGAGAGAGTGAAAAAATATTTCGACAGGGTTGAAGCCGCGGGTGATTATGATATCGTGCGCGACGGTGAGACCGTGCGGCGGTTCGTTTACTATAAATGCTACAATTATCGGGGCGGCCTGATACAATTTTGACAAGGTTAAACCATTCCTTATTATTGATATGAGCGGCCCGATAGTATTGACAGGTTTTAAAGGCAGCGGGAAATCCACCGTGGGCAAGGTTTTGGCTCAAAAACTCAGCCTTTCCTTCGTCGATACGGACAGCGTTATCGAGGAGCTTTATAAAAACCGTGAAGGAGAGAGCCTTACCTTTCGTGATATTTACAAGAAGCGTGGCGCTGAATACTTTAAAGAGCTGGAGACTTTGGCGGTGAAGGAGGCTTTGGCGGCGCCGGACCGTGTGGTATCTTTTGGTGGAGGGACGTTGATAAATGCGGATAAGGCTGGGTTTGAGAAAGGTGATGCTCTGTTCGTTCACATTCTCGTGGAAAAGGAAGAACTGTTGAAAAGGATCGTAAAAGACGGGACACCGGCGTTTCTTGAAGAGCGCAATCTGCGTGGCTCATATGAAAGCCTGCTGGCGGAGCGTGAGCCTGTATATGAACGATATGCGGATATAACCGTGGATAACACCGGTGGGTCGGTTGAAAAAGTGGCTGAGGAAATCGTAGAAAAAATAAAGGAACGTTGATGGCTGGCAACAGTTTTGGAACGCAGTTTAGAATCACGACATGGGGAGAGTCGCACGGCCCCGCTATCGGAGTGGTTATAGACGGATGTCCTGCGGGGCTTTACGTTTCTGAAGATGTTATACAGAAAGAACTCGACAGAAGACGGGTTGGACAAAGCGATATCACATCACAGCGTCATGAGCCGGACAAATGCGCGATACTCTCCGGCGTTTTCGAGGGGAAAACCACCGGAGCCCCCATTCATATACAGATACAGAACAAGGACGCCAATTCTTCGGCTTACGACTCGATCAAGGATAAATTCAGGCCGGCCCATGCCGACTATACATATACGCAAAAATACGGACATCGCGACCATCGCGGCGGAGGACGCTCTTCGGCGAGAGAGACGGCGTGCCGTGTGGCCGCCGGAGCCGTGGCGAAAGTGTTCCTTAAGTCTCAAGGAATAGACGTGTTCGCCCACACAGTTCAGATCCACGATGTTAAGGCGGAAACGTTTGACAGATCAGTTATCGAAACAAACGATGTGCGTTGCGCGGATATGAAAGCGGCTGCGCGCATGGTCGAAAAAATTAAAGAAACCCGCAAGGAGGGTGATTCGGTCGGCGGGATAATAGAGGTTTTGGCGACAGGTGTTCCGGCTGGTTTGGGAGAGCCTGTGTATGACCGGTTCGACGCGGATCTCGCCAAGGCTTTGATGTCGATAAACGCCGTTAAAGGTGTGGAGACAGGCTCCGGATTCTCTTCGGCTGGAATGAAAGGGTCGGAGAACAACGATCAGATGCTGATTGTAGGCGGCAAACCTGCGTTCGAGTCCAACAACAGCGGCGGGATCGACGGAGGTATTACGAACGGGAATACGATAACCGCCAGGATAGTCGTTAAACCGACCGCGTCCATATCAAAGGAACAGCGTACGATTGATAAAGAGGGTTTCGAAACAACGATCAAGGTGGAAGGCAGGCACGACCCGTGCATCTGCCCCCGCGCCGTTCCTGTCGCCGAGGCCATGATGCGCCTCACTCTTGTAGACCATATATTGCGCAACCGCTCCGCTCGCGCCTGACAATCTATGGGGCAGCTATCCTTGATCTTATCGACTGACCCTGCGCCACAACGGCGTATTCTTTTTTTCGATCTTGAAACTCAAAAAAGCGCGGCGGAGGTTGGCGGATGGAACAACCTACACCTCATGCTTCTTGCCGTCGGGGTTGTGTACGACTCGCAGGAAAAAAAGTATATCCACTATTGGGAGAGCGACGTTGACGCGCTGATAGAAAAGCTTCGCTCGGCCGATCTGGTTGTCGGTTTCAACCATATACGGTTCGATTACGGCGTATTGGCCGCGTATACAGACATAAACTTTCAGCGGTGTGTGAAATCGTTCGATATACTGCTTGATGTGCAGAGCCGGCTTGGACATCGCCTGAGCCTTAATCATCTGGCCAACGCCACGCTGGGTAAGGGCAAGACGGCGGATGGCTTGCAGTCGCTTCAATGGTGGAAAGAAGGAAAGCGCGACCTTGTTTCTAAATATTGCGAGTCCGACGTGGAGGTTACAAAATCGGTGTTCGAATATGGTCTTGAAAACCAGAGCCTTACGTATAAGGCAAAGAGCGGCGACGCTGTCCGGCTTCCGCTAGACTGGGATTTGGACAAGATTATTCTGGATGCGGCTAAAGAGTCATCCCGGACTTGATCCGGTATCTCGCGTCAGGCGCGGGATGACAACATCGGGCGCAATGGCAATTCAATGGAGATAAATTGGTGAAAGTAGTTGCGATAGTCCCGGCGGGCGGATCGGGCGCAAGGATGAAGGGTGATAAGAAAAAGCAGTTCCTGAAGTTGGGGGATCGTCCCATCATTGTTCATACGCTGGAAAAGCTGGCGGCGTCGGAGCTTGTGAGCGGGATCATTGTCGTGGTTCCGGCGGATGAAATTGAGCTTTGCAAAAAAGATGTTATAGAAAAATACAGGATAAAAAAAGTGATCCGCGTATTGGAGGGGGGGATGACGCGGCATGAGTCTGTGCTGAACGGATTTAACGCGCTACCCAAGAACACGGATGTCGTTCTCGTCCACGACGGCGTAAGGCCGCTTGTGACCGCCGATATGATAAACGACGTTATTATGGAGGCGTCCAAGCATGGCGCGGCGACTGTGGCTATTCGCGTAAAAGACACGTTAAAAAAAGTTTCCGACGGCGTTGTTGTGACAGGCATCCCCAGGGACGATGTTGTGCGGATTCAAACTCCGCAGGCTTTTCAATGGATTGTCCTGCATAAGGGGCTTAGGGAGGCGGACAGGGACGGGTTCATCGCCACAGATGAATCGTCTCTGGTGGAAAGGCTTGGGCTTCCGGTGCGTATTGTGGACGGCTCCGAGATGAATATAAAGATCACGACCCAGGACGACTTGAAAATGGCCGAGGCTTTGCTGGAATTCATGAAATAGTTTTGCTTTTTCAGCAGGTTGTTTTATTTTTCGATTTCATCCTTCCAATAAATTCCCGCCTGTAATACAATCGATCCTTTTTCTAAATATGGGATACCGAGGTCATGGAAGGATTTCTTAATATAAACAAGCCGGAAGGCATCACATCCACCGATGTTGTGCGGGTGGTTAAACGAGAGCTAAACGTTAAAAAGGTGGGATATATTGGCACGCTGGACCCGATGGCCACAGGTGTGTTGCCTGTGGGGATGGGCCGCGCCACAAAGCTTTTCCCATTTCTTGAAAAGACGGAAAAGGTATATGACGCCGTGCTGACCTTAGGCTCCGCCACAGATACGCAGGACCGCACAGGCAAGGTAATTAACGAGGCGGACCCGTCACACATAACCGAAGATATGGCGCGGGAAGTAATGTCCGGATTTGTAGGCGAAATCGAGCAGATGCCGCCGATGTATTCCGCTAAAAAAATTAATGGCGACAGGTTGTATGATCTGGCGCGGCAAGGCATAGAGGTTGAACGCGAGCCTGTCAAAACGAATATTTACGAGATTAATTTCAAGGAAAAGGTCGGCCCGAACATAAGCTTCACCGTCCGTGTTTCCACCGGGACCTACGTCCGCACGCTCTGCCACGATATCGGCGAAAAACTTGGGGTATACGGTCATCTGTCCGATCTTGTACGAGCCAAGTCGAGCAACTTCCTGGTGGAGGATTCCATCCCTCTGGACAAAATCAGCAGGGATAACCTGGAAGAAGTCGAGGGCTTAATAATATCTCTGGCCGACGGGCTTAGTCATATGTCGAGGGCGGTTGTGATACCACACGCTGTCGATAGGCTGAGAAACGGAATGCCGATAGGCGTGTCGGACATCATAAAGTTCGACCATGTTGAGGGTAGCTCCATGGTCCGCGTAGTAAAAAAAGATGGCTCACTGATCGCCGTTGGCGAAATGGAAGGAATCCCGATCGCCGGTTTCCCGTTTTCCACGATATTGCCGAAGAAGGTTATGGGGTAAAGAGTGGTT
>CAYNDB010000070.1:9901-13520 GCA_964395915.1 uncultured Nitrospinota bacterium | reverse complement strand
CCTGCTCCAGGGTTACATGATCGCCTAATATTACAAGCGAGTCTTGCTCAAGAAATGGATGTCTGGCGGACATTTTTTCCATCACGGCTCCCTTGAATGTTTTAACCGTCTCAAAGCTTTCATATCCGAAAGTTTTCATGCATGTTTCGGCAAGCTCCTCGGCGACGATCAAAGTTTCATCTCCGGCTTTTACCGCGCTATAGGTAAAATCCGGATGAAGGCACACGGCAAGGTTGGCGGGAAGCGTCCATGGCGTTGTCGTCCATATCACGACATAAGTGGATTTCTCATCAAGGCCCATTGAGGCTGCGTTTTTCGGATCCAGCTTGAACTTGACGAAAATGGAAGGGGATGTATGATCCGCATGTTCCACCTCCGCCTCGGCCAGAGCCGTTCTGCACGATGGACACCAGTGCACCGGTTTAAAACCTCGATACAGACTGTCATTAGCCAAAAGCTTTGCAAGCTCCCGTAAAATGCCGATCTCGTAGTCATGGCTCATGGTGAGGTAAGGGTTGTCCCAGTCTCCCAAAACACCCAGTCGTATAAATTCTTTTTTCTGTATATCGACAAACCTTGCGGCGTATTTCCTGCACTCATCGCGTATTTCTCCTGGGCTCATGCCATGCTTTTTTTTGCCCAGTTTTTTATCGACTTCCCGCTCTATCGGCAATCCGTGGCAATCCCACCCCGGCACAAAAGGCGCATAGAATCCCTTCATGGTTTTCACCTTGACGATGATGTCCTTCAATATTTTGTTTAACGCGTGGCCGCTATGTATGGCGCCGTTGGCGTATGGAGGCCCATCGTGCAGAATAAACGAGGGAGAATCTTTTCTGGACTTGCGGATCAGCTCGTCAAGCCCCATTTCAGTCCATTTCTCCAGAATTTCGACCTCTTTTTTTGCGAGGTTGGCTTTCATGGGAAACGCCGTTGAAGGAAGATTTAAAGTGTCTTTGTAATCCATTTTTTCATTTTGAGCGCCGCTCTACAACAACAGGCGCTATTGCTACATGCGAAATAATATACCTTCCAGCTTGTTTGGAAGAAGTCTTTTTCAGGAAAGAAAAACTAACATTGGGCGACCTTAGTGTCAAGATGTCAAACATTTAGGCGCTTATCCCCTGTCAGCGTCTTTATCCTTTGGTTTTCTACAATAGGAATATGGTTAATATTTTGTGGAAAAGAATAATACATTGTACCATGCAAAGAATTTGTGCGATCATTAACGGTTAAGATTGCTTGATATATGGTTTACTTGGCCGTTGGCCGCGATAAAATTATGGACCGAGACTTGCCGTACAACCTTTTGAGGAAGATATCCTCGCCAAAGGACTTGAAGTCCATGGGTATGGGAGAGCTCAACGAACTTGCTAAGGAACTGCGTCACAGGATAGTTAACGTTGTGTCAAAATCTGGAGGGCACTTGGCCTCCAGTCTCGGGGTGGTGGAGCTTACGATTGCCTTGCACTATGTATATGACACGCCAGTTGATGACATTATCTGGGACGTTGGGCATCAATGTTACGCCCACAAGATTTTAACCGGTCGTAACGACAGGTTCGACATGCTGCGAAAGGAAGGCGGCCTGTCCGGTTTTCCTTCCAGGGAGGAAAGTCCGTTTGACTCCTATAACACAGGCCATGCAGGCACCTCCATATCCGCGGCCCTTGGAATGGCGCAGGCGCGGGACCTTAAAGGCGCCGATAACAACGTGGTGGCCGTGATTGGCGACGGGTCTATGACAGCAGGGCTTGCTTTTGAAGGGTTGAACCATGCAGGCTCTCTTGATACAAAATTTACCGTTGTTCTGAACGACAACAAAATGTCTATTTCAGGCAATGTCGGCGCTCTTTCCCAGCATTTGAACCGTATCATTACGGACAAATGGTATCTTCGAATAAAAGAGGAGCTTGGCCAGGCGCTAAGCTCCATAGCCGGAGAGAGAGTGAAGCAGTTTTCAAAAAAGTTTGAAGAGGCTATAAAGGGAGTTATCGTTCCCGGCGGGTTGTTTGAGGACCTGGGATATAAGTATGTCGGCCCGATTGACGGTCATGAAATTCCTTATCTCATCGAAACTTTCCAGGCTGTAAAAGAGATGAACAGGCCGAATCTCGTTCATGTGATTACGACTAAAGGAAAAGGCTATCCCCCCGCTGAAGAGAAATCTTGCTATTTTCATGGCGTGTCGCCTTTTCACCCTAAAACAGGGTCGAGCATAAAGAAAAAGTCGAATCCGTCATACACATCTGTTTTTTCGAAAGCGTTGATTGACTTTGCCAAGGAAGATGAAAAAATCGTTGGTATCACGGCCGCTATGCCGGATGGCACCGGGCTGGATAAATTCGCTTCGCTGTTTCCAGACAGGTTTTACGATGTCGGAATAGCCGAGCAGCACGCCACAACGTTTGCCGCAGGTTTGGCGGTGGAGGGTATGAGGCCTGTGGTGGCGATATATTCCACGTTTTTACAGAGAGTTTTCGACCAGATCGCCCATGATGTCTGCCTGATGAATCTGAACGTCACCTTTGCTGTGGACAGGGCGGGTATTGTGGGAGAGGACGGGCCTACCCACCAGGGGCTGTTCGATATAACTTACTTGCGGTGTGTGCCCAACATGGTGGTGATGGCGCCAAAAGATGAACATGAGCTAAGACGCATGTTGAAAACCGCTTTATACCACCCCGGCCCGGCGGCGGTTCGCTATCCACGTGGCGAGGGGCATGGCGTGGAATTGCCTGAGCAAGTGGACGTCATACCTTTGGGCGAAGCGGAGCTTTTAAAAGACGGAGTTGATCTTTGTATACTTGCTATAGGTTTCCAGGTTTATGAAGCTCTTGTGGCGGCGGAGCGGCTTGCGCTGGAGGGGTATTCTGTGGCTGTTGTAAATGCCCGCTTTGCTAAACCGCTGGATGAGGGGTTGATCGAACGAATGGGCGCGAAATGCGGCCTGCTGCTTACGGTGGAGGAAAACGTTCTTTCCGGCGGGTTTGGATCGGCTGTCATGGAGCTTATCGAGGCGAAAAGAATTCCTCATGTGGCAGTCCGCAGGATAGGAGTTCCAGATATTTTTGTCGAGCATGGATCACAAAGCGCGAAGCGGAAGGAGCTTGGACTCGATTCCGCAGGTATTGAAAAAGTAGCCCGCGCATTTATTATAGAGGCTCATGATGTTAAAACAGGCTTGGGCCACGGGCTATCGCATGCCGAAAAAGCGGCTGGACATACTTCTTACTGAACGAGGCCTTGCCGAGAGCCGTCAAAAGGCTCAGGCCCTTATCATGGCCGGCAAGGTCATGGTTGGCGATAAGCCGGCAAATAAAGCCGGAGCGATGATTCCTGACGACGCCATAATCACAGTTAAAGGAAAAGACCACCCGTACGTTTCCCGTGGCGGAGTAAAGCTTGAACACGCCTTGAAGGAATTCAGTATCGACCCCACGGGCAAAATATGCCTCGACCTCGGTTCCTCCACCGGCGGGTTCACCGATTGTCTGCTCCGGCATGGAGCAAAAAAAGTGTGGGCGATCGATGTTGGCCATAACCAGCTTGATTACAGGCTTAGGGGCGATAATCGGGTAGTTTCGCTGGAAGGGGTAAACGCAAGGGAGATCGATCC
>CAYNDB010000070.1:0-9801 GCA_964395915.1 uncultured Nitrospinota bacterium | reverse complement strand
CTTAAAGCGAGGTCTGGAAACGTCGGAAGGGAAGATTATGAAATTCGATATTGACAGTGTATCGATGAATCATTAAACTCTTCTATTCACGATATATAGACTTTTGAAATTTAAGGTTTCGATTAATGAAAACTATACGGACATATTCAGCCAAGCCGGCCGATTTTGAAAACAGCTCTAAAGGTTGGCTGATTGTCAATGCTGAAGGTAAAACCCTGGGCAGGATGGCAGTGCGGATCGCCAACGCTTTGAGGGGTAAGGATAAGCCTACGTTCACTCCGCATGTCGATACCGGCTCGTTTGTGATCGTAATAAACGCCGAGAAGGTAAAGCTTACCGGTAACAAGGTGGAGCAAAAAATATATTACAGGCATACAGGCTGGATTGGCGGGCTAAAAACAATGACGGCAAAAGAACTGCTGGAAAAAAAGCCGGAAGATGTTTTACGAAAAGCGGTTACCGGAATGTTGCCTAAAAACAAGCTTGGCCGGGCTGTTATTAAAAAACTTAAAATTTATTCAGGGCCGGAGCATCCGCATGTATCCCAAAAGCCCGTTCCGCTGGAGGTCTGAGGAAAATGGCAAGACAGGTTGAAGGTCGGTATTACGCTACAGGACGGAGAAAAAGCGCTACGGCCCGCGTATGGATCACTCCGGGCGAGGGAAAAGTTACTGTAAACAAAATTTCCGCCACCGATTATTTCAAACGGGCCACATCGGAAATGATACTTCGCCAGCCTTTGGCGCTCACTGAGCTTGCGGATAAAATGGATGTCATATGCACCGTCCGTGGAGGCGGGCTGAACGGCCAGGCGGGAGCCGTGCGACATGGCATATCAAGAGCCCTCGAGATATTCAACCCGGATCTGCGCGCCGCCTTGAAAAAGGCCGGCATGCTCACCCGTGACTCCAGAGAAAAAGAGCGTAAAAAGCCAGGCCAGCCGAGAGCCCGTAAAAGGTTCCAGTTCTCGAAGCGTTAAAATTTCGTTTCGACACGGTTTCCCCTTTTTTTCAGAGATCCTTCGACATAACCCTTTTGGGTGCGTAAGCTCAGGATGACAGAGGATGGTTCACGAGCCATCCCTCTGTTCTGCCACAATTACGGAATATCTCTCTAAGTTGCTGACCTAAAGCGGTTTTGGTTGCTATATTTAATGCAATTTTTTTCAAATAACCATGTAAAATACAGAAGCGCGACCGTTGAAACAAACCTTTTCTGACTAATGTTTCCTGGGCCGAAAAATGAAAGGTTTGATGAGAATACCAGTTTTTGATTTGGTTGATTCAGTTTTCAATGCCCAGGATTTGATTCATCCGGATCTTGCAAAACATCATTTTTTATGACCGACAGGCTCTAAAACAGGTAAGGATCAACGATGGTTTTAAAACAGAGCGGCATGAAGATACTGGAAGACTTCATAAAGAAGGAGTCGTCTAGCGGCATCCTGCTGATCGTGGTCACGGTTCTCGCGCTGGCGCTCAAGAACTCGCCTATTTCGGAATTGTATGAATCTTTTTTGTATACGCCGGTCGAGGTGCGCTTCGGCGCGCTGCATATCGATAAGACTCTCTACCATTGGATCAACGATGGGCTGATGGCGATCTTCTTTCTCCTGATAGGGCTTGAGGTGAAACGGGAGATGCTGGAAGGACATCTGTCGTCGCTTTCCCAGGTCGCGCTTCCAGGCTTCGCCGCCACCGGGGGGGTGATCTTACCAGCGTTGATCTATATCGCATTCAACTACTCCGATCCGGTTGCGCTGAAAGGGTGGGCGATACCGACCGCGACCGATATTGCGTTTGCGCTTGGCATCCTGTCGCTTCTGGGCGACCGCGTACCTCTTTCGCTAAAAATATTTCTGATGGCTCTGGCCATCCTCGACGACCTCGGGGCAATCGTCATTATAGGGTTCCTTTACACGGACGACCTGTCGTTTTTTTCAATCACGTTTGCCGCCTTCGCGTTTGCCATCCTGATTTTGTTCAACCGAATTGGCGTCGCCAAGAAAGCGGCGTATATCATAGTTGGAGTTGTGTTGTGGATCAGCGTTTTAAAGTCGGGCGTGCACGCCACGCTAGCCGGGGTAGCGCTGGCGTTCACCATTCCTCTTAATGCGACAGGGGAGGATGGTGTTCCGTTTTCGCCTGCAAAAGAAATAGAACACGACCTTCACTACTGGGTCGCGTTCTTTATACTGCCGCTCTTTGCGTTCGTAAACGCCGGGGTGGCGTTGGACGGTATATCACTCGGCCATATGGCCGGCCCTGTCCCGCTCGGTATAATGCTGGGTCTTTTCATCGGTAAGCAGGTTGGGGTGTTCGGTTTTAGTTGGCTGGCGATAAAGCTGGGGTTTGCGCAACTGCCAAAAGGAAGCGGCTGGATGAAATTCTACGGCGTCTGCGTGCTTACAGGCATCGGCTTTACCATGAGTTTGTTTATCAACTCGCTTACGTTTAAGGACGGTAGTACCTTCCAGTATGCCGACAAGCTGGCGATATTGCTAGGCTCGTTTCTATCCGCCGTCGTAGGCTACCTGATTATCCGAACGAGCAAAACGCCCGAAGCGCAGGAAAAGTGACGGTTGTTTTATGTGGTATATTTTTTGATTTACAATTGCTTGGAGCATAAGTTCAGATGATAAACGTAGGTATTGTTGGAGCGGCTGGCTACACGGGTCAAGAGCTTATCGATATACTGCTTTCACATCCGGAAGCAAATTTGACTTTTATTACGTCTGATACGTATAAAGGCGAAAAACTTGCCGCGCCGTTTCCCCGCTTCACCGGCCGAAGCTCTCTTCAATTTGAGGGGAATGATAACATTAAATCGTTGGCCGCGCGGTGTGACGCTGTTTTTCTCTGTGTGCCGCACAAAGAGGCGATGGGGATTGTCCCCGGAGCGCTTGAAGCTTCCAATGTGGTGTTCGACCTTTCCGCGGACTTCAGGCTGAAAGACGCCGATGTCTACAGTCAATGGTATGGCGTTAAACATGTCGCGCCAGAGCTTTTGGACAAAGCTGTGTACGGCCTGCCGGAAATACATGGTGAAAAGATCATGTCGGCGGATCTTATTGCCGTTCCTGGCTGCTACCCTACATCGGCGATATTGGGGCTTGCGCCAATAGTGGGCTCTGAATGGGTGGATCGGTCTACTGTGATCGTAACTTCCGTATCTGGCATATCTGGCTCCGGGAGAAAATCGGGGCTTGAATATGCGTTTACTGAGCTTGAAGGGGATTTCTTTGTGTACGGAGCGCCAAACCATCGCCACACTCCTGAAATGGAGCAGGAGCTTTCGGCTTTGGCGGGGGCTTCTTTAGGCATAACGTTCATACCGTCTCTGCTTCCGACTGCAAGAGGAATTTATACGACCATAACCCTGAAAATGACAGAGCCTCAATCAGCCGAAAAGATACTTGCGATTTATAGAGATTTTTATCACGATAGCCGGTTTGTGAATGTTCACGACAGCTTCCCGAAAATGAAATGGGTGGTGGGGACGAACGGATGCGCAATAAGCGTCGCTGTTGATGATAAAGAGTCGCGGCTGATAATCACCTCCACTATAGACAACCTAGTTAAAGGCGCGTCGGGTCAGGCTGTCCAATGTTTTAATACCCGCTACGGTTTTGCGGAAGATACGGGCCTGAAATAATGGCGAAAAGAAGCGGGGTGACGGCGCCGAAAGGCTTTCTTGCCGCAGGCTCTCATTGCGGAGTTAAATCAAGTGGCGCCAAAGACCTTGCCATCATACTATCCGACAGGCCAGCTATCACATATGGCGTGTTGACGAAAAATCTGGTGAAAGCGGCTCCTGTAGTTGTGAGCCGGGAACATTTAAGATCGCCGTACACAAGGGCTATCGTAATTAACTCCGGTAACGCCAACGTCCTTGCGCAAAACGATTATGAGAACGCAAAAAGAATGGTTATGGCGACAGCCGAGTGTCTGAAAATTCCAGAGAGACAGATACTTGTGGCTTCCACCGGAAAGATTAGCGCGCCGTTACCGATAGAAAAAATCGAGAGAGGTATCTGCAACCTGACACCATACCTTCGGCCGGGAGGAGGGAGTGACGCGGCTGAGGCTATCATGACCACCGACCTTGTAAAAAAAGAGGCGGCGGTAAAACTTGCCATAGGTTCAAAGCAAGTTGTTGTCGGTGGGTGCGCGAAAGGCTCCGGCATGATTCACCCGAACATGGCAACTATGCTGGCGTTTATCATGACCGACGCTACAGTCACTCGCCCTGTATTGAAAGATATCGTCAAACGTTCAAACGAGGCGTCGTTCAGCAGGGTAACCGTGGATGGTGACACCAGCACGAACGATATGTATGTGCTCATGGCCAACGGCGCCTCTGGAGCTGCGCCCATCGAAAAGCCGTCTGGGAAAAACTACTCTAAACTGCTGGACAAGGTTACTGAAGTTTGCGTAACGCTTGCAAAAGAAATGGCTCGTGACGGTGAAGGCGCCACGAAATTTATAACGGTGGAGGTGACAGGGGCGAAAACGGAAACAGCGGCCATTAAAGTGGCGATGAGCGTGGCAAAATCAAGCCTGGTGAAGACCGCCATGTTTGGAGAAGACCCAAACTGGGGCAGGATAATGGCGGCTGTTGGTTACGCTGGCGTTCCTGTGGAGCTGTCCGCTATTTCGTTGAAAATGTGCGGCGTCACTTTATACAAGAAGGGTGAGCCGGCAAACGCGTTATCTGAAGCGAAGGTAGCGGCGAAAATGAAAAAGAAAGATATCACTATATCAATAGACCTTGGCGCGGGAAAAGCCACAACGCAGGTGTGGACTTGTGATATGTCATACGACTATGTGCGGATAAATGCGGAATACAGCACATAAATGATCTACTACGCCGAACGGGCAGAGTTTATGATCCACTAAATTTCGTTCTTATACAAAGCCTCAATCATATCCATAGACCGTTTACGGTTGAACGACTCAACGGCCTTTCTCCTTGCGTTGGAAGAAAACTTTTCACGCAATGACGAATCTTCTAAAAGGCGCAAAATATTCTCGGCGAAGGAAGCTGGATTTCGTGGCTCCGCCAGCAGGCCGCATTCTCCAAAATCGAGCAACTCCGGCGTGCCGCCTGCGTCTGTTCCGACGATGGCCCGTCTCATCATCATAGCTTCCAATGTGCTCATGCCAAACGTTTCTGAATGAGATGACATCACGTAGACATCCAGGTCGACAAGAGCGGAAGCGGGATTCTCATAGAGTCCTGCAAAGATTACATTGCCCGCAAGATCAAGCTCTTTCACCCTTCTTTCCAGCAAAGGCTTGTATCTTCCCTTCATCTCCGGTGTCTCGTCTCCTATGAAAATAAGAGTCGCCGTCGGCTGTTTTTTCAATATCGCGGCCATGGCTTCTATCATCTCCATCTGCCCTTTTGAAGGGTCCAGCCTTCCCAATACGCCGATCAGCGGACTTGTCTCGTCTATTTCAAATCTTTGTCGCAACGCCCCTTTCAATGTTTTGTCCGGATCGAATTTATCAACGTTAAGGCCATAGTTTATCGCGATGACCTTTTCCGGAGCCACCGGCAGGTTTTCGATAGCGTTTTTTTTCATCGCTTCAGAAAGTGTGATGACACGGTCGACCCTGCCATATTCCATGCGGTGATAAAGGTCTTTTTTCGGTTTCGGGGTTTGCATGTTGCTATAGAAAATCAGCCGTACTTTCGGCATATTCCATAGGGCGGGGGCGATCAGCCCAAGGTCGGCCGATTGATGCGCATGAACTATTTCCACATTCTGTTCTTTAACTAATTTACGGATATGGAGAATCGTTCGTATATCAATATATTTTATCGGATCAAACTCCTCTCCAGGGAAGTCCAATGCTTTTAAAGCTTTCGCTGTATCGGAACCGCTTCTTCTTGAAAAAGAAACGTTGAACCCTCTTTTCGACATTGCGCTGGCCTGTTCTATGGCGTATCTCTCCAGCCCACCCCAGCCTTTGGAAAAAAGAATGTGCAGTACGTTCATCGTGTTAAACGCTATTTTTTACAGGGATGAATTTTTGATAAATTCCGTGGCCTTACTTCTGGCCCAGTTGTCCCATGCCAGCGCATCGGCAAGCGAGTTTACAGGCGCTGGTTTGCATAGTCCCAATGTTTTTTCAATCACACGCGGAATATCGATAAACTTGATCCGTTTGACTAGGAAAGCTTCTACGGCGACCTCGTTCGCGGCGTTCAACACAGCCGGGGCGGATCCGCCCATATTCAGAGCGTCGTAAGCCAGCTTTAAAGATGGAAACTTTTTCATGTTTGGCGATTCGAAAGTAAGCTTGCCGATTTTTGCCAGATCAAGGCTTTCAACATTCAGTTCAAGTCTTTCAGGATAGCTGAGGGCGAAGGCTATCGGAGTTCGCATATCCGGTATGCCTAGTTGGGCTATAATAGAAGAGTCGTGAAACTCCACCATCGAGTGAATAATGCTTTCAGGGTGGACGACGACTTCTATTTTTTCCAATGGTATATTGAAAAGCCACCTGGCCTCGATGACTTCGAAACCTTTGTTAATCATTGTCGCGGAATCGATAGTGATTTTCTGTCCCATGCTCCAGTTCGGATGGTTTAAAGTCTCTTTAACTGTTATATCTTTCATTGTTCTCAGAGGTCGTCGCAGGAAAGGGCCGCCGGACGCCGTAAGTATCAGCTTGCGCGCATTTTTTTTCTTTTCACCGCGCAGCGCCTGAAAAATGGCGGAATGTTCGCTGTCTACAGGAATTATACGAGCTTTACCCGCTCTGGCCTCTTTTACCACAAGCTCTCCCGCTGTCACCATCGTTTCCTTGTTGGCAAGGGCTACGTCTATACCAGCTTTTAGCGCGGCAAGCGTAGGGGCAAGCCCGGCCGCTCCCACCATTGCGGAGAGAACCATATCGGCTCCGGAATCTGCTGAACATTGAACGGCGCCCTCAACTCCGTATACGATCTTGACTCTACGTTTGACCATCGCCCTCAGGGCTTTGGCTTTTTCCTTGTTCGCTACTGATACCATGCGAGGCCGGAATTGTTCTATCTGGGCCGCCAGTTTTTTTAAGCTCGACCGAGCAACCAAAGCGGCGACGCTGAAACGATCCGAATTGTCTTCGATAATTTTCAGAGCATTTAGCCCGATCGATCCTGTGGAGCCAAGAACAGTTATTTTTTTCATGGTAGAAGCGCAAGCCTGAAATAGGCGTAAAACGCCGCTCCGCAAAACATTAGACTGTCCGCTCTGTCAAGGAGGCCGCCATGACCGGGGATTATCCGCCCGGAATCTTTTACCCCACAGCTCCTTTTGATCGCCGATTCGGCAAGGTCTCCAACGGGGCCTATAAGCCCTGCGATTAATCCGGTCGCTATCGCATGTTGAATTTTTAAATCAGGGAGCAACACGAACATTATGATTGTAGCTCCTATAACAGCTCCGACAAGGCCTCCTGCAAAGCCTTCCACTGTCTTATTCGGGCTGATCTGTGGCGCAAGCTTTCGTTTCCCCAAAAGGCGGCCGGTGTAATATGCGAAGATATCGCCAAATGCGGTTGCGTTGATTAGCATTATTATATAAAGATTACCATCCGGCTCTTTGCGGATTAACACAAGTGTGGATAGAGTCACCGCGACATAGAATATGCCGAAAATTGTGTTCAAAGCCTTTTCCGCCGTTCTTTCTCCGCCGGAAAGAATCGCCGATGCGAACAATATTACCGGGACTATTCCAACATAGACCATTATTTGCGCGGGTGAGCCGAAGTAGATCAATCCACACAGGGCCGGTCCGACAACTATTCCTAATATTTTCAACGAAGGCCGCCCACCGGTCTCAAGCATGGTGTACAGCTCAAAAAGGCAAATGCCAATGACTGCGGCAATGACGAAAAAGAAAAGGTCAGGCGATCCCAGGAAAAGAAGCGCTATGGCCGACAAAGCCAAAACGAAGCCACTGGCAACCCGTGTCACGGGGGATCAGCCTTTTCCGCCGGTCAGCTGTTCTGTGGTTTTGCCGAAGCGGCGCTCTCTGTTCTGGTAAGAAATTATCGCCTCCGCAATGTCGTAGGCTCCGAAATCCGGCCATAACTTTTCGCTGAAAAACATTTCGGTGTAAGCGACCTGCCACAGCATGAAATTGCTTATTCTAAGCTCCCCGCTGGTTCTGATCAACAGATCGGGGTCTGGCAAGTCTTTAGTGTCGAGGTAGGAAGATATTTTCTCTTCATCGATTTCATCCGGGCGGATCAACCCATTGGAAATATCCAGCCCAATTTTTTTCACAGCCCGCATGATTTCATCCCTTGCGCCATATGACAGGGCCAGGGTCAGGGTCATACCGTCATTATTTTTAGTTTTAATCATGGCGTCCGTCACCGCTTCCTTAGCGAAGCCGGGTAAATCCTCCAGCCTGCCGATTACGTTGAACCTTATGTCCTCTTTCAGCATTCTGGCAAGCTCCCTGCCCAAATAATCTTTTAGTATTTTCATCAGAACACTCACCTCGTTCTCCGGCCGGAGCCAGTTTTCCGAGCTGAAAGAGTACAAGGTCAGAGCCTTTATACCAGTTTCACGGCAGAATGTCACAACTCTGTCCACAGCCTTCACACCGGCGCGATGACCTACCGCGCGCGGAAGTTTCCTTTGCTTGGCCCAGCGCCCGTTTCCATCCATTATTATAGCGATATGACCTGGCAGCCGTGTGGGGTCTATATTTGAGATAAGGTTTTCAGTGGACATGCGCAAGAATGTAGAAAAGGTTTACCGATCCATAACTTCTTTTTCTTTTTCGGCGGCCATTTTATCTATGACGGAAATATGCTCGTTGATGAGCTTCTGAATTGTTTCCCCTCCCTTGCGGGCTTCGTCTTCAGAGATTTCCTTGTTTTTTTCCATCTTCTTTATTTTCTCCAGGCCCTCTCGCCGTACGTTTCTCAACGCTATTTTGGAGTCCTCCGCTATTTTTTTTACATGCTTGGTAAGCTCTTTTCGTCTTTCCTCGGTCAGGGCAGGAATGTTTATGCGGACAACTTTACCGTCGTTTGAAGGTGTAAGGCCGAGATCGGAAAGCATGATCGCTTTTTCGATAGCTGGGAGAAGGCTTATGTCCCATGGCTGTATGCTCAAGGTCATAGGGTCCGGGGCCGATACGTTGGCCGCCTGTTTTAATGGCGTCTCCGTCCCATAGTAGTCGATGGTGATAGAGTCCAGCAGGCCAGTGGCCGCTCTTCCTGTCCTCACACCGGCAAACTCTTTCCCAAGATGCTCGATTGTCACATCCATCTTGTGTTTGTTCTCATCGAACAAGGCCTGTAACATATTATTCTCCCCTGACAATTGTTCCTATTTCTTCGCCGGTCAACGCTCTTTTAATATTTCCAGGTACAGTCATGTTGAACACTATTATAGGCAGCTTGTTTTCCATGCACAATGATATCGCCGCCGCGTCCATAACCTTGAGGTTGTTTTTCAGAACGTCAATAAACTTAAGCTCCTTATATTTTCTGGCGGAGCTTACTTTCATCGGATCGGCGTCGTATATACCGTCAACCTTGGTTGCTTTCAGAATCACAGCCGCTTGTATCTCCATTGCCCGCAGGCTGGCTGTAGTGTCTGTCGTAAAATACGGATTGCCGGTGCCACCAGCGAAGATGACAACTCTCCTTTTTTCAAGGTGACGCATAGCTTTGCGCCTTACGTATGGCTCAGCAAGCTGGTGTATGTCGATCGACGTTAGGAGTCTTGTCTGGCAATTAAGCTGTTCAAGAGAGTCCTGAAGAGCCAGCCCGTTTATCATTGTGGCCA
>CAYNDB010000069.1:1613-13693 GCA_964395915.1 uncultured Nitrospinota bacterium | reverse complement strand
TAAACCGTTTGAAATGGCGCTGGACACTCCTTCAAACCTGGCCATGCGGTTTCATGATGGCGACCTAGACCTTGCCCTGATACCGTCGGTTGAATACGGAAGGAACAAGGACGCGGTGATCGTGCCATCGCTCTGCATTGCGTCGCGTGGGAAGGTGGATACTGTTCTGCTCTATTCCGAACTTGCGATAGAGGATGTGGAGTCTGTTTGTGTCGACCCGAAGTCGAGAACCTCTGTGGCAATGTTGATAATTCTTTTCAAGGAATTGTTCGGCAAGGAGCCTAATATTGTGGTCGGCGAGAACAACCCCGATAAAATGCTCGACTCCGCAGACGCCGGTTTGGTGATAGGCGACGCGGCCTACTTTCTCAACCGTGACAAATACGTTGTCCATGACCTTGGAGAGTTATGGTATCAATATTCCGCCCTGCCGTTCGTGCATGCGATTCTTTGCGCTCACCGTGGAAAGAGGTGGGACCATACCATAGCGGTGATTGAGGAAGCGAAGCGAATCGGCGTAAGTAACAGAGAGCTTATAGCCAAACAGGAAACGAAGTCCCACCAAGAAGCCGACGCCCTGCTGGATTACCTTACCAAACGGATATATTATGATCTGGGAGAGCAGGAGAGGGAGGGACTCGAATTCTTTTTCAAGACAGCCGCAAGAATGAAGCTTGTGGAGAGGTCCGACCTTGAGTATTACTAGAAATCCACAATTTATAAACCTTTCAAAAATAAATCAATGTTCAAAAATAATTTTCCAACATCACATGCGGCCGGTATATTTTTTTTCTGTTCAACGCTTATTTATTTAAGCGCGGCTCCCTCGACAGCTTCCACGCAGATTGATCTTAAACGGATAACAAAATCGGTTGTAAAAATTTTCGTTGTTTCCAAAACGCCGAGCTATTATCTGCCGTGGCAATATAAACCTCAAAGACGCGGCATAGGCTCCGGGCTGGTCATCGAAGGAAAGAGAATCCTTACAAACGCGCATGTTATAAACGGCGCCGTGTTCATAGAGATCAAAAAAGCCAACGACCCTAAAAAATATATTGCGTATATCGACTCTGTCGGCCATCAGTGCGATCTTGCCGTTCTAAAGGTCAAGGATGAATCGTTTTTCGACTCTACGAAGCCGCTTGAGCTGGGAGGCCTGCCGGAGCTGCGCGATAGCGTGTCTGTATTAGGTTTTCCAAAAGGCGGGAGCGAAGTCTCCATCACTCAGGGAATTGTCTCACGTATCGAGCAGATGAAATATTCTCACAGCGGATTTGACCTGCTGGGCGTGCAGATAGACGCGGCCATCAACGCAGGGAACAGCGGCGGCCCGGTTTTAAAGGGAGACAAGGTGGTAGGAGTGGCGATGCAGGTGTTGCGTTCCGGGGATAACATCGGGTATATCATTCCCGTCCCCATCGTCCGGCATTTTTTGAAGGATATAGAAGACGGCAAATACGATGGTTTTCCCGCCGACGGAATCATCGCCCAGATATCGGAAAATAAATCGTTAAGGAGTTATAAAGGGCTTAAGGAAGGGCAGACAGGAGTGTTGGTGAACAGGGTTGTTTACGGAAGCTCGTTCTGGGGGATAGTTGAAAAGGAGGATGTGCTTGTGTCTATAGACTCTGTTCCGATCGCCGACGATGGGGCCGTGTCGTTGAACGAGGATATTCGCGTATCGTCAAATTACCTCGTGCAAAAACATCATTTGGGCGACACTCTTAAAATAAACGTAATCCGCGACAAAAAATTGTTGGCTCTAAAAGCTCCTTTGAAAAAAGATATTTCAATGGCTCCGATGGAACACGACGTCAAGCCGTCATATTTTATTTATGGCGGGCTGGTTTTCATGCCGTTGACTAAAAACTACCTGAGAGAGTGGGGAGCAAAGTGGATCACAAAAGCGCCGATACAGCTTATTCACGCCTTAAAAAATGAATATCCGTCCGCTGAAAGGAGGCAGGTGGTTTTCCTGAAGAATGTTTTGGCGCACGAAATAAACGCAGGATATCAAAAATATCGAAACCTGATAGTTGAGAAGGTAAACGGTAAAATCATTGGCGATATGAGAGAAATGGTAAGCGCGATAAAAGACGGCGCAGACGACTTCACCGTAATCGAGATGACAAACGGGATTATTATTGCGCTTGAGGACAAGTCCGTTAAAAAGGCGGAGCGGGAGATTCTTACGCGTTACGGAATTCAGCGTCCATCGTCGCCGGAGTTTGAGTGACTAAGATGGTTATGGCGCCACACGCGTAACCGTGGCCGAACGGCCCCATGGTAATATTGACAACTGTCCCGCTGTCCCGCATGATGTTCCTTCTATATCTCAATATCCTGAACGACAAAATAAAAGGTTATTTTAATGCGTCATTTTGAATATAAGAACGGTGAATACCATTGCGAGGACGTTCCTCTTTCGAAAATAGCTGATGAAGTGGGAACTCCCTTTTATTGTTATAGCCACGCTACGCTTTCCCGGCATTTCGATGTGTTTAAAAATGCCTTCAAGGACATTCCTAGCCTCATTTGTTTTGCGGTGAAGGCCAATTCCAACCTAGCCGTGTTAAAGCTTTTTGCGAGCATGGGAGGCGGAGCGGATATTGTATCCGGTGGCGAGCTTTTTCGCGCGCTTAAAGCCGGTGTGCCGTCTGAGAGGATAGTATATGCGGGTGTTGGTAAAAAACGTGACGAGATAAAAAAGGCGTTGGAAGCGGACATTCTTATGTTCAATGTGGAGTCTTCCCAGGAGCTTTTGGCGATCGACGCCGTGGCCGCCGAAATGGAAGTGAAAGCCAGGGTTGCGCTACGGGTGAACCCGAATGTAGACCCTAAGACACATCCGTATATATCAACAGGATTGAAGGAAAGCAAGTTTGGGCTCAATTTCGAGACAGCGTTCGAGGAGTATAAGCAGGCCGCTTTGTTACAAAATGTAGAAGTAATTGGAGCGCATATGCACATAGGGTCGCAGATCACGCAGATATCTCCTTTTGTCGAAGCGTTGCGAAAGACCTTGGGGCTGATATCCGAGCTGGAAAAAGAGGGGATAGATATCAAGTATGTCAATATAGGCGGAGGGCTTGGCATTACATACGAAGATGAATCTCCGCCGCATCCCGACGAACTGGCGAAAGAGATCGTGCCTATATTAAAAGAAACCGGGAAAACAATAGTTTTCGAGCCGGGCAGGGTGATCGCAGGCAATGCCGGAGCCCTTGTGACAAAGACGTTATATACAAAAACCGGCGAAGGAAAAACATTTTTTATCGTCGACGCCGCCATGAACGATCTCGCCAGGCCAAGCCTTTATGGAAGCTATCAGGGTATAATCCCTGTAGACGAAAAAGTTCTGGAGAGAAAAAAAGTGTCCGCTGACGTTGTTGGCCCCATATGCGAATCCGGTGATTTTCTGGCAAAGGACAGGGTCATGCCGCTGTTCAAACAAGGGGAGCTTCTTTCCGTGATGAGCGCAGGGGCGTATGGATTTTCAATGTCGTCGAACTATAATTCGCGACCTCGTGTGGCGGAAGTCCTTGTAAAAGGAGATCGATATGACGTTATCAGGGAACGGGAAACGTATGACGACCTTATTCGTGGTGAATCCTTCCCGGATTATTTGGAGTAGACGAATATGGCGGAAATAAAGTTTACCAAGATGCATGGGTTGGGCAACGACTTTGTGATGATAGATTGTCGCAAAAAAACGGTTCCGGGCCTTTCGAAAAAAGCCAAAGCTATTTGCGATAGAAGGCTGGGTGTGGGTTGCGACCAGATTATCGTAATACTGCCGTCGAAGAAAGCCGATTACGCGATGAGAATATTCAACGCCGACGGCTCCGAGGTGGAGATGTGCGGTAACGGTATCCGTTGTTTTGCCAAATATTTGTGGGATCGTAAAGATCGGAAAATAGAGAAAAAAGGTTATCTGGATGTGGATACGCCTTCAGGGATCATGCGCGCTGAAAGGGTCAAAGGCGATTTCTATCAAGTTGATATGGGCGAGCCTGTTCTGGATGGGCTATCCGTTCCGACAACACTAAAGGGTGAGGTTGTAAACAGGCCGTTAAAAGTTGGAAAGAAATCGTATCGTGTAACGGCGGTTTCCATGGGTAACCCTCATTGCGTTATATTTGTCAAAAATGTTGAAAAGGTGAAACTTGACGAAGAAGGCCCCAAGCTTGAAAATCATAAAACGTTTCCAAACAGGACAAACGTGGAATTTGTTCAGGTGACAGGAAAAAACAGGGTAAAAACTGTGGTGTGGGAGCGTGGCGCCGGGGCGACTTTAGCTTGCGGCACTGGAGCGTGCGCCGTAGCTGTGGCGTCTGTTAAGAATGGAAAAACCGGTAGGAAAGTAAAAGTCGACCTGCCAGGCGGGACATTATCCATTGAGTGGACAAAATCTGACAGGGTTCTGATGACCGGCCCGGCGACAGAGGTCTTCAGCGGTGTTATGAATATTTAGGCTAATGCGGCTATAATCCAGGCGTGCGATTTGGCTGATTGCTGATACAATTATTTTTTGTGCGGATTTACTAAAAGGATTGTGATGTTTAAAGGATCATTCGTTGCTATTGTGACGCCGTTCAAGGATGGGGCGGTGGATGAAGATGCGTACGCCGAGCTTGTAAACTGGCAGATAGAGCAGGGGACAGACGGCATAGTATCGTGCGGCACAACCGGAGAATCCCCCACACTCTCGCATGAGGAGCACGGCAGGGTAATCGAGCTGTGTGTCGAAGTAGCCGCCAAGCGGGTTCCGGTTATTGCCGGAACAGGCTCCAACTCTACTTCAGAGGCGATATCATTGACCGAACATGCGGCGGCGGCTGGAGCCGATGGAGCTTTGCTTGTGAACCCTTATTACAATAAACCGCCGCAAGAGGGGATTTATCAGCATTACAAAGCAATAGCGGACGCAGTTGATATCCCGCAAATCATATACAACATTCCGGGGCGCACCTCCTCCACAGTTTCTGTCGATACCATTGCGCGTCTTTCGGAGCATAAAAATATTGTTGGTGTTAAAGACGCGGTTGGCGACCTTGGCATGACGGCTCAGCTCATTATGCGGTGCGGGCCGGATTTTCTCGTGTTATCCGGTGATGACGCTCTTACGCTGCCGATAATGGCGCTTGGCGGACACGGGGTGATAAGCACTGTCGCTAATGTCATTCCAGATAAAATGGCGGCCCTGGTGAACGCTGTAGAGGAAGATGATTATAAAGGCGCGCGTAAAATTCACAATGAATCGATAGGGCTTATGAACGCCATGTTTTTGGAGACAAACCCTATACCGGTAAAAACCGCTCTTGCCATGATGGGGAGGATAGGAGACGAGCTTCGTTTGCCTCTCTGCCCGCTATCCCAGTTGAACAGCGAGAAGCTTCAGACGGTCATGACAAAAATGGGGCTTTTAGCTAATCAAACAGGGGCAATGAATGGTTAAAGCGATAATAACCGGATGCGCTGGACGTATGGGGCGCAGCTTGGTAAACATTGTGAACAATACGGACGGGCTGGAAGTATGCGGAGGAACCGAATTGCCGGGCAGCGCTTTTATCGGCTCTGATGTAGGTGAAGTGGCCGGAGTTGGTAAGATTGGCGTTCCCATTAGCTCAGAGCTTGGCGACATTATCGATGGATGTGATGTGGTAATTGATTTCACAGTGCCGCAAGCTTCGCTGGAGCATTTTTTGAAAGCTCAGGAGGCTGGAAAAGCGATTGTAATCGGCTCCACAGGTTTTACCGAAGAGCATTGGAAAACCTTTGAAGCTATGAGAAAACATGCGCGCGCCGTGATAGCGCCCAATATGAGCGTTGGGGTAAACCTTCTATTCAAGCTTACAGGCGAGGCCGCAAAAATTATCGGCGATGACTACGATATTGAAATAGTCGAAATGCATCATAACAAAAAGGTGGACGCTCCATCCGGCACTGCCGCAAGATTGGCTGAAGTCGCCGCGGAAGCTGTGAACCGTGATTTAAAAGAAGTGGGCGTATTCGGGCGGCATGGACAGGTCGGCGAGCGGTCAAAAAAGGAGATCGGTGTTATGACCCTTCGAGGTGGCGATGTCGTGGGGGACCATACCGTCATATTCGCCGGCAAAGGGGAGAGGTTGGAGCTTACACACAGGGCGGGTTCGCGAGACAACTTTGCGGCAGGCGCCGCTATGGCGGCAAAATGGGTTGTCGATCAGCCAAAAGGTATCTACGATATGCAGGACGCGCTTGGGCTCAGATAATTGAGCCTTCCGCTTTTATCAGGCGTCGTTGTCCAGTGAGAAGTTAAGCAATATAACAAGCTTCTTGATATTTCTATGCCCATAGAAGGGATCATTATCATCTTTGAGCCACTTTTTATATACGTCAACGAATCTGTTCTGTATTCTCCATAAATCGAGGTTGATCTCCGTGGTGTGAGCCGCCAGTATTGCTTTGGTCACGATATTAGCCGCATCCAAATCTTTGTTTTCTATCATGTTATCAAGGATATCCCACAATTGTGTTTCCAGCTCTTTTCTCACCGGCTGGAGGTTCACTTCAACCTCCCATTTCCTCGCCTCAATCATCATGTCCCCAAGTCTTTCCGCCGCGTCAGGCTCATCGATAGAGGACGCTATTTTTATCAGCTCTTTTTCGACGATGTATTGAGCCGCCAGACGGAACTCCAGGGGAACCGGGACGTTTGTTTCAACAAAGTAGTCCATCATTTTCCGGTTTCTCCAGAAAAGCTTGTCATAAGTGTCTGAGAACCCGCGTATGTGGCTGTCGAACAGAACGGTTACCGCTTTGCGACGTAGCTCAGTGAACATGTCCTTTAGCGTGAAACTGCGGGATTCGAAGATGTTATCGAGATTGCGGACTACATTGGTAAGCTCTCGTTTATGCCATATTGTAAAGAGACTTTTTCGTAACGGCTCATAGTCCACTTCCCCGCCATCGGCTTTGACAAAGCAGGTGACATCCGTAGCTCCAAGAGCCAGCGTAGCCACTAACATGGATATTTCTTCAAGAGTGATGTTGGACTTTATTTTGGTGTTTGAAAGGGTGAGTGAGGTGTCCCCATATTTGTCACTTTCAACTTCCAGCTCCTCAATGCTGAAAGCCGCGCCGATTCCAGGAGCGTTGTTTTGGCTCAAGGACCTGGAGATTATATGGTTTGCCAAAATTCTGGGAAGCTCGGCCTTTTCCGGTAAAGCTTCCCGGTGGTATATTTCATTCGCCCCGCCTTTGGCGGTAATGTTGCTTTCAGCTTTTTTCAGAATGCCCAGAAAAGTTTTTTCAGGCGAAACGTTCGACACTCTGTCGCAAAGCTGTATGGCCCTGGCGGCGTATCTTAATATCTGAACAGTTTCAATCCCTGAAACATCATCAAAGAACCATCCGCATGACGTATACATGAGCATTCCGTTTCTCTGCATTTCAAGGAGAGTCATGGCCCGGATAATGTTTGCGTCAGAAAGCTCTTCTTTCTGGTTTTTCCTCAAAAAGTCCATAGCGCGGCTACGGTCCAGAATAACGTCGATATATTTATCCCGCGCTTCCCATGGATCGCGGAAAAGCTTGCTCCCCTCCGATTCAAACACGTGGTCAAGCTCGCCTTTCAGATAATCCATAGATTCACGGAGCGGCGCCCGCCATTTCTGGTTCCATCCATGAGAGCCGTTACTGCATCCGCAATCGCTTCTCCAGCGCTCAACGCCGTGGGCGCACGACCATGATGTATTTTCATGGATATCAATTTCCATTTCAGGAGGGTGGAGCGAAAGGTACTCCCCATAGTTAGTTAAAATGATTTCTTCGCAACAGTCGAACCAGTCCATAGCGAAAGTCAGAGCCATTTCGCCGAACCTGTGGTGATGACCGTATGTCTCGCCGTCTGTGGCGATATTCATAAGCTGGCTCCAGTCTCTCTCATTTGCAAATCCTGACTTCAACCGCTCCACGAACTTGCGGCCGTCGTCCAGCAGGTTTTCAAAAGCCACCCCCTGGCTTATCGGCCCGTCATAGAAAAATATCGCCATGGAATCACCGTCAGGTAGCGGCTGACTGTATGCGCGGGTAGGGTCCACACCTCCATTAAGATCACCCCATTGGTCATTTCCAACAGGCCGCATAGCGCGGGCCTGCCCTTGAAAAAGTATCGTGTAGCTGATGCCGTTTTCCCGCATGATTTGCAGGGTTTCCTTGTCCACGGCGGTCTCCGGCAACCACATGCCTTCAGGCTTCCTGTTAAACCGATATTCAAAATCGGCTATTCCCCAAAGAACCTGTGTGCGTTTGTCATGGCTCGAGGCGAGAGGCATGATCATATGGTTATACGCCTGGGCGATGGCCGAACCGTGTCCGTTATGTTTTTTCGCGCTCTTTTTATCCGCCTCGATTATTTTTTTGTACGTGCGCTTATCGCGCGCCTCAAGCCAGCTGAAAAGTGTGGGGCCTATGTTGAAGTTGATATTTTCAAGATTGTTGACTATCCCTTTTATCCTGCCGGATTCATCAAGCAGGCGGGAGGCGGTGTTTGGGGCGTAGCATTCCCTGGTTATTCTTTCGTTCCAATCGTGATACGGGTAGGCGGAGTCTTGAACCTCGATTGTTTCCAGCCACGGGTTTTCACGTGGAGGTTGATAAAAATGCCCGTGTATACAGATATACTTCCTGTTCACAAATTAATAGCTCCCGCGCCAGTTTTCAGTGGATAAATCATGTTTCCAAAACGGTTCCTGTCATCGGCACGAAACGCACCGTAGTGACTACCTTGTAGTTTACTTTGCCATCACGCTTTTCTCCCAACAAAAGCTCCTGGCAATCACCGCCGCCAACAGGCGTTATCAGCAATCCCCCTTCTTTTAGCTGATCCTCCAACGGGGTCGGGATTTTTTCCGCCGCCGCCGCCATTATTATTTTGTCATAAGGAGCGTGTTCAGCCCATCCGTTATACCCGTCGGCATGGCGAACTGTTACATTTTCATAACCCAGCTTTTCGAGCCGTTCTTTGGCGGAGTCCGCCAGGGTTTTGATAATCTCCATGGTATAAACATGGTCGACAATTTCCGCCAGGACCGCAGCCTGGTAGCCGGAGCCAGCCCCAACTTCCAGCGCTTTATCTTCAGGCCGCAGACGCAACGATTGCAACATCAGGGCGACGATATATGGTTGGCTTATTGTTTGACCCTCACCGATCGGCAACGGGTTGTCTTCATACGCCATTTGCCTGAATTCAGGGGTTGTAAACTCCTCTCTGGGGACGGATTCCATGGCTTTAAGGACGGCTATATCTGTGATGCCGCGGCCTTTAAGATGCCGTGTAATCATGGTGTTTTTTTGAATTTCGAGATCACTTTTATTCATTTTAGCGGCGAAAACAATGGGGTTGCCAAAAAATACCACCAACGAATAGTAGCGTCAGGGCCTAACTTTTCCGACTGTAAAGACGCTTTACTTTAGAGAATCAGGCCGTGTTTTTTGAGCCATTCGTCTTCATCAAACCGGTCGGCAAGAAATTCACGAAAAGCCTTTTCCTGGGGTGAAAGTTTCGCATCCTCCTCAATATTCTCGGAAAGAAGCTGCTTGTCCGACCCAGCGGTATCTTCCGCGACCAGTTCTTCACCCTCAAACTCGCAAGAGCATGATATTTCCAGCCCCATTGATTGGGTAAGGTTTTCTATTTTAAGCAATAGCGCCATAAAAGAACTATCGCGAAGGTTTTCCCTGTTTAGAACTTTTCCGAGGGCCTCTTTTACGTCCGCCGATTTCATGATCGCCTCAACAATAGCCTTGGACAATGCTTCCATTTCCTTGTCTCGTTTTTTATCATCCGGCATTTTTCGGCTCTCCAGTTCGATTATTTAAAGAGTACGCCAATCTTACCACATAGCCTCCCAACATGAAACTTGATACAGCCTAAAGGTGGCGCATCAGTTTGAAATTTGATTCTATTAAGTTTCAATTGTGGAGATTCACTTTGTGTTTGAAGTAAGCTTTGTCGCATACGCTCCCAGAATGACACCGTGTATGATAGGGACGACGCGCGAACCAACCTTTGTCATCCTGAGCCGTAGGCGAAGGATCTCAACAATAGAAAAATTCAAACTGACGCGCTACCCAGGCTAAAGGTTAATTGCTATCGGGCTCAATCAGCCCGCGCAGGACCTTGAGGTTTTCGATATCCTCCAGCCCTTCCTTTCCCTTGGGTGTTTCCAATATCATAGGCGTGTTGGTAAATCTCCTGTCGTTTACAAGCAGTCGGAATCCCTCAAGCCCGATATGGCCTTTGCCGATATGTTCATGCCTGTCCACCCTCGACCCGAGTTCACGCTTCGAGTCGTTGACATGAAACATTTTTATTTTATCGATTCCCACAATCCTGTCGAACTCCTCGAAAGTTTTTTCATAACCTTCAGGCGTGTTTATTTCGTATCCGGCGGCGAATATATGGCAGGTGTCGACGCAGACGCCGAACCGTTCCGGCTTATCGACTTTTTCCATGATTCGGCCCAGATGCTCAAACCTGTGCCCCAGTGTTGTTCCCTGTCCCGCAGTGGTCTCCAGCGTAAGTGTCACACGGCTGTCCGGGCGTTTTTCCAAAGCGCTGTTCAACGACTCTACAATCCTTTCAATTCCATCATCCTCCCCATTACCCAGATGCGCCCCCGGGTGAAACACGAGGCACGGGATATTCAAAGCGTCCGCCCTGTCGATCTCATCAAGAAACGCTTCCGCCGACTTTCTCATTATTTCCTTATCTTGCGAGGCGAGGTTTATCAGGTAACAGTCGTGTGACGCGAAAACGTCCACCCCGTACTCCTTTTTATTTTTTTCAAAGCCGGCGATTTCCTCTGTCGTCAACGGGACGCCTTTCCATCGGTTATTGTTTTTCGTGAACACTTGGACAGACCTGGCTCCCACGGCGTTGGCCCGTGTCGGGGCGTTGGATACTCCGCCGGCAATCGACATGTGCGCTCCGAAAGGACGGTCGGTCGCCTGAGATTTTTTTAATATTTTTGGTTTGGACATTTATTTAGAAAAATTATATTTACACGGATAATAAAACGGCCCGCCGGTTAAAGCGGGCCGTAATACAGTTTAAAATCAGTTTTCAGTCCATAGAGCTGAAATACTCCTGGGAGCCTTCAGGGTCCGGTTTCATGGTGTCTCCGCCTGGCTGCCAGTCGGCAGGGCATACTTCGCCTGTTTTATCAACAGACTGGATAGCGGCGAGAACGCGAAGGGTCTCGTCTACGTTCCTTCCGATTCCAAGATCGTGGACGACCTGATAGCGCAGGTTTCCTTTAGGGTCTATGATGAACAGACCGCGCAGGGTGATTCCACCCGGAAGCAGAACTCCATAGTCATCGCCGATTTTCTTGGTAAGGTCTGCGATAAGAGGATATTTCATCTCGCCAAGTCCGCCTTTGTTGCGGGGAGTCTCCACCCATGCAAGGTGGCTGAACTGACTGTCTACCGAACAACCTAAAACCTCCGCTCCAAGCTTCTCAAAGTCGGCTACCCTGTCTGAAAAAGCAGTAATTTCAGTTGGGCAAACAAATGTGAAATCAAGAGGATAAAAGAAAAGAACTACCCACTTGCCTTTATAATCGGCAAGGCTTACTTCCTTGAATTGTTTATCTGGCATCACGGCGGTCGCTGTGAACTCCGGCGCAGGCGATTGTACCTGAATCGACATTTTGGTCTCCTTAAATAAAAAATGACACTTTATACTAAGTCTAAAAATGTAATTATAAACAAATAGATGAGAAGTTGAAGATAAAGATGCAATTTTATGAAAAAAAATGGATATTTTATAAAGTTTTCGAGCAGATGGGGGCCATTTCGCAGGAATCACACTTTTCCGGGTCGATTTTACGAACGCAATAGCCGAGCTTGCCGTAGGAGCAGATCGCAAAATCATATTTTACCGGGTCGTCAGGGTCAAGCTTTCGCAGGAAGCGGGTTAGCTCCAGCGCCGCTTTCCAGTCGTTGGATTTTCTTTCCAAAATTCCCAGCATCCGGGCTATACGCGCCACATGTGTATCCAGCGGAATGACAAGACGAGAGCTGGATACTGA
>CAYNDB010000069.1:0-1513 GCA_964395915.1 uncultured Nitrospinota bacterium | reverse complement strand
AGCGCCACAAGGTCATCCCGCTTGTGGAACCTGTAGGCGAAGCCTTTCATCCAGGCGCGTTGTTGCGATGGCCTGAATGTTTCACAGAAATCGGCGGGGGATGACCCCATCGTTTCCAAAATCCCGGATACATTTCTCTGGATAAGGTCCGCCCTGCCATATGCGAAAAGGGCGGCGATAAGGCAGGCTGTTTCAATATCGTCCGATTTGTCGAATCCACTGGTGGCGGCCAGAGGGTCCGGCTCCAGATAGGATTTGTCAAACCTTTGAAAAAGCAGGTCTAGATGCGGTTTGATGATCTCCGGGCTTTTCATAGCCCTATCCAGAAACTATATCCAAACGTGTTGAAGAGCGGAAAGCCGTTATTTTTGAATCGGCTATTCGCTGGTTTTTTCGGCGCCGGATTCTTCCTCAACCTGTTTTTGGGCGGCGGCTGTGAGGGCGGCTTCTTTTGCCTGCTCTCGCTTGGCGGTTTTTTCCTTCACCGTTTCTATATTTTTTAGCCGCCCCTGCTCCATATCATCTTTTTTGGTTTTTGCTGTGTTTTGTGTCCTTTGGCTCCGTTGAGCGCGCTTCAGCTTTTTCCGCGCGGCCTTAAGCTCCGCTTGTTGTTCGTTGCTCAAAGAATCCGCTTCGCCTAAGGATTCCTTAACAGTTTTCAGTTTTGCGCTGGCCGATGCCAGCTTTTCCACAGTGGTTTTCGCCATTTATAAGCCTCATTTCATAAAGTTTTCGAAACATTGATGGTACAGACCGCAGTTTAAAAACGCAAATATTATTGTGCGGTGGCAGTATAATAATGTCCTGCCGGATTTAGTCCGGCATCTTGTCGGTAAGTGACGGGGTTTAATTCATGTTTAAAGCCAGCCGCGTCATAACCCTTTGGGTCACGCGAGCGTGGAATGAAAGCTGGTTACTAATAAGTCTGCCAGGAGTTGGGAACCCCAAGCGCTTTGGCTTCTACTGTAAGCCGCTCCAAAAGTTTATTATAAAATTTCACGATCCCGTCAATATCGGCGGCCGTCATTTGTCCTATCCCTTGCCTTCTTCCTTTGATTGAGCGATCCAAAGCATCTCTATAGCTTTTGAAACGGCTGATACGTTCGACCACCCTGCCAAACTTTGCGCGCCACCATTTTTCGCCTCTGGCTCCATACAGTTTTCCCTTCTCGTCAGGAATTTTCAGGGTAAGTTTTGCTTTGGGGCCGTTGATCTCATATACGAGATTACTTAAAAAACTCAGTCCCAATATTCCCTCGGCTCCGTTAGGCGGGCGTGGAAATATGGCCGCCTCTACATTAGTGATTTCCGTGTTGCCCACTTTTACGCTATCAAGGATCACAAGCTTTCCCCATGATATCCCGGCCGGTGTTTCGAAAGGATACCTTGGGGCATTGCCGATATCGGATAGCATAAGTTTGTCCGCCAGCTTTTTAGTTATAACGGTCAGGCTCGACCCAGTGTCTACAAGCATTCTGGTTTTGACATTTCCATTGATAATTACTTCGACGGA
>CAYNDB010000068.1:8015-14081 GCA_964395915.1 uncultured Nitrospinota bacterium | reverse complement strand
CTCCCCGGAATGACAGTTTCGCGTCATTCTGAGGCTCTGGAGAAGAACCCTGACAATAAAAAATCAAACTGAAACACCACCAAAATTATGTAACATTATAAACCAGGTAAAAATTGTAGTATAATAATTAGATTGCTTGTTTGTTCAAATATTTCAACCGCATGGTGGTGAGGGGGATAAATTTGTTCCGGTGGTTTAAACGTTTCTTTCTAAAGATCATAACCACAGGTTTGATCTTGTACTTCTTGACAATAGCAGTATTCGCATGGCGCTACTACATGGTTAGGAGTCAAATCATTGAGTCAAGCCGCGCCGAGGCTATAACCTTTGCCGAAAACATGTCCGAGTCGATCATCGCCTTGTTGGGCGACCATGACAAAAACCACACCCTGTCCAAAAAATTTCTCGAAAAAATAAATAGAACCTCTCTTGATGGAAAACGGGTTCGGATAACTCGAAGTTTCTCTGTCACAAGCCAGTACGGGGCGGGGAGGTCCGCCAAGGCCAAGAGCCATAAGGAAGCCGCCTCGATCGTTGATGGGACAATAAGAATAGAGGAGGATCAGGAGAGCTTCAACGTCATCGCTCCAATAAAAGCCGAAAAAAGTTGTGGTGGATGCCACGTTGCTGGAAATGGACGGAAAAAACGTATCGCCGAAGGCGCCATCCTGGGAGTCGCTATTGTAAAAACGTCCAAGTCAGCGATGAATGAGCGTATCTCAACGCTTTTAAAAGAGACCGGTTTGAACATTCTTATAGTCACAGGTTTGCTTCTGTTTCTGGCCGTGACGCTGGAAAAACAGCTGGTTGCGCCTTTGAGGAAACTGCTTATATCAATTCAGAAAATCAGCAAACGGCGTTCGCTGGAGAAAAATGAGGAGGCGGACGGATATGAGCCTTATTCATGGGCAAACAACGCCGAATCGCATGGCGACGACAGTTTTGACGCAAACGCCGGTCCCGACAGTGTTGCCACTGGGTTCCAAAAGGTAGCGGAGCGTTTTGAGAAATCTATCGGCAGGCTGGAAGGATGGAACGAGGAGCTTGGCCTTGAAATCGCTTCGCGAACGGATCAGTTGCGAAAAATAAAAAACCATTTCCAATCCATAATTGACTCTACGCAACGTGTCATATACACGACAGATACGGAACTGGTTATTGACTCTGTTAACGCGGAGTGGGACAAACAGGCGAAAAAGTTTCACCTTGGCCTGAACAGGAAAGACATTATAGGGAAGAACGTTCTTGAGTTTATAAGCAATGATATGCGCGAGGAGTATCGGGAGGCGTGCAAAACAATATTTGAATCCGACATAGGTTCCAGCGCCAGCGAAATGTATAACTCGGAGTTTGACCTGAATATTGACGGCGTAAAAAAATATTACGGGCTTACAATATCCCCGCTGAGAGACTCTAAAGGGGGTATCGACGGGCTTGTCTTCGTTTCCATCGATATTTCGGAGCGAAGACGCGCGGAGGAAATGCTTCTAGTGGAGAAGAACAAGCTGGACACCATCATGAACGGTATGGGGGCGCCGGTAAATATCATCAGCGAAGACTACCGGATAACCTATGCGAACAGGATCATGGAAAGCATGTTTGGAAGCGGCATGGTGGGGAAAACCTGCCATGAAGTAGTGGCGAAAAGCATGGACAAGTGTATAGGGTGTGACCTCGATAAAACAAAAGAATCCGCAAGCTTTGAAATCCAGGCGGCCAATGGACAGATATATCTTGTCACAAGGTCATTGATAAAGGATATAGATAACAAAACCTCTATGATCGAGGTCTATAAAGACATAACTTACCTTAAAGAGATGGAGGGGAAACTCCGTAAGCTGACGATAACCGACAACTTGACCGGACTTTACAACAAACGCTATTTCATGACCAGCCTTGCCGATGAGATGGCCCGTTCGCAACGGCAAAAAGTAACTTTTGCGCTTCTGTTCGCCGATATCGACAAGTTTAAAGCCTACAACGACGTGTATGGCCACGTGGAAGGCGACACGTGTCTGGCTCGCCTTGGGAAAATAGTCAGGGAGTCTATTCGCTCCCATGTCGACACAGGCTATCGATATGGAGGAGAGGAATTCACAATGATCCTTCAGGGAGCCGATGAGGAGATGGCGTTGAACATCGCGGAAAGGATAAGGACAGGTTTCGGCACATACAGGTTTATTCCCAAAAGAGACGGAAAGCCCGAGGAGGTTTTCAAAACTGTCAGCATAGGGGTCGCCGTCTATGACGGAAAACAGGATATTAGCGCCTTTATCGATCAGGCGGATTCCGCGATGTATAGCGCCAAGCGAGCTGGCGGAAACCGCACAGAAATAGCCTGAAGATAACACCCCGGATTTTTCCCCTTACGCCAAATAAAATGCTAATCGTGCGGGCTTTTTTGCCGATAAGTAATTAATCAGGCAGAAAGTATCTGACGCTATTCAAAGTAACTGTCAGAAATGTAACGCCTATGGTTGGCGTCAAGTTTTTGGCTAACCACGTAGCGGATAACTAATTGATAATAAAGCAGGTAAAACCTGCGCGGCGGACGCCAGGGATGGCGCCGACCTTGCACTATCTTGTTTTAAGGGAGTAATTAATGATGAAACAGATAGCATCGAACAAAAATTTTGAGCTGACACCTCTTGATTTGATTTCTATTTTTTACGATGAAGCTTTGAAAATAGCCTCCAGCGACGACGAGGCTGTGAAGCTGACCAATGAAACGGTGGTAGATTTTTTGAGCCACTACCGGCCTGTCAAGAAAAGATCGGAAGGTTAGCGATCGTTAAGGTTAGCGACCGCTAAAGAAGCGATTGGGGTGTCGTTTTTTAATTCCGCAGAGCGTTAAGGATTGTTTCGGCAAACTGCCTTGCGGCAAAAGGCCCTTGTCCGGTTATGATATTGCCAGATTGCACAACCGGCTTATCCTGAAAATTCACACCACATTCGGAGAATAACTTGGTTGTCTCCTCCGATTTCCATACCGTGGCGTCAAGACCTTTAAGCAAGCCCGCCTTGGCCAGGACCGCTCCGCTCAGGCATATCGCCGCCACGATTTTCCCCATCTGATGGTGTCTCCGTAGCAGGTCATGTAGCCTTGCGTTATCCCAAAGGTATTCTGGCGCCCCGCGCCCTCCTACCACCACAATAGCGTCATATGTTTCCCCTGCCACGTCATCCAACGTAGCGTTGATCTCTTCCCTGGCTCCGAGCATACCTGTGGCCACGCCGATTTTTGTGGAAGCCAAGGTAACCTCCGCGCCGTTGCGAACAAAAATTTCTCTTGGCTGAATAAGCTCTTCGTCCCGAAATTTTTCGGGAGCGAGCGCCATAAGTATGTTCATGATTATTTTTTTATTGTTATCCGTTCAGACAAATCCGCGGCTTTTTTGGCATATGCGCTTTGCGGGTATGTTTTGATTATGGCGGCAAATATTCTTGCCGCTATTTTGTAAGATTGCTCGCGATAGTAACATTCCCCCAACAGGAACATAGCTTCCGGCTCCTGTTTGGATCCCGGGTAAAAAGCCAAATATTCTTTCAGCCGTCCGATGGCCGATTGGCTCTTGTTTATTCTGTGGTAAAACCTGGCGACTTCCAGAGCCGCGCCCGCCCGAACCGATATTTTTTCGTCTCTGAGTTTTTTTGCGATCGGCGCAAGATTATGATTCGGATATGTCGCAAGAAACTTGTCGAATGATTCGATAGCTTTGTTAGTTTGGGTCTGGTCTCTGTCCGCCGTGCTGGAATTTTTGAAATAACACATGCTCATATAAAACAGCGCGCGAGATGTGAGGTTGTCCAGCGGGTATAACTCCGCAAACCGCTCGTAATAAAGCGCCGCCTCAAAATAGAGTTTATCTTTATATAAGGAGTCCGCCAACCCCAGTATTGCTTTTTTCCTGAAAGGAGAATCAGGGTTCTCGTCGATAAATTTCCGGTAAGTGTCCGAGGCCTGGGTAAAACGCCCACGCGCATAATAATTGTTCGCGGTATTGACGAGGCCCGCGCCCGGCAATACAAATTCGTCTTTACCGCAAGAGAATATCGCAAGGAGCGTCGTTAAAAGAAATAACGATGAAAATACTTTCCACACGATTGTGGCGTGTCGCTTATGGGTCATGATTTTTCTAAATTGTTACCCTCAACCCTTTTTTTAATATCATATATTTTTTCCTTGGGCGTTTCACGTTACAATCATGCGGAGGGACGCAACCAACCATAACAGAGATTTGAGATAAGTGGCAATACAACATGTAGGAATAGTGGCGAAGGCAAAAAGCCCGCTTGCCGCTGAAGGAGTCCGCAGTCTGGATGAATGGCTGAATAACCGGGGGATAGACTCCCTTGTGGATTCGGAGTCTGCGACTGTGGCCGGGATTTCGTCAAATTTAACCAGGGCCGATCTGGCGGAAAAATCTGACCTTATCGTTGTGCTGGGGGGAGACGGCACATTCCTTAGCGTAGCCCGGATGATGGAGGGAAGGCCGGCTCCTATTCTCGGTATCAACCTGGGCAGCCTCGGATTCCTGACGGAATTCGCCTACGATGAGATGTTTCTCGCGCTGGAACTTGCGTTGAAAGAGGAATTGCCCTACGAAGACCGGAAAATGATCGATGTTTCCATTTTACGGGAAGGGAAACATATCGCTTCTCACGCCGTATTAAACGACCTTGTGATAAACAGGGGAACGCTGGCCCGGATGCTGAGCGTCCGGGTTTTCGCTGATGGAACATTTGTAAACGAATACATAGCCGACGGACTTATCATATCCACGCCTACAGGGTCTACGGCGTACAATCTCTCCGCTGGCGGCCCGATAGTCTACCCCTCGCTGAACGCTCTTGTGGTAAGCCCGATTTGCCCGCACACACTCACCAACCGCCCCATAGTCATACCGGACGATGTGGAGCTGAAGCTTACCCTGACGCCGGATTATGAGGACGAAGCGCGAGTCACACTTGACGGGCAGGTGGGCTTGCAGGTGAGCCATAAAGACACGCTTGTGGCAAAGCGCTCCAAAAATATAGCGCGAATCATACAATCACCCTACAAAAATTATTATCAGCTTTTGCGCGGCAAGCTTAAGTGGGGAGAAACCATACAGCGCGAACAGCCATGAGAAAGGCGGAAGCCCTTTAATAAGCCATGTTAAGAGAGCTTAAGGTAAAAAATTACGCCATAATCGACGAGGCCGGCATAGAGTTTGACAGCGGTTTCAACGTTATGACCGGTGAGACTGGAGCTGGAAAATCTATCCTTGTGGAAGCGCTTGGGCTGGCGCTGGGCGGGCGTTCCAGCGAAGAGATGATAAAAACCGGGGCCGATCAGGCCATAGTAGAGGCTCTGTTCGACCTTTCTGAAACAAATGACGCAAAAGCATGGCTGGACGATCAAGGGTTTTCCGATGAGAGCGGCGATCTTTTGATTCGCAGGCTAATATCCCGAAACGGTAGAAACAAAACTTTTATCAATGGCGGAATGGCCACCGTGTCACAGGTGAAAGAGCTGGGAGGGATGTTGGTGGACACTCACGGCCAGCATGAAACCCAGTCCCTTTTCAACGTCAGGGCGCACCTTCCTTTTCTCGACAGGTTTTTAGGTCTCGATGAAGAGCGTGAAACATACCGCGAAACATTTGAGAAATTTCTTGGTGTGAAGAAAAAGCTGAAAGAACTGACAGACGATCAAAAAGAAACCGAAAGAAGGATCGACTTGCTGAAGTTTCAGACAACGGAGATCGCCCAAGCCGATTTGCAGGCGGAAGAGGATAAGGAGCTTGAAACAGAGAAACAGCGCCTTGCGCATGCCGAAAAGCTGCTTGAACTGGCGGCGGAGGCTATCGACACGCTGGATGAGGGGGATAATTCGGCGCAAAATAAAATAGGGCGGGGGAGCGCTGCCTTAAGCAAAATGGTGGAGCTTGACAATTCGCTGGAAAAAGTTTCCTCAGGCTTATCAGCCGCCCTTATACAGCTTGAAGACATTGTGGCCGACCTTCGCGGGTATGCAAGCTCTCTGGAACGCGATCCTGTAAAACTTGCCGAAGTGGACGACAG
>CAYNDB010000068.1:0-7915 GCA_964395915.1 uncultured Nitrospinota bacterium | reverse complement strand
AATAACGCTAGTCCGGATTATTAATAAAGAAGGCCGGCGCAACCCTCCTGCGCCACCTTATAACGAGCGCTCATGAGTGAACCGTCCTTTTCAGAGCCCCAATGCTTAATGTCATTATGTTTCTCTTCTTTTACTATGGCAAAAAGCGCCATATACTGCTTTGCTGTATTTTTATAAGGTAGGTGAATGAATAAAATAAAAGCTGGCATCCTGGTTGGCGGCGGGCCTGCGCCAGGAATAAACAGCGTAATCAGAGCGGCCACAATAAAGTTTCGCAATCATGGCGCGGACGTTGTTGGAATATACGACGGGTTTTCCAGCCTGATAAAAGGCGACATAACTAAGATCAATAAGCTTTTGATCAACGATGTGTCGGTTATACATTTTGAGGGCGGGTCAATACTTCGCACCTCCCGCGCAAACCCCACCAAAAGCGAAAAAGACATCAAGGCCGTCCTTGATTCTCTGGAAAAGCTGGGAATAAACTGTCTTGTCACCATAGGTGGAGACGATACCTGTTTTTCCGCATGCAAGCTTTCAGATGTCGCTTCCGACAGGCTTCGGGTGATACATGTTCCTAAAACAATAGACAACGATCTCGATCTGCCATATGGGATACGCACCTTCGGTTTTGCTTCGGCGCGCAGTTTTGGGGTTCGTATAATAAAAAATATCATGAACGACGCGAAAACCACCAGCAGATGGTATTTCGTTGTGGCTATGGGCCGTAAAGCGGGGCATCTCGCGCTTGGGATAGGTAAATCGTCCGGGGCGACATTAACCGTTATTCCAGAGGAATGCACATCTTCAAACCTTGATTTTTCGTGGCTCGTAGACACACTTGCAGGCTCCGTGATAAAGCGTAAAGCGGCTGGCCGGCCATACGGGGTAGCCATACTTGCCGAAGGGCTGGCAGAAAAGCTGACCTCGGAGGAGTTGGGGAAAATGGGTCAGATAGAGTATGACGAGCATGGTCACCATAGACTTTCGGAAATTGACTTCGGCAGAATCGTGAAAAACGCTGTCCGGAAAGAGCTTTCCAAGCTCGGCATTAATATCACAATAGTAGATAAGGATATAGGCTACGAGCTTCGATGCGTGGAGCCGACTCCGTTTGACATGGAGTATACAAAAGAGCTGGGGTTTTCCGCCGCCAAACACGCTTTGCAGGGGGGAAGCGGAGATATGGTGACCATCCAGAACGGACGCTTTGTGCCAATGCCCTTTCACAGTATTATCGACCCTGAAACAGGGAAGACGAAAGTCCGTATGGTGGATATACATACCGAATCATACGAAATGGCGCTGGAATATATGATCCGGCTTAAAAAGAGTGATTTTGTAAATGAAGATTATGTAAGGCAACTGGCTGGACAAACCAACCTTACACCGAAAGAGCTCCGGGAAAGGTTTGAAAGAGTTGCGGTGAGCTTTGAAGAGGCATAGAGATGTTATTCAGTGAAACAGCGGAGCGCCTGGTCCCTGATATTTAAGTTCCAGATATATTCGACGATAATCAAGTAGGTCAGGTTTACCTTTTGCGATCATATCAGTTGAAGGAAAGCGTCCATGCCGGCGGTTAACATATTAAATATGACGGGGAAACACCCTGCCGTGCCGATGAAACCAGTCGGCGCTAGCTCAACCGTTGTCCGGACTGATTCAGGGGATCCACAAAAAGCCGCTCTGGCTCAAAGCGCTCGCGCCGGACTGCCTCCCGCCCCTCCCGGAGGGAAAGTGAACATACTGGCCTGATCCTTTAGGAATTTATTTTCTTCTTTCACATCAATCCGGCCCGATATTCTGATAAGCTTTCCTATTTCGCAAATAATATAACTATGGAAGAAAACGAAGCTCCAAGCATAATAAAGGTAGGCGCCTCCGGTTTCTCGTATGAGGACTGGGTCGGGCCTGTGTACCCTGAAGGCATGAAAAAGGGGGATATGCTGGCTTATTACTCAAACGAGCTTAAGTTCGATATTGTAGAGCTAAACGACACCTACTACACCATGCCAACGGTAAAAGGCGTTGAAGAAATGTTGACGAACGTTCCTGACGGTTTTGAATTTGTCGTAACGGCGCATCGGTCGATGACCCGTGATATCCGTGACAGGAGCGGCTCTTATATCCGTGACGAGGGGGCTATGGAGAGTTATCTTGCCGGATTGGAGCCGATGATCGATAAAGGTTGTTTAAAATGTGTCCTGGCGCGGTTCCCTTTGAAATTTAAAAAAGAGGAAGGAGCCATCGCTCATCTTACATGGTTGAGTGAAAAAATCTGGCCTCTGCCTCTGGCGGTGGAGTTTCAGGGGAAAGAGTGGCTTTCACAATCTGTTTTTGATCTTTTGAAAAGGTTGAAAGCAAGCTATTGCGTGGTGGACATGCCGGACATCGAAAGCCTTATTCGGTTTACACCGGTGGCGACGGCTCCATTGGCGTATTTCAGGCTCCATGGACGTAATAAAAAATGGTTTAATGTACCGTCCCATGTGCGGTATGACTATATGTATAACGATTCCGAGCTTAAAAGCTTTGCGGGGCCTATACGCAAAATATCATCGATGTCGGAGGAAACAGTCGTGATTTTCAATAACCATTTCCACGGCTCGGCAGTGGCTAACGCCGTACGGCTCAAGGAAATGCTGGCTGTCGAGCTAGGTAACTGAGTTTTGCGATGTCACGACAACCTTTACCTTGTTATTGGCTATAATAAATAAATTTATAAAAAAGCTTGTTTAGCGATGGACGACAGCAAAAAAGAGGAAACAGAATCCGCCAAGGAGGATGTCTACTCCCGTAAAAAAGTGGTGCGCAAAGTGGAGGAAGACGAGAAGCTTCCATTCACCGTTCACCTGGAGGAGTTAAGGTGGCGGCTTATTTATTGCGTAGTAACAATCGCCGTCCTCTTCGTTGCCCTATACGCCTTTTCAGATAAACTTTTCGAACTTGTCCGCAAACCGATAACTGTCGACCTTGTGTTTCTCGCCCCGGCGGAGGCTTTTTTTGTATATGTAAAAATTTCCATATACATAGCCATTTTTATATCAACACCTATGTTGCTTTATCAAATATGGCAGTTTATTGCGCCGGGTCTTTTTGAGTCGGAAAGAAAATATACGGCCGGTTTTGTAATATTCGGGACGCTCTTTTTTCTCATAGGCGCGTCGTTCTGCTATTTTCTTGTTTTACCGATGGGGCTCGAATTCCTGCTCGGCTACGCAGGGGCAGGGTTGAAACCGATGATTTCCGTCGGCAATTATATATCATTTATTTTCAAAATGACTCTCGCTTTTGGCGTGATTTTCGAGATGCCGATAGTGATCGTTTTTTTCACCAAGCTTGGGTTTGTCACTCCTGAAACGCTTAGGACAAAAAGGGGATATCTTATAGTCGGCAGTTTTGTTGTGGCTTCCATTCTCACTCCGCCGGATATTTTCACACAGGTCATTATGGCTTTGCCGATCATTCTCCTGTTCGAGATGAGCCTTCTTGTGGCAAAGTTTTTTGTGCCAAAGCCTATTGAAGAGGAAGACGAAGAGCAACCTGAGGAGTCAGAGCCTGCAAGCTGAGATATTTAACCGCAAAAAACTTACTTCACTTTCAGCGTTTTAACAGTGGAGTCGGTTTTCATGACATATCCGATTGCGCCCTTTTTCGAGGCGATATAATTTAGAACATCTTTATCCGTTTTTAGAGTTCTTGGAGGCTGTCCTTTTCCTGAAAGAGCCCTTTTGAGGTAATACGCCTCCATTGTCGAAGGGTCTTTGTCAAAAATTTCTTTGGTAAAAGTTTTGCGCGCCGCGCTATATTCTTTCTGGTTCACAGGTTTAATAGCTCCGCCCCAGGGCCATACTGTTTTTTTCTGTCGAAATATAGCTTTTAAATCAGCCGTAGTGATTTCGTTAACCGGGTTTTCCCGGTTAATCACTATTACATAGGAAGGCGCCGCCGATGCGGGTTCATTCCAATAGAAGCCGCACATCAGCGCTACGACAATAGTAAAAGTATCTGTCCTCATGCGTTATATGCCATCCAAGCGGTATCAGAAAACAAAAATTACGATACTTTTAAACATGCTGATTTTATCCGAATCAGGTTTGTTACCAGACTCTGAGTGCAGGACGGCGTCATCATATTCGAAAAGGTGATATTCACTCTTGAAAGTAACATAATTTGAAATTGCGTATCCAAAACCTAAGCTGTACCTGCGTTGTCCTTTTTTGAAAATAGAGATTTCGTTGTCTTCCATATAGTCGTACGCCACGAAAGGAGCAAAAGAGCCTATATATCCTGTAAGCCGTCCGTAATATGATAGCCTGTCTTTTCGATCCTCAAAGTCGTTCTTGACATATTCACCTTCCAGCTTGAGCATATCCTCAATTTTAATCACTATATCGAGACCGGTAAGCGTTTCGCCGCCTACTGATATTGATTCGTCATTATCCACTTTATAAAAAGAAGCGCCGAGCTTTAAGCTCTCACGCAAAATAACTCTTAATCTTCCCCCGTAGCCGATGTCACCTTTTTTTGAGCCGTTAGCTACATACAAATAATATTCAATATCGAGTCCGTCTCCCAAAAAATCACCTGACATCATCATATTGGAGTTCGGAGGCATGATAATTTGCGAGACCGCGTTATCTCCAGATACATAATTGGGCGGCATCTCATACATCTGAGGCAAAACAACGCTGGCAAAAAGAGGAGTAATATATCTTACGTCATTGTAGATTCCGAAAGGAGCCAGCATAGAGCCAAAACTTAATTTGAGCGCATCGTGAAACAGGTACATTCCATAAACCTCCGCAACCCCGAAATTAGTATCGACTTCATGTTCTCCCTCCGTCGTAATATCGTGGGCGTCGCGCAGCGCCAAGTTTACTACTGTTTTTATATTATCTCTTTCCGCGCTGACCAGAAGGTTCATATGGTAAGAAAGGTAAGACATATCATCCATATATGTGATAGCCGGATCACTTTCACCAGTGGCTTCACTATCGTTTCCAAGAATCGGCATCTTGCCCATGTGTGTAAATTCAGACCCTATGAACCCGTTGACACCGAATTGCCACTCGTCCGCTTCGATCTGCACGGCTTGAGCGAAATTACTTGTCGCCGCGATAATAAAAAGGAAAGCGCAGGCAAAAACTACCATTCTATTTACAAAACTCATAAAACTCCTTAGATGAATCAGGAATCTTGAACGCGAGAAAAAAACTAACCTACATTTTTCTTTGAACTTAACGGAATACCACTAAAATAGTCTAAATCTCTAAATATGTCAAGAGCTTAGCCCGTTTCGCCGGTTCGCGGTCAAGGCTTTATCGAGGCGCTATTTTCATGCATGACGCTGTATAGCCGTTCTTGTGATAAGGATGGCTGATAAGCGGCTTATGAAAGCTTGGATTCGATCGTTAAACCCCGGTGGTCGACTTGAAAAACTCCTGGACATAGTCCCGCCACACGCCGTTATTGGCCGCTTCCTCACCTTCCTTGGCGCCGGCGCCTTTCAGGTAATCGAAGAAAGAGTTGATTTTTTGGTCAACCAGGTTTCTGGTCTCGTCAATCCCATCTTTAACGCTGTTTGGAAGTGCTCCAAGAATTTGCATCGCTTCTTTAAAGCCTTCGCCGATAGCGTTTCCCACCAGGCTTTTATACGCGTCCACCTGTTCGTTGAACGACATGTCGGGATTATCCGCCGCAAACATCGGGAAAAAGCTTAACGCAAAGTCGGCAATTCTGGAAGCTGTCGCTTCCGGCCCGAACTGGTTACCTTGCAATGCGGCCACCTGTGCTTCGGCTAGTTGCTCCGCCTGTTTTGTCTGGAAGCTTACCTTTGCCTCATATGTGTAGCTTTCCCTGGCATAGGCGGAAACCTGAGTATTACCTCCGCCGTTGCGTTTTGAGTATGACGCCTCGAATGTTTGTTCGATACGGGTTTTTACGGAAAACTCGGCATACGCGGGGCCGGAAGCGCCATTTACCGCTGACGCTTTGTCAAAAATCTGTTGAACGCGGTTGGCAAACTGCTCAAAGAGTGAAACGCGATCCTCTCCAGACGATGAATTTGCCTCGCTTTTGTCTGATTTTACACGCTCAGCCCTGTCATAGGCTGGACGCGCCTGATAATTGGAGGCAATAGCCCCAGTATCGATCCCTTCCATGGCGCAACTCCCGGAATGAAATTTAATATGTAGCTATTTATCGTCTATGAGAAAAATTTACTTTAGCCATTTATTTGTCTTCCCAAAACAGGTTATAAGCTTTACAAGCCCCCAGCCGCTGGTAGAATCTTGAAACCTCATAATGAAAATATGCTAAATGCTTATTGATACCGTTTTGTTTGCCGTGGGCCTTGCGCTGCTCTATTACGGGGCGGAGCTTCTGGTGCGCGGCTCGACCAATATCGCCATAATCCTTGGCGTGCGCCCCATCGTCGTCGGGCTTACCGTGGTGGCGTTTGGCACCAGCATGCCGGAGCTTGTGGCGAGCCTCATCGCCGTGTTCCGTGGCTCCCCAGATATCGCCCTTGGTAATGTTATCGGGTCGAACATTGCCAATATAGGGCTTGTGATGGCTTGCGGCGCCATATTCTTCCCTCTCGCAATACTAAAAAGTGTCAGAAACAGAGAGATGCCTTTCCTGGCGATCTTCACAGCGGCGCTGGCGTATTTCTGTCTTGACGGCTCCATATCGAAGGTCGACGGCGCAATCCTTTTTATCGGCGTAATTCTGTTTACCACTTATTACACTGTGATCGTGTTAAAGAAAAGGAATGGCGAGGCGGACGTCGTTGAGGAGGAAGTATCGGATTTAACGGCTAATAAACATAATCTCACATTTGAGCTTGCCATAACCGCGATCGGAACAGGCGGAGTCATATTGGGCGCGTACTTGATGGTGGAGTCTGCGGCGACTATCGCGCGCGCGCTAGGCGTAAGCGAGCTTGTGATAGGGATAACTATCGTGGCTGTCGGCACGAGCCTGCCGGAGCTTGCCACAACAGTCGTCGCGGCGCTAAGAAAGCATTCAGACATTGCCGTCGGCAATATCATAGGCTCGAATATCTATAATATAGGGCTGGTTCTGGGAACCGTCGCCATGGTAGAGCCCATAGCCGTGCCGTGGAAAATTTTGACGGGAGAAATAAGCGTCATGGCTCTTTTCACTGTCGCGCTGATTCTCCTCTCATTGAGGCTGAAAGTAGACCGCGCCAGCGGAACGGCGCTCCTTATCGGCTATATCTGCTTTATCGCATGGGTCGCGGAACTGGTTTGATAAAAGTATATGCGCATAGATTGTTGTCCGCCCCGCATAACGTTGTCATCCGGCGCTTGATGCGGGATCCCGCCGTCTGTCGATGAGATCCCGGACCGAGCCCGGGATGACAGTTGATGGATGAATTTCTATTTGTGGAAAGGTAGAATGGAAAATAGCGCCTCACACCACAATGTCATGCCGGACCTGATCCGGCATCTCGCTTAAACCAGCTAGAGCTTAGATCAGCCCAGTTAGGATTGCCTTTTTTTATCAGGTTTTCTTTCCACTCCCGTCGCCATTTTTTTAGCTTCTTTTCCCTTTCAATAGCGCGTATCGAATCGTTAGACGTTTCGTAATAGACAAGTTTATCCACGTTGTATTTTTCCGTGAATCCTTCGACGAGTTTATTTTTATGTTCGTAAACACGCCGCTCAAGGTTATTCGTCACACCTGTGTATAGGACTGTGTTTCGTTTGTTTGTCATTATGTAGACGTAGTAATGCTTGTTCATATGGGCATTGTGCCATACATTGTCATCCCGCACGTGATGCGGGATCCCGGCGCCTTTGCATGTCATCGTGAACGACTAAAAGGAGTGTGGCAGTCCCATCGTTTAGCCAACGAGATACCGGACCAAGTCCGGTATGACAGTAGC
>CAYNDB010000067.1:4858-14107 GCA_964395915.1 uncultured Nitrospinota bacterium | reverse complement strand
AAAGCTAGTCGTCTATTACCGACATAAGATCCCTTTCATGCTCCTCTTCCTGGATCAATATGTCCTCAAGAGCGCGACGTAAACCATATTCGCGAAGCGACTCCGCTTCCGCCACTCTCTCCTTGTAGCCTTCGATAGCAGACCTCTCCCCTCTCAAATCCTGCTTTAGCATCTCCAGAGCGTCAGGGGACACCTCAATCTTTTCTACATTAACCGTCGGGGTTCCGCCCAGATAATCTATCTGCTCAGAAAGGCTGACCGCGTGCTGCATCTCCTCTTGAGAATGGATCAGAAGCTCTTTCTGAATAGCGTTGTATTTCGCCCCGGACATTACAGAGGCATGCTGTACATATTGAATGCTGGCCGCATATTCCCACTCCAGGTCCTTGTTCAGCTTGGCTAGTAATTCTTCTTTTGTTATGCCCATAATATTTCTCCATAATATACAAATAATAATAGCTGACGCTCAACCTATCAGCACATACCTTTCCGGAGCCGCGTTGCATATCGGACATTTAACCGTCGGTTTTCCAAACTCTATATGACCGCAGTTGGGGCAAAGGTAAACCTCGACATCAAGGTCTTTTCCGGATTTCACAGCTTCCAGCGCCTTGTTGTACAATTCCGCATGAACTTTCTCCGCCTCCAGCGCCCATTTGAACATGGTTTTCGCCTTATGCCCTTCGGCCTCCGCCTGTTCAAGCATGGGAGGATACATCTCCGTAAACTCGTAGGTTTCTCCACCAATCGCCGCTTCCAGGTTCTCGGCGGTTGATTTTATCCCGCCCATAGCTTTCAGATGGCCTCTGGCGTGCAAAGTCTCGGCCTCGGCTGTGGCTCGGAAAAGTTTGGCCACATTTGCAAGCCCGTCCTTATCAGCCTGTTCTGCGAATGCGGAGTATTTACGGTTGGCCTGGCTCTCCCCCGCAAAAGCTGTTTGAAGATTTTCATTCGTAGTAGGCATTATCATATTCTCCTTGTTAATTATGGTTAATCGCTGTTCGCTACTTTCACTGTCGTGCTTACAATCATCTGGTTCGGGATCAGTGTCTTACCGTTTTCGCCTATCAGCACTGTATAGCGCAAATTAATCTCGTCGACCACTCCTTCCGCTCCAGCGACTGATATGCTATCCCCTTTTATAAATGGCCGGTAGATGATTATCAAAACACCGGCAAGAAGATTGCTGATGGCGTCTCGCAAGGCAAACCCGAGCGCAAACCCGCCGAGGCCCAATGCGGCGATTATCGGCGTGATATCTATTCCCATCGTGGATATACCAGTCATCACTCCGCCGCCAAGAATAGCGTAGTACGCCGTGGTGACGATCAGCGATCCGATTTGATCGGCCCACTCAAACCCGCTCATCGTTCTGTTCAACGCCTTGCGCACAATACGGGCAAAAAGAAAAGCGGCAAGGATTATCGCGGCGCCTATGGTTATCTTCCCCGCCAAAGACAAACCGGCCGCCATGTAATTTTCCATATGAATTACAATGATAGTGATATAACGCTCAGTAGTAAATTATAAAACTCCTCCCCCTTGCGTATTCTTTAGGGTGTGATGGGGGAGGGGCAGGTGGGGGTGGATAATGTCATCCCGGACTTGATCCGGGATCTCGCCATTTGGTATTGGGATGCCGGCCCCTGATCCGGCATGACAAAAGGTAAAGCCTCACCACCATCGTTCAAGGTGAATCTGTCCCGGATCCTTTCGTTTATGTTCCTTATACCCTTCGCTTTCCAGAATTTTTGTCATGTCGTCCACCATGCCCGGCGCGCCGCACAGAAAAAAGTGGGTGTTCTCAGGCGTCGGTTTAAAACCCCACGCCGTTTCCACCGCTCTGTCCTTCCAGATATCCTGCGCATGGCCCACTAGCCCACCCCAGTTTATATGCTCCTCCTCAGGGCGGCTTATAACCGGCATATAGGTGAATGTGTCGCAGATGTTGGTCAACGTCATTAATTCCGACCTGTACCCCAGGTCATACGAATGCCGCGCGCCATGAATAATGGCAAAACGCCGGCCATTGCCCAGTGAAAGTTTGGAGCGAATTATGCTCATATACGGGGCCAATCCTGTGCCTGTGGCGATCATGATGATATTGGCGTCCTCAGGCGCTTTATCAATAGTGAACACACCCTTGAATTTTGGAGACAGGAAAACATGGTCGCCCACATTAAGCGCGAACAGCCTCGGCGTGAGGGAGCCGGAGCGGACAAGGGTAATGAAAAATTCGACGTACTCTTTGGACTTTGAAGACGAGGCGATGGAATAGGCGCGTTTGATTATCTTGTCCGGGTCGGGCGTTTCATCTTCCGGGTCGGCAATGGGAAAACGTTTAGCCGAACCTGGCAACCCAAGCACCCCATACTGGCCCGCTTCAAATTCCGGAGCGTCCCAGCCATCCGGTTGGACCCGAAGGATCATAAGCCCGGGCGACACTTCTATGCTCTGCAACACCACCGCATTTAACTCATTATCGGCCATGGCAAAACTCCCATTATTATTTATTACAACATTAATATATTACTCCTATTTATTTTTGCGGACACACCTTTGTCGCAAAGGCCAGGGTGGATTGATCTTTTCCATGTAAAAACGCTCTTTCAGGTTAATTCCGCTTTCAGGACGTCCTGTTGCGCCAAATGATCGAAACAGGATACAATCTGGCGCAAGACAGGGCAACAACATGGAGGCCGAAGAATGGACAGGAGCTTTGATATTCAGCTATACCTTAACGAGGGCTGGGAGCTTTTCAAGGATAATATCGCCAACCTCGTCGTAGCCGCCATCATTCTGGTTGTGATAAATATCGCGGCCAACTTCATCCCCCTCGCTTCCATACTCGTCACCGGCCCTCTGGTCGGCGGGATGTTCTACGTCATCATCGACATACAAAAAGGGAAGCCCTTCAATGCCATGCGTATGTTCGACGGATTCAGGTTAAAGCTGGTTCCCCTCGTTTTAGTTGGTATTTTGACAACCATATTTACGATCGCAGGTTTTATGTTGCTTATCCTTCCGGGGTTTTTGGTTATGGGGTGGTATTTCTTCCCCTATATTTTTGTTGTGGATAAGGATATGGATTTCTGGCCAGCGATGGAGGCCTCCAGGCAAATGGGATTTGAAAACCACATGAAAGTTTTCCTGATGGCCCTGATATTAGCGACAATAAATTTCTTCGGGGTTCTTGCGCTAGGCGTTGGAGTATTGCTTACAATTCCGTATTCCCTTTGCGTGATAAAAAAAGCGTACGACCACCTTTATTCCACATGCCTGGCGTCATCTTTGGACAAGGGCTATCAGGTTCCACCTCCGCTGCCAACCTCGACAACGCCTATTTAAAACTCTGGCGGCGTTGAAGCTCACCGCACCGCGTTGAAGGTGGGTTCATAAACAAACGTGGCGATAATATGCAGCCGCTTTTTTCGTAAAGATTCGGGGAACTTTTCATATGGGGCCGCCGCCTTGATGGCCAGCTGAGCTTCGTCATCCAGGCTTTTGTGACCGCTCGATTTCACCACCTGCACATCCTCAAGGGAGCCATCGGCGCCAATTGTAAACTGTAGCATGGCCCTGCCGGAAAGCCCCTGAAGGATCGCCTCCTCAGGGTAAGCCCAAACCGTTTCCATCGCTTGTTTTATCGACACAAAATAGTCCATATATTTAAACGATTTCGTATTCAGGGAGACTATCGCCTCGTCCCCCATATCCACCACGTCATCCGTATCGCTCGTCGCCATGCTTTCTATCTCGGCGCCTTCCACTTCCGGCATTCCGATCACTTGGGTCACCTCTTCAGATTCAGGGTCCGGCCTGTCCGTCATCAGCGAGGAGAGCTTGCGGTGTTTTTCTTCTCTTTCATCGAAGCTCTTTTCAAATATTTTAGCTTTCTCCGTCTCCTCGGTTTTTTCCAGCGCCTCCTCGGAAAAAATGTTCATATCTTTCGACACAGTTTCCTCACTCTTACTCTTTTCGACACTGGTCAGAGCCGCTATTTTTATTTTCGGCCTATCCGGTTTCGCCGCATTGATGTCTTCTTTCGCTTTTTCTTTTGATGGCGCAGGGGGGGCTATGCTTTTGCGTGGTATCGCTGTCTTACCTGCTTTATACTCCCCCCCTTTTTCCGGACTCCCAGCCTTGCTATCGTAATGCGAAAGGGTCTTCGCGCTATCCGGCTTTTTTTCTTTTAACGGTTTGGGAGTTTCAAGAATAACCCCTTCCAGAATATCGTTGTCAGGGCTGGGCCCGGCGTCTATCAGGACAACTTTTATTGGCGCTACAGAACCGTCAGGAATAACGACGATAAATCCTGTGAACAGGAAAAATATCGCATGCAGCCCGAGGGACTGGAGGAAAAACCTGCGTATCGGAAAATACATGGGAATAATATATCAGAATATTCAGAATGAGCCGTTCCTATGGCTTAAGAAACGCTTCCAATTTTTTCAAACAGGGCGTCAAGCTTTAAAGCGGACTTTTTCCCTTTGGAAGACTCCACACCGCTGGCAAGGTCGATCCCGTATATACCTGGCGTTTTTACCGCTTCTATGACGTTGTCCGGATTTATGCCGCCCGCCAAAAAAACAGGAAGAGGTGATAGCCCGACAATCCTGGCCGCCACTTCCCAGTTACTCTTTTTACCCGTGCCACCGTACATATTTTTAGAAGCGGTATCCAGAACTATCCCGTCCGCTCCGGCATCGGCGTAAATATGTATCGATTCTACAACGGTTTTGGAGACATCCCCTTCATCCCCTTCGCCCTCTGGAGACAGATGAACGGATTTATATATCAATCTACCAGCATGTTTTTTCAGATCCGAAACCGCTTCCGGCGGCTCCTGCCCTGTAAGCTGCAGAGCGTAGGGATCAAGTATTTTGATCTCGTCGAGATAAGAATCGTTTATAGCTCTATTGAAGGTGAGCATAAACGTTCTATCTCTGAAAGCTTCGAATATAGGGAGCGCTGTGTCTTTGTCCAGCGACCTGGGCGACCATTCCACACCGATCACAACCCCCAAAAAATCAGTCCCGCGCTTAACGGACATCTCACAATCCGCAACCGATGTCTGGCCGCAGATTTTGACCTTCATCAGTAAATAGGGCTAGAACTGCTGGATTAGAGATTGTACCTGCTTGGAGCGATATATGTTCACGCTGGCCGCTGAAAGAAGCTCTCCCGACGAGGCCTGAATAGCCTTGATGTTCAGGTCGATATCGCTTCCTTTTTGCAGGTCTGAGACAATGCCGATAATTACGGCGTCTATGGCAAGCTCGGAGCCGATCGCCGCCAACTGCTCTTTGGTCAGTTTTCCGTTATTTTTAATTTTCAGCTTTCGCAACGCCTCGCCTACCTGACCTGATGGAGTAACACGAAAAATTCCCTTGGCCACGGCCCTTTCGCTTACTTTAACTGTCAGGTATTTGCCCAGGCCGGATATCTGCCCGTCACTGTTAATAAATTCAAGTATTGCGGCTTTTCTGAAGTTACGTGTCTGGTTCGCTCTGAGCCTCTCCACAAGCGTATCGACCTGCTTGTTGAAATAGGCGGAGTCTGTAACAGGGATTGGAGCTTCTTGCAAACCGAGCGGCACCATGATATTCGCACACGCCGATACTGTAAGCGTAAACGCCGCGATGCCTAAAACTACGGTTTTTCTAATCATATGATGAAAGTTTTATCACATTATCGGCGCCTAAGGAAGGTTATCCATGCGCTAGCCACGGTTTCTGCCGTGAATAACCCTCAAGCCTTCCAACGTCAGGCGATCCTCCACCTCATCTATAGTGGACGCCGCATGAGCCACAAGCCTCGCTTCGCCTCCTGTGGCGATGACTTTAGGCGTAGGCTCCCCAAGCTCTTCTTTCATTCTATTTACTATCCCGTCCACCAGGCTGGCATAGCCATAATAGGCTCCGGACTGCATGGAGTTTACAGTATTTCTTCCGATCACAGATGGCGGCGCGGCGAACTCTACTTCCGGAAGCTTCGCCGCATGATGATATAGCGCGTTGAGCGACAGCCGCACACCAGGCACAATGGCGCCTCCCAGGTATTCCGATTTAGCGGAAATTGCGTCTATGGTGATAGCGGTGCCGAAATCCACAAGTATCAACGGCGCAGGATACCGCGCGAGCGCGCCAGCGGCGTTGACTATTCTGTCCGCGCCGACTTCGCGAGGGTTATCTATGCTGATAGATACGCCGGTCTTCACACCGGGGCCAACCACCAATGGGTCGCACGAAAAAGTTTTCTTGATAAATCCGGTAATGGCTCCTAAAAGAGGCGGCACAACACAAGAAATAACAACGTCCTTTATCGACTCCATTTCCAGTGAATCGAGCCTGAAAAGCTGGCTTACGGTTATGGCTAGCTCATCCTCGGTTCTCCCCTGCTTCGTATCAAGGCGCCACTGCGCCAGAAGCTCCTCCCCTTCGTAAACACCGAGGGCGATCTGTGTGTTGCCCACGTCTATTACAAGCAGTCGTTCAGCCATGCAACCAGTCCCCCGCCTCAATCAAGAAACGTTATTTCCCCAGACACAATATTTCTAATATCGCCGGGAGCCACCTCGATAACAAGAGCTCCATCACTGTTCATATCTTTTACCACACCCACCAGATTAGAACCGGCTCCGGTGACCCGCGCTTTGCGACCGAACATGTCCGTATATTTTTTAAAGCGACAGATAACATCGTCCGGCCCGCTTTCTGTCATACCATCTGTCATTTTCTCGAAATTATTCAGAAACAACGCCAGTATAGCCTCCCTGGACGCCGTAACGCCGCATACTTCCCGTATAGATGTGGCAATATCTCTTATCTCATCCGGAAACTGGTCATGCGTCGCATTAACATTTACACCGACACCGATTATAACGAACCTTGCTCCGTCTGGGCTTGTTTTCATTTCGGATAGAATCCCAGCCACCTTTTTTCCGCCAAGCAACAGGTCGTTGGGATATTTCAAAGCTGGTTTTGCGTCGGTGGTTTCCATTATAGCTTCCACCAGAGCTACCCCCGCGGCTAGTGTTACCAAGGCGTTGACGCCCGGCGATTCCGAAACGCGCCATGCAAGGCTGAACGCAAGGTTCTTCCCTGTTATGTTAAACCATGTCCTGCCGCGTCTTCCCTTGCCGGCGGTCTGCTTGTGGGCTACCGCAACGATCCTGCAAATATCGGGATCGTCAAATTTTCCGGCTATCCATTCGTTTGTGGAGTTGATCTCCTCCAATATCACAGGCCGCGCTCCAAAATCTCTGGTTGCTCGAAGCCTGTTATATACGTTCAGGTTGAACATGGCATAGCGGCGAAAAAATTATCGTTTTAAAAAATGATATGTCTTGGCAAGCTCCGGGTCCCGCCAGTTGCGCGACCTTTCAGGATTTCTATAATTATAGGGAGTGTTGTTGCTATAGTGGCACCTCGCGCATACTGTTTTGCCTTTGAAAGGTTTCTTCATGCCATTTTGCTTCAGTTTTCTGTCGCGGCGTTTCAGGCCCTTTTTATCGTGAAGAGCCAGCCATTTCTCCGCCGCGCCGTGACAAACCTCACAGCCGATCCCTTTCCATTTATCATCAGGGTTTTCGAAGGAATATCCTCCTTTCCCCCAGCCAATCACGTGGCATTTCATACACGACTCGTCATTACTGTAGTCAATGTCAGGTTTGAGCCCGGCTTCAATCTTCATTTTTGGCCGGACGCCAGGCTTTAAAAGATCGAAAACTTTGGCGTGTGCGCTTTTACTCCAGGAATCGTAAATTTCTTTATGACATTGAAGACACGTATCGTTGCCAAGAATTTTGAATGACCGCGCTTCGGCCGTATCGATCCGCAACGAGACAGTTATGATAATAATGAGAAATATAATATAAAATCGTATCATATGAAAAATTCCGCCGACAAATGGTCGACTTCAAGAAGTTAAAGGTTCATTAAAATACCGACCGAAATACTAGCACAAAATAACCATATCCTTCACTATTACAAACATATTTTTCCCGACATGGATTGATTTTACGCAGCTTTCACTTCAAAAATTATACGGAGATTAAAAAATTACGATATTGCGTTTTTTGATCTTTTTGTGATACTGATTCACAAACAGGATCAATGATGAAAAACCCGATATATCTGGATAACGCCGCATCGTCGTTTCCCAAGCCAAAGTCAGTCGCTAAAGCGGTCATGCGCGCCATCGATACGATTGGAGGTAACCCTGGTCGTGGGGGATACCGACAGTCAATATCATTGTCACGCATTATTTTCGACACGAGAATGGCTATCGCGCAGCTTTTAAACCTGCCAAACCCGGAAAGAATAATTTTCACACGTAACGCTACAGAAGGCATCAACATCGCGCTTAAAGGAATCTTAAAAAAAGGTGACGAAGTGGCGGTCTCTGGCGTGGAGCACAACGCAGTCATCCGCCCCCTTAACAAGTTAAAGAAAAAAGGGGTCAGATGGCGTCATGCGCCTCTGTGTAAAAATGGACTACCGGACAGTAAACTGGTCCCAAAAGTGAAAATGCTTGTGACCACCGGAGCAAGCAACGTCACCGCCTCGTTTGCGAATATTAAGGCGCTTGGCAAAGCATGCGGAAAGCAAGGCGCGCTCCTCCTTGTAGACGCGGCGCAGACCGCAGGGTCAATTCCTTTTGACGCGTCAAATGCGGATATCGTAGCCTGTACCGGACATAAAGGTTTGTTGGGGCCGCAGGGTGTAGGGTTTGTGTGGTTCGCAAAAGAGGTGGAGCCGGATACATGGATCGAGGGTGGAACAGGCTCCGACTCTGACAATCTGTATATGCCGGAGTATTGGCCAGACAGGTTCGAAGCGGGGACAATGAACACTCCCGGAATAGCCGGTCTTAAGGCGGGAGTCGATTACCTGTTAAAAAAAACAGTGGAAGCGGTGCGGGAGCATGAGGTCGCAATGAACGGGTTGATACTTGAAAGGTTTCTCAACGACCCCGGAATAACCGTTTATCCACCGTTTGACGCCAATGAAAAAGCAAGCCTTGTATTGTTCAACGTAAATGGAATGGATCCAGCCGAAGTCGGTGATATCCTTGACAGAAGAGGTGTGGCTTGCCGTGTAGGTTTGCATTGCTCCCCCGCCGCGCATAAATTTATAGGGACATTTCCTGACGGGGCTGTTCGGGTAAGTCCTGGAGCGTTGACGAAAATGTCGGAGGTCAAACGTTTTCTGAAAATCATGGCCGATATTGTAAAACGCCGATGAG
>CAYNDB010000067.1:0-4758 GCA_964395915.1 uncultured Nitrospinota bacterium | reverse complement strand
TCGGAGGTCAAACGTTTTCTGAAAATCATGGCCGATATTGTAAAACGCCGATGAGAGGAAAACTGATCGCTGTGTTTGTTTCCACGCATGAAACTTTACGCGCGGAGAAAGCGTTTAAAAAAGCGCGGATCAAAGTCCGCTCCACCGTCAAACCCAGGCATATAAGCGCAAGCTGCCAGCTTGCAATAACATTTCCTGAAGAAAAGCTTTCTGATATCAAGCGTGTAGTAAAAGAAATGTCGCTGGGGCTTACACACTTTTTCCGTCAGGACGAAAATGGAGAATGGGCGGAAGCCAAATAAGGAAACAGACGTTAGTTAAATATTTTCACAACCTTGTTCACTGTAAAATCCCATTCATACGGGCTGTTACGCTCGTGAGAAACGGTCCCTTGCAAGGTAATGACCTTTCCTACATGTTTTTCCAGCGTTTCAGTCTGGGCGCCTCTGATATAGTAGCTATTCTTTTTTCCTCTCCTTATAACCACCGGCACAAGCTGAAGATTGGCTCCGCTCAACGGCATTAGCCTTCCTGTAACAGTGACGACTTTCTCTGGCGGGGCGTTCTTCTTTTTAGACGCCACAAGCTGGGTAGCTTGCAGGATAACAGGGTAGTCGCTCTTTTCTATTACCGCAATAAGGTAGTGGATCGATTTTTTTGGCGGTATCTGGTAGGTCCTGATCTTGTGCTGATAGGTTACTTTGAGCTCAATCATTTTCTCATCGGTGTCTATAGTGGCGTTACTGATTTTCATTTTAAAGTTATCCATCGGCTTAGAGAAAACGCCTACTACCATATATTTTTCAAAATTTACTTTAGACAGTTTTCGCTCAAGCTTTTTTAGCCGGTTGCGCGTCACACGGCTTTTGTGCTTTTTAAACCTTCCAAGCAAATAGTCAAGCCCCTCCCTGGACCTAATCACTTGTATGTACGGCGGTTGAGAAGTAGAGCTACCGGCGACGGTGGTGAGGAAAGCCCCCTTTATCTTGGTGGTGATTTTTATCTTTGTCGCCTGCGCCGGAGCGGTGATAACCATTGTGAGGATGAGCGCAAATAATGCGATCCTGAACACTATCTTCCTGAACGAATTAAGATCACTCATTCCCATTGCAAATAACATCATGAAAACGGAAGCCCCAGCGGCCCCTTGGCGTCTTTTTGCTCCACACCGAAGTGTCTGTATGCAGACGGTGTAGCGATCCTACCCCTCGGTGTGCGCTGAATAAACCCTTCCTGTATCAGATACGGCTCGAACACATCTTCTATTGTGTCTCGATCCTCGGAAATAGCGGCGGCGATAGACTCCAGGCCAACCGGGCCTCCGCTGAAATTATTCATTATCATCAACATCAGCTTCCTGTCCATTTTATCAAGCCCCTTATGGTCGACTTCCATCATTTCAAGGGCGGCGTCAGCCACATCTTTTGATATCACTCCATCCGCCTTCACTTCCGCATAATCCCTCACACGGCGCAACAGACGGTTAGCGATTCGCGGCGTCCCCCTGCTCCTCGACGCCATCTCCAAAGCTCCCTTGTTATCTATTTCTATATCAAGAATAACAGCGGACCGTTTGATGATCGCTACAAGCTCTTCGGTATTGTAATACTCCAGCCTGTGAATTATACCGAACCTGTCTCGCAAGGGGGATGTTATAAGCCCGGCCCTTGTAGTGGCGCCAACCAGCGTAAAAGGCGGCAGGCTCAGGTTTATCGACCGCGCCGCCGGACCCTGCCCGATAATTATGTCTATCCTGTAATCCTCCATCGCAGGATAGAGTATCTCTTCAACCGCCGGGTTTAGCCTGTGTATCTCGTCGATGAAAAGCACGTCCTTCGGCTGAAGATTGGTTAAAATCGCCGCCAGATCACCCGCTTTCTGCAGCGCAGGGCCGGAAGTAGTCAATACATCGGAGCCAAGTTCGTTTGCAATGATATTGGCCATTGTGGTTTTACCAAGACCCGGAGGCCCGTAGAAAAGGCTGTGGTCCAGCGCGCCACCCCTGTTTTTTGCGGCTGTGATCGATATCGCAAGGTTCTCTTTCAGCGCTTTTTGACCAATGTAGTCACCCATAAAACCAGGGCGCAGACTGGTTTCCTGTTTTATCTCCTCCGGCGATTCCGGCTCCGGGTCAGTAACCCTTTCATCTTCCATGAGGGCTATTATACGTTTTTACGAAGGACACATCCAATCGACTTTGGGGATCAGCTGAGAATCTGGACAAACAGGCGATTTTCACAGCCTTGTCTCAAGATTAAAAATAGGATCGCACCTCAAAATAAATGGAAGTCGGATATACCCCAAACTCGCTGTAGGCGGGAGGATTTTCATATGTTTTCCCGGCAGGAATAAACATCCCTCCCGAAAATTCGGTCTCATCACTTACAGAATAAGTAAAGTTGTATGTTACCAGATATGATTGATCTGACAGGTTAATCATGGATAAAATTTCCCAATATAACAATGGCGACGACTGGTAGCCGACACCCAGCGCCGCATAATCTCTCCCAAGATATTGCCCGGAACGTATGCGGTCGTATTTGAGCGGATTATCCGCGCCGGAGCCGTGATAAAAATAGGTCGCCCATAATGAGAGGTCGGCTAGCGCCTTTTTTTCAAGCTCAACAGATATTTCCGGTACGTATTCCTCATTATCGTATTTCGGGAATGAGTAGTGGCCTTCAACACGCAAGGAAACAGTTTTGACAAGCTCCCCACTAAATGATCCCCCCAATACCCGGTAGCCATAAGCCCGTCCGCCTATCAATCCCAATTCGTAACCAAAACGGCTGGTTGTCAGCCTCGCAATGGATGATGACTGGTCCCGGTCGAAACGATCACTCCACCCGGACGGGGCGTTTGGATCGGGCGCATAACCTAATACTCCGACTACCGTAAGCTGCGTCAGGTCACCAAGCCTTGTCTCCAGCCTGACGGCGTCCACCCCGGATTTGTATACCCTGTAATATGTCTGGGCGGAAAATGGAGCGAAAAAATCGTTTGGGGTGAAAAAATAACTTGTCGCAAGGTTGATTGGCTGGCGGCCTATCGTCAGGTCGAACATATCCCATGAAAAACGGACGTTAGCCCAATCCGCCACGATACGCGCCTCGGTTTTGTCACTGTTTATCTGACGGCTTTCCAAAGCCGGGCTCCTGTTCACATCGCTTTGCCCGCCAAAGTCACCCAGTTTGTAGCTTGTCGCCTGATACATCTGTAGCGCGTTAAACGAAAAGGATATATGTTGACCCGCCCAACCATCCAGCAAAAGACGCGCGATGGCCCCACCGCTAAAGTCGACATCATGCGAATAGAAACCTTCAATGTCCGGATTTATTTGATACCATCCGATCGCCCGAATAAACCCACTAGCTTCAAATCCGTTTTCCCCCTGCCTGTACGTATAAAACGCGCTCGCAGGATTGGGGAAAAAAACGCCGACGGCTATAAATATCAAAGTCGCAAACAAACGGGTTTGTTTCACTTCCATAAATCACCTGCGAACGTCATCCGCCACAACTTTTCCGTCATGCATGGTTATTACTCTGCGCGCCCTGTCTATAACCATTTTGTCATGAGTGGAAAAAAGGAACGTGGCTCCCTTGTCACGGTTGAGGCTCTGCATAATATCCAGCAACGATTCCGCTGTCGCCGAGTCTACATTAGCGGTCGGCTCATCCGCCAGCACGATGGCAGGCTCCGGAGCGATGGCCCGGGCTATGGCGACCCTCTGCTGCTGCCCGCCGGAAAGCTCATCCGGCCGCCTGTCCTCAAGCCCTTCAAGCCCCACATCTTTTAACAAGGTCATAACCCGCTCATGCCGTTCATCTTTCGGCCTGTCCTGCAACGCCATTGTAAATTCCGCGTTCTCATACGCCGTTAACGTCGGTATCAGGTTGTACGCCTGGAACACAAACCCGATCCTGTCCCGCCGCAACCGTGAAAGAGCGGAGCGATCCATCGCCCCAAGGTTTTTATTTTCTATGGTGACAGCTCCGGATGTCGGCTTATCCAGAGCTCCGATCAGGTTTAGCATTGTCGTCTTACCAGAGCCTGAAGGGCCGCACAACGTGGCGAAGTCCCCCTTTTCTATGGAGAGCGATACACTATCCACAGCGTGAATAATCTCTCCGCCCTGCTCGTAGGTTCTGCTTACGTTATCGAGTTGGACTATGTGGTTGTCAGTCATAAATATTTAGTCATTAGGTACTTTAAACCTAGGCCTTTCTAGGTTTAGCTGCATCTTCTGGACCACCAATAACAGTCTTTAAGCAAGCCTTTGCATGTAATTCTTCTATGGGTAGGCTTTTGGCTTTCTCTAAAAACTGTTTCTTCTTTTCCTCTAAGAGCTCTACAGCTTTATTTTTTATTAATACTACCAACCTTATAAAGGTCTCTATCGCTTTCAGGTCAGCATGAATCAATTTTTTGGAAAACTCTACAGTTCCAATTATCTCTTTTTTAGAATTTGATAAAAGAATCGCAACGTAAACCTCTTCAAAGGGGTTCACTGAATGTGCAATATGTTTATCCCTAATATTTTTATAATAACGATGGCAATCAATAGCTCCATCTAAATTCTCAAATATTTTTTCAGACAATCCAAGTCGTTTGCCTTTTGCAAAAGACCGCGTATAACTTATCAGCGCTGTTGTCCAATAACTTATGTGTAAAATATGATCTTCATTTTTATCCTCAACACTTTTTTTTAAACGTTTTAGAGTTGTTAGGGTAAGGTCAAAGTCTTGGTAAATAGAT
>CAYNDB010000066.1:0-14175 GCA_964395915.1 uncultured Nitrospinota bacterium | reverse complement strand
ATGCTGGGAATGGACAGCAAGTACAGGGAACGCGCGGTGAACGAAGGGTTCTCCGGCGGAGAGAAAAAGAAAAACGAGATATTGCAGATGGCCCTGCTTGAGCCGAAGATCGCGATACTCGACGAGATCGATTCCGGGCTCGATATTGACGCTTTAAAATCGGTGGCGGACGCGGTCAACAAGCTTCGAAACAAAGGCAACGCATTAATTGTTATCACCCACTACCAGCGTCTTTTAGATTACATAGTTCCGGATTACGTGCATGTTTTAAGCGACGGCAGGATCACAAGGTCCGGAGGCCGCGAGCTTGCGCTGGAGCTGGAGCGGACAGGATATGACCAACCTGCTTCGTCAGTTGTGTAAAGGAAAACTGTTATGACAACCTCGGTAGCTTCAACTTTAAAAAAAGGACATGAAGCCTATGTTCTGGATTCGTATAGAAGATTTCTTCATACGGACAAATCCAGCCATGATTTACTGTTTTTGAACGAGGCGGGGATAGAAAAGTTCGAATCGTTAAAGTTTCCGCAGCGCAAGCATGAAATGTTCACCTTCGTCAACACGACGGAGCTTATTTCAAGTGGTTTGGATTCGTATGATTATCGTTCCAATGATAGCTATACAACCTTGATACGGCCTCACATATATCCTGGATGCGGGCGAAGTTTGATAACGTTGGTAAACGGGGTGTATAACAAGTCGTTGTCGGATACATCCGGCCTTGATAAAGCGGTGAAAATAAAGCCGCTTGATAAAGCGGTGGCCGACCCGGAGATCAGGCAATACCTCGTTGACGCAGTTGAAAAAGAAAACGATGTGTTCGCCGCTATCAACTCGGCTTTTGCGACGCAAGGAGTTGTAATCGAAATAGAGCCTTCCGCAAAGCTTCCCGCGCCTTTGCAGATATTGAATTTTTCAACAGGTTTAAAGTCTGTGTCCGCGATGACGACACCTCTTACGTTTGTGAAAGCCGGGGCGGGCTCTGATGCGAAGATACTCCTGAAATATGCGGGAGCCAAGTGTAGCGGCTTTATAAACTCCGTCCACCATTTCAAGCTTGAGGATGGCGCCTCCCTGAAATATGTTCAGGTAAACGATGATAGTCATGACGTATGGAATTTTGCGAAGAACCGTGCAACTTTAGGGGCGGGCGCGAAATTTTCAGCCACTGATATCTCCACAGGGGCAAGGCTTTACCGCAGTCATTACGAGGCACGTATGCAGGGCGCTGAAGCGGAATTTCATTTAAATTCTGGATCGGTGTTGTCTGGCTCAGACCAGTCGCACGTATATGCGCAGGTTCATCATGAATCGCCAAATTGTGTAAGCGACCAGATTTTCAGGAATGTCGTCCTGGACAAGGGAAGGTCTAGCGTAGATACGACAGTGATCGTTCACAGAGGCGCGCAGTTGACCAAATCAAACCAGATGATAAAAAACATGGTTCTGACCGATCGTGGCCATGCCGATTCAAAGCCTAATCTTATGATATACGCCGATGACGTGAAATGCGCCCACGGAGCCACCTCAGGCAAGATCGATGAAGAGCAACTTTTCTATATGCGAGCGCGCGGCTTAAGCGAAAAGGAAGCCAGGCTGAAGCTTATCGCAGGCTTCATCGAAGGGGTTTTCAGGGATGTTGAGGATTTTACGGGCATCGACGATATCCAGCGCGCTCTCATCTTAAAACTGGAGGCTGCATATGTCCAAGCAGGTTGACACTCCTGACGCCAGAAACGGCATATCTATAGAAACGCTTCGCAGCGAGTTTCCGATGCTGGCAAAATCAGTCAATGGCAAACCTTTAGTTTATCTTGATAACGCGGCGACTACCCAGAAGCCATGGAGCGTTATAAACAGGATGATAAGGTTTGAAACGGACGAATACGCCACGGTGCGGCGTGGCTCATACAAGCTGGGCGAAGCGGCTACGGATGAATATGAGAAGGCGCGGGATAAGGTTGCGCGGTTTGTCGGAACGGACGATTCCAGAGAGATAGTGTTTACCAGCGGAGCCACACAGTCGATAAACCTTGTGGCGCAAAGTTATGGCCGTAAATTTTTGAGCGAAGGTGACGAGATCATTATCAGCCATCTTGAGCATCATGCCAATATTATCCCGTGGCAGGTGGTGTGTGAGGATACGGGAGCCTCGCTCAAGGTTATTCCTGTTGATGACAACGGCGATCTTTTAATGGATGAGTACGCCAAGCTGTTAAACGGCAATACGAAAATAGTCGCGGTCACTCATGTGTCCAATGCGCTGGGGACGATCAACCCTGTGAAGAAAATTGCTGCGATGGCTCATGACGCGGGAGCCGTAGTCCTTATCGATGGAGCGCAAAGCGCCCCGCATATGAGAGTGAACGTGAAAGATATAGACTGCGATTTCTTTGTTTTTTCCGGACACAAAATGTATGGCCCCAGCGGCGTGGGTGTTTTGTACGGCAAGTTTGATATTTTAAAAACAATGCCGCCATATGTCACAGGCGGCGAGATGATCGAGACCGTGACGTTTGAAAAGACTACGTTTGTGGAGCCACCTCTGCGGTTTGAGGCGGGCACGCCACCTATTACGCAGGTTATAGGGCTTGGCGCCGCGGTAGACTTTATCCGCGATTGCGGGTTTGAGAAGATATCCTTATATGAAAACGATCTGCTCGAATACGGAACCTCCCTGCTTCAAGGAATCGACGGGTTAAAGATCATAGGGAACGCGAAAGAAAAATCTGGAATTATCTCTTTTACACTTGATACGGTTCACCCGCATGACCTGGTGACTATCCTTGGCGAGGAAGGTATTGCCGTTCGCGGCGGCCACCATTGCGCACAGCCCGCCATGCGACGTTTTGGCGTTCCGGCCACGGCGCGCGCTTCCGTTTCTTTTTACAATACACATGAAGAACTGGACGCGCTGGCCGAAGGCGTGCGCAAGGCTATGGAGATGTTCTCCTGATGTCATATAAAAACGATCTTTACCAGCGTGTGATACTCGATCACAATCGTAACCCGAGGAATTATCGGAGCCTTTCGGAGGCTACCGATTCCTGTGACGGCAAGAACCCCCTGTGCGGAGACGAGCTTACAATATTTCTGGAGCTTGACGGTGAAGTAATACGCGATATCAGCTTCACAGGATCAGGGTGCGCCATATCAAAGGCGAGCGCGTCGCTTATGACAGGCTATGTCAAAGGAAAGACGGTAGATGAATTCAAGGCCTCGTTTGACAAGTTCCAGAAGATGGTTAAAGGGGAAACTGATGGTAATCCCGCCGAGCTTGGCAAGCTTTCAGTTCTTGCCGGAGTGCGTGAATATTCTTCACGAGTAAAATGCGCCACGCTGGCATGGCACACGGCCTCCTGCGCTATAGAGAAAAATAAGGCTACGACTACTGAATAGACGTATTTTATCCGCCGATAGCGGACATATTCTGGGAAAGCTCGTTTTCAGCGTGGGTCGGTAAAACCCTGATAGCGTTTTTCCCTTTTACCGAAAGGCGGATAGTATCCTCTATTTCCGCATTGGACGCGCCCGCTATTAACATAGATTTCAAGTCCTCTCGATCCCGATTAAAGAGGCAGTTTACAAGCTCTCCGGAAGATGTGAGGCGCAGCCGGTTGCAATCTCCGCAAAAATGGCTGGTGACAGCGGCGATGAACCCTATCTCGCCTAAGGCCTCGTTAAATTTATATACCTTCGCCGGTCCGCTCCATTGCTCTTTGGCGCATGGGACAAGTTTTTCGATTTCGCCGACCCGTTTCTTAACCTCGGTTATCGGGATAAATTTTTCATCGCTCCAGACCGAGGGGGTCGCTGGCATGAACTCCAGAAAACGAACCTGAATTTTCATCGACTTTGTTAGCTCGACAAACTTTCCAACTTCATCATCGTTTACGCCTTTCATCACCACCATGTTTATTTTCACTGACTTGAACCCCGCGTCTATCGCGGCCTGAATGCCGTTACGCGCTCTTAAAAGTTCGTCCGCTCCAGTGATATGCTTGTATTTAGCGCGATCTAAAGAATCCAGGCTGATATTAACCTTGGTTACGCCCGCGTTTATTAGCGGTGTCGCCATTTTCCCCAAAGCTACCCCATTTGTGGTAAGCGTGATTTGTTCGATGCCGGGGATATGGTTTATCTGGTCGATAAACCCGATTATTCCTTTTCGGACTAGCGGCTCTCCACCGGTAAGCCGTACTTTGCGAATACCTATGCCCGCAAATATTTCTATAAGTCGCAACAGGTCTTTGTAGCGGAGGATATCGCACCGCGGCTTAACCTCAACCCCGGATGGAGGCATGCAATATGTGCAACGAAGATTGCACCGGTCGGTGACAGAGACACGAAGATATTCGATTATGCGACCGTTTCCGTCTATCAACTGGCCGCTCATATCAGACCCCATGGGCCATCTCCCCCTCAAGGTATTCTGTATAATACAACGATTTATTAGAGCAAGGAAGTATGCTTGTGTCACGCCAAAAGCAAATATCAGAAAAAATTTTAGTATTTTAATGCTCCAGCGCTATGATTATGAATGGTTTACGCAATTAAGTTCGGCGAATTATTGTTGTAGATATTTCTCCAATGGCCCGGGTTAAAAAAATAAGGGAGTATTGATATGGCGACCGTAAAATTTTTCGCTTCTGTTAAAAACCGGATGGGATTAGATGAGGTGTCCATTCAGCTGGATAAACCTGTGGCGCTTCGGGAGATTCTTGTAATTGCCGCGGAAAAGGCTTCAAAAGATCCGGCTATTCTGATAAGCAGCGGGATGCTATATGCCGTCAATCAAGATATAGCGCAAGTTGGAGATATGGTTGACGATTCTGACGAAATAGCCATCCTTCCACCTATGTCTGGAGGTTAGTTATGGCAAGGTTGCAAACAGAAGATTTCGACGTTGGGGCGGAGATACGGGCTCTTGTTGAAAAGGATACCGGCACAGGCGCGGCGGTGAGCTTCCTGGGGACGGTTCGTGACATCTCCCGTGGTGAAAAAATATCGAAGCTAAGCTTTGAACGCTACGCCAAAATGGCGGAGAAAGAGCTCGAGAAACTGGAGGAAGGCGCCAGGGAGAAATTCGATATATTGAACTGCCATGTTATACATCGTTTTGGCGAGCTTCAGATAAGCGATAACATTGTCCTTATTGTGGTAACCAGCCAGCATCGCGCCGCCGCTTTCGATGCCTGCGAATGGACGATAGACGAGCTTAAGAAGCATGTGCCAATCTGGAAAGAAGAGTATGCTCTAAGTGGAAAACGGTGGGTGGAAGAGCATCCTTAAAAAATAAAAAATGGCATGGTAATATAAGCTCTCATAAAAATATTTGGTTGCGGCTAAAATTTAAAGGCGTAAGCCTCGTAAGCGTTCAAACATAAAACTGGAAAGAGTCATAGTCCAATGTCATTGCTGTCCGAACTTAAAAAAAGGATATTGATCCTGGATGGATCCATGGGCGCCCTTTTGCAGAACAGGGGCCTGCCGATGGGTTACGCTCCAGACCTGTGGAACCTTGAAAACCGCGAAGAAATCCTTAAAGCACATAGGGAATATGCCGAAGCCGGCGCGAATATTATCATCACCAACACTTTTGGCGCCAGCAGATTGCGTCTTGCCGAATACGATGCGGCGAACAAGCTAAAAGACATTAACAAGGCGGCTGTGGAAATTGCCCGTGAAGCCGCTCCAAATTGTTTTATCGCAGGTGACGTCGGCCCGTTGGGCGGCATAATAGCTCCTGCCGGAGACATACCGTTCGACGAAGGCGTATCGATATTCGCTGAGCAGATGAAAGCGCTGGTGGAAGCCGGTGTAGACCTTATCGCCATCGAAACCATGTTCGACCTTATGGAGATGCGGGCCGCCGTGATTGCGGCCAATGAGGTTCGCGGGGATATCCCGGTCCTGGCTTCGATGACCTACGGCGCAGATGGTGTGACCGATACAGGAACAGACGCCGCCACAGCCGCTGTGACGCTCGAAGGGTTAAACGTCGATATTATAGCGGTGAACTGTTCTGTCGGGCCGGAGCCGATGGTTGATATCGTCGAACGGCTTGCTACCACAACCACCATGCCGGTGGCTGTTGAGCCTAACGCCGGGCTTCCTGTGAACAGGGGCGGCAAGACTGTGTTCGAAATGTCGATGGAAGAGCTTGCAGGCTACGCGAAAAAGTTCGTTGACGTCGGGGCGAACATTATCGGCGGATGTTGCGGGTCCACGCCGGAATATATCAGGATGATTGCAAACGGGTTGCAGGGCGTAAAGCCTAGAGAACGTTCTGTATGGCGCGGTATGTCGTTTACCAGCCGTATGGCGACCATACAGGTTGGCGACGGGCAGCCGTTTGTGAAAATAGGGGAGAAGATAAACCCTACCGGACGGAAAAAATTCGCCGAGTCGATAAAAGAAGGGCGGGTTGACATGATAATCGCCGACGCTCGCAAACAGTTCGAAATGGGCGCAATGGCGCTGGACGTAAACGTCGGTGTGCCACTTGTGGACGAAGCGAAGGCGATGGAGCGGGCTGTTGTCGGTATCCAGAACGTCGTGCCGATACCGCTGGTGATAGATAGCTCATACGCTTCCGCCCTTGAAGCGGGGCTAAAACTATATCCGGGCCGGGCGCTTATAAACTCCATAAATGGAGAGGATGAGCGGTTGGATGAGGTCGTTCCAATTCTCAAAAAATATGGAGCCTCCACTATCGCGCTTCTGGCGGGTGACGATATACCTGAAAAAGCCGTCGACCGGATAAAAATAGCTGAGAAAATATTGTTGTACCTGGAGGATCACGGTATTCCTAAAGAGCGGGTAATGTTCGATTGCCTTGCTCTGGTGGTTTCCGCCATGCAGGAGGGAGCGCGCCAGACCCTTGAGACGATACGTCTTGTGAAAAAGGAGTTTGGATGCGCCACGGTCGCTGGAGTTTCAAATGTTTCATTCGGCCTGCCGCAACGAAAGTATATTAACAATTCGTTCCTGGCAATGGCGATAGGAGCTGGTCTCGACGCGGCTATAGTCAATCCTTATGACGAAGATATGACCAGGGCGGTGGCCGCGGCCTCGCTTTTTTCCGGGAGGGATCAGGAGTGTCGCGTTTACATCGACATGATGGAGGAGAAGGAAGAGGGAAGTAAAAAGGAGAGCAAGGGCCCGCGGACAACGTTGGAAAAAATATCGGACGCCATAGTGGAGGGTGACAAGGACTCTATAACCGACCTTACCAAAGCCGCTGTTGATGAAGGCGCAGACGCAATGAGTGTGTTTGTGGATGTGATGACGCCAGCCATACGTCATTTGGGAAATCTTTTTGCCCAGCGCAAGAAGTTCATCCCGCACCTTGTTGCGGCCGCCGATACGATGAAGCGTGGTGTGGCCGTATTGGACCCTATTATTAAAGAGAGCAAAACGGAAACCGTGGATAAGGGGACCATTGTTTTTGCCACGGTGAAAGGGGACATTCACGATATTGGGAAAAATATCTGCGTTATCATGCTTGCGAATTTCGGGTTCAATGTGATTGACTTGGGCAAGAATGTGCCGATGGAGGATATACTTTCTGCCGCCAAGGAAAACAGCGCCGATATCGTAGCGCTATCCGCGCTTATGACTACTACCATGATGCAGATGAAAGTTGTTATAGACGAAATCAAGGCAAGCAGTTTGCCCTATAAAGTTATGATCGGCGGAGCTGTGGTGACAAAATCATTTGCAAAAGAGATTGGGGCGGACGCGTATGGCAAAGACGTGGGCGATTTGATTACGGTTACGGAAGGATTGATGGAGCTTGGCAATAAGGAGCATATGTCGTGATTAAGGCCGACATTCGGAAAAATATTTATCTTGCGCTTGCCGTTACCGCGGTTATGACAGGGCTCTCCGCATGTTCTAGCTTTACGGACTACCGATACTGGAACATATATACTATGACGGAGCCTGCAGGGTCCCACGACAAATCGTTCAAGGATGAAAAAATTTCTATCAGGTTCTGGCTTAACGAAAAGAAGATATTTTTCAAAATGAAAAACCTTGCCGCAACTCCTGTCACCATAAACTGGGAGCAGGCCGCGTTTATCAACGTCGATGGAAAAAAGTATTCCGTGGCAAACGGGAATTCCATATTCACAAGCAGGCAGAAATCTCCCCCACCAACTGTTTTGGAGCCTGGCGAAGAGATTATCGATTTCGTGTCGCCGATAAAAAACGTTGAAAAACTTGAAGAGTGGACATGGTACATCTACCCGCTATTCAACCTTGTTGATGACAAGGCGCTCAAGAACAAGGGACAAAAGATCGGGGTGGATCTGCCGATGCAATACGGCGAAAAAAGTGTTACGTACGCTTTCAGGTTTAAGGTGGCTAACGTTGTCCCATATCTTGAACACTCCAATTAGCGGGAGAAGCGCTTTAGAGTAAAAGCGAACTGGTTCTAGACCGTGATGTTGACGGTGCCGCCGATTTCCTGATCCGCTACAGGCCTGTTTTTCTCTTGTCCCTCGGCCTGTCTTCTCTGTGTGCTTTCAGCCCCACTTTCTTTTTGCTGGGCTGGTTGTGTTGTGGTAGCCTCTACAGGTTTCGATGTTGGAGCTGTTTCCCTGACGACAACAGGTTGTTGCGCAGGGCGAGCTTGCGGGTCCTCGGTTTCGGCTCTAACAGCTTTTTCCACCGTTTCTGTGTCTTCTCTCGCCACTGCTTTTTCAGGTGGATTTGGCTCTGGCTGTCGTGTAAAAGCTATGTTTTCCTCTGGAGCTTGCGTATCCTGCGTCGCAGTGTCCACGGCTGACGCAACGGTTTGATCTTTTGGGTCTGTTACCACTGTTGATTTTTTTTCTTCGACCGCCGCATTTCTCTTTTCTGGAGGAGATGTAACCTCTCGGGATGGCGTGGCCGAGATATCAGCGGAAGTTTTCGTGGGCGGCTTTTCCTGTTCTACAATCTGAGCGCTCGGATAGAATATCGCCGCTTCCTGATTTGTGGTGGCTGTAGAGTTATTATTTGCCCCGGTCCTGTTCACACCGGAGTTGGCTCCGCCATTATCCAAGCCTTTAGCAAGAGGGTTTTGGGTTCTGTTCGGATTGGCCGAAAGCTGTTGTGGCGCCGCCTCATTGGCAGGTGGAGTAATAGCCATTATCTTTCCTTCACGTATAGTATTTACATCGACTATATACTTAATTTTAGACTCTACTACGGCTTTTTGTCAAGGTTTCAAGCTATCATGAAACAATACAATATCATATGATTTGACATTAATTTATCATGCTTACATCAGGCTTTCGCCAAGGCCGATTTTCTCTGATTTTGCATATTCGGCTCTAGCTCGCTGGAGCAGGTTGCCAATCTGCGATATCCTTTTTTCATCAGCGGGATGGGTGGAAAGAAACTCAAGCTTGTTTGACGCGCCTTTTTTCCTGGCATATTCGGCGAACCTTTGCCAAAAGAGCTTTGCTTCATTTGGGTCATAACCAGCCCGGGCCATATATAAAAGCCCCAGGTGATCCGCCTCCAGCTCATGACTCCGGGAAAATGGCAATGTCACAGCCACCGCTGTCCCCAGACCGTACGCGGCCCTGAAAATCTCGCGGTTTGACTCCTGTTTTGTGACCCCCTGAGCCAGCAGCTCTCCCGTTATGGCGATCAGAAGCCCCTGGCTCATCCTTTCAGCCCCATGCCTTGCTATGGCATGAGCGACTTCATGGCCGATAATGGTCGCAAGCCCCGCCTCGTTTTGCGCTATCGGCAATATCCCTGTGTTCACGCCGACTTTCCCTCCAGGCAGGCAATAAGCGTTTGGGGTTTCTGTTTCAATCAGGTTAAACTCCCATTTAAAGTCCGGCATGTTCGCCACACGCGCTATTCTCATCCCCACACGTCGTAATATGGAGGTAAGTCTTTGATCTTTTGATATTTTTGATCTCGACAATATTTCCTTATAGGCATTGGAGCCCATAGCAAGCTCAGTTCCAGAGTCTATTAAAACAAGTTGTGAGCGGTTGGTTTCCGGGACGGTTTGACAGGAGCTTATCGCGCAGAAGAGGAAAAGGGAGACACATAGTATTTTCAGTTTATATAGATATTTCATTAAAATAAATTCTTTATCTTGCGCATCCTGGCGAAGCGTCATTTTTTCTATTTGACCATACATCCATATATGTGGATGTATACATTTTTGCGCTAAAGAGTATAATCCCCTTTCTTGTCACAATCCAGCTAGGATACAATGTCGAAGGTGAGGAGTTAGTTATTTTTGGGGATGTTTGCTGTGGACGGGAACATATTTGGTGACGTAAGGGGTGTGTCAGTCCTGGTCGTTGACGATGAAGAGGGTGTTCGCAACGCCTTGAAGAACACGCTTTTACGGGAAGGCTACGTTGTAGAAACCGCTGAATCCGGCGAAGAAGCGCTTGAGCTTTTATCCGACAAACGTTTTAACCTGATTATATGTGACTATAAGCTTCCAGGAATCAATGGGGTTGAGACTATTGCGCAGGCGAAAAAGAGCCATCCGGACTTCGCATCTATACTTATCACAGGTTATGGCTCGGACGAAACGATCATAGACGCGTTCACTCGCGGAAAAGTGGATTTTTACCTGAGCAAGCCATTTGAACTGCGTGAACTGCGCAAGGTGGCTCCCATCGCTCTAAAAGACCTCTGGATGCGTGAGAAGGAGAGGGCTTTTAAGGAGGAATTGCGGTGTAAGGTAGAGGAGGCGACAAGTGAGCTTAAAGAGAAAAACCGCCTGCTGGCAACAAAAGAAAGCGAGACGGCGAGGCTTAACGAAAGGCTTCGCGAAGAGCAGGAGCGGCTTAAAAAAGTTAACGAGCGGTTAGAGGAGCTTTCAATTACCGATGAGCTTACCGGACTTTTCAACTATAGATATTTTACAGAGCGGCTTGATGAGGAGTTTAACAGGGTGACGAGGTATTCAGGCAAGCTTTCTCTCATAATGCTGGATATCGATGATTTTAAAAAGGTCAACGATCAATACGGCCATTTAGCCGGCGACGAGGTTCTGCGCAGGGTTGGAAACGCTCTTGTCACTTCAAGCCGACAGATCGACCTTGCCGCAAGGTACGGAGGGGAGGAATTCGCCATTTTACTGCCAGAGGTAGGGCTTTCCGGCGCGTCGCTCCGGGCGGAAAGGTTGCGCGAGGCGGTGTCGAGCCTTGTGATCAATTATGGGGAGGAGTCGGTCTCGGTCACTGTTTCTGTCGGGGTGTCCTCATATATTTTAAATGGGATGGAAGAGCCGAACGACCTTATTCGTGAAGCGGATGGAGCGTTGTATCACGCCAAAACCATTGGGAAAAATTGTGTGGTGATATCAAAAAGCGGCAAATTCGACACGATGGGCAAGCAGTATAGCCTTACGGAAAAACAGGGAAAAGATATTTTTGAAGAAATTTCCATTTTTGCGGGAGCCAACAGATCGCTTTCTGATATCTTGAATTTTCTTGTCCAAAAACTTGAAGAGGCGCTCGCCCCCGATAGCAAGGGGTTTTATATTTCAATCATGATGGAAAACGGTTTAGGGACAGTTGAGGAACTTGTTAGCCTTGGAGAGTATCATGGGGGTCATGCCCTGAAAAAAATAGTGGCTCGCGTTATGCGGACGGGAACTCTTGAAACCATAACCAACAACCTTTCAGATCCTCTTTCCTGTTTCCCAATAAAAATATCGCCCGAGGGGGGAGCCGATAGCGCTATAGGGGCGCTTGTCTTTAACCGCGTTCCATCATATACCGACTTTATCGAGAACCTTCTTGCCGAAGTGAGCCTAATTATCAAGAACGCCGCGGCCCTGGAGAAAGTTGAGGATCAGCGAGGCAGGCTTGAACGGCAATGGATAGTGGCCAGTATCGTAAATTCGGTTATATCGGATATCCACAGGGGATCCGGGGAAAGCGCCGTTGCGTTGAGAGGATATATGAGCCTTGCGGCCAGGAGACTGTCACACCTTGCTAACATTACAAAAGTGTTGGGGTGCGAGATTCTGCCGGACGGTGAAGGGCTGATAACCTGCATGAGCGTTTCCGATGGAAACACCAAAACTTCCAAATATGGCAAACAATTTTTTCCCAAAGGGGATAAGAGCCTTATTCATCGCTTGATCTCGATTGGAGGCGCTGAGGCCAGGCCCGAGACGCATTTGATAGAAGGGGAAAGCGATATTCAACATGATGATGTCGAGCTGTTTCAAACTATTGATGTAAAAGCCCCTGCGCTGGTTACAACTATAGTCTCAAGAGGGCGGGTTGTTGGGGTTTTTATCATCGAGGTGGAAAAATGGAACGCAGAGGATATGGAGCTTGTCGGGGGTTTTATGAAAAGCTTTAGTTTTGCGCTGGAAAATATGGAGACTGTGAAGCGTCTGGAGGCGAACTCCTCCCGCCACAATTTACTGGCGCGATTTACCCGCAGTATCGTACGGGAAAATTTTGAAGGGGGCTTTAAAGAAACTTTGGCCAGGCACGGCGCCAGCATTAACGAGCTATTAAACGCATCAACTGTTTCCGTGCGGATATATAATTCTATAAATGACAGGTTCGACATCCATTTCAGCTCAGGAAAAGATAGCGCTGGAGTGGAAAAAGATTCTATCCTGAAGCTGGAATCCACTATGCTGGATCTTGCGGTCAAACGGTTTTCCGAGAAAGGGGATGGCGGCGCATTTTTGGGGTCCGATTCGCTTTTACCATGTCTTTGCGCTCCGATGACATCCGGAGCCAAGCTTTTGGGTGTGGTTATCGCCACTCGTCGTAAAGGGGCAAGCCTGTTTGATGATGACGACATGGAGATAGCGGAAGCGTTATCCGATATAATTTCGGTTTCCATGCTCCATCTTTCCGATAATTCCCCCGATGGAATAAGCGGGACACGAAAAGAGGCGTTGTCATAAATGGAACATAATATGAGCGGGTCTCAAGTCCGGCGAAAGTTTATTGACTATTTCGCTTCAAAAGATCATACCGTTATCCGAAGTTCGTCCCTTGTCCCTTCCGCCGATCCAACTCTTCTGTTCGTCAACGCCGGCATGGTCCCGTTCAAAGATGTTTTTACCGGAGCTGAAAAAAGACCTTATAAGCGCGCCACATCTTCCCAGAAATGTTTACGGGTATCAGGTAAGCATAACGATCTTGAGATGGTTGGCAGGACCGCCAGGCACCACACATTTTTTGAGATGCTGGGGAACTTTTCGTTTGGCGACTATTTCAAGGAGCGGGCTATTGAGTATGCGTGGGAGTTTATGACGCAAGTTGTAAACCTGCCAGAGGAGAAACTTTACGCGACTGTGTATACCGACGATGACGAGGCGGCCACAATATGGGAAAAAAATATTGGTCTGCCGCCAGCGCGTATCCAGCGGTTTGGGGATAAGGACAACTTTTGGTCTATGGGTGAAACAGGCCCTTGCGGGCCATGCTCCGAGATTCATATCGACCGGGGTGAGCGGTATAAGTGTGGCAATCCCGATTGCGGCATAGACTGCGAGTGCGACAGGTTTATAGAGCTTTGGAACCTTGTCTTCATGCAGTATGACAGAGACGCTAAAGGCAAAAAAACACAGCTTCCAAACCCCAGCATCGATACAGGGATGGGGCTTGAAAGGCTGGTGGCGGTGATGCAGGGGAAAGAAACGAACTTCGAGACAGACCTCATACTGCCGGTGATACGGCATATGGAGCGGCTGACCGACTCGGAATATCTCAAAGACCCGGCAACCGACGTTTCGTTCAGGGTAATAGGCGATCATGCCCGCGCCGCAACGTTTCTGATAGCCGATGGTGTGCATCCATCCAACGAGGGTCGTGGTTATGTTTTGCGGCGTATCCTTCGCAGGGCTCTTCGTCACGGGAGGATGCTGGGAGTGGAAGAGCCATTTGCGCATAGGCTGACCGATACCGTAATAGAAATTATGAAAGACGCGTATCCTGAGCTTAAAGATTACGCAAAGGTTATCCGGGGCGTGACGCTGGCCGAAGAGGAGAGCTTTAGCGTGACGCTGGCGCATGGTATGAACCTGCTTGCGGAAACAATCGATAGCGCTAAAGCAAAAGGAGCGTCGTCAATATCGGGAGAAGACGCGTTTAAGCTGTACGATACTTATGGCTTTCCTATGGACTTGGCGACCGAGATTGTCGAGGACGCCGGGATGACCATAGA
>CAYNDB010000065.1:0-14192 GCA_964395915.1 uncultured Nitrospinota bacterium | reverse complement strand
AGATACTGGTGCAGGCCGCGACGGCCATTTTGGCTCAGGCCAACCTGGTGCCGCAATCGGTTCTTCAGCTTCTCGGGTAAATACGGTTTTACCTTAAAAGCATCGTGATTATGTGGAGGGCGCGCAAAGCGTCCTCCACTTTTTTTTTGGTTACGATACAAGGGCTAAGGTCTAGCCGGATTTTACAGCCTCATCTATCCTTTTCAGTTCGGTAAGGAAGCTCTTAAGCTCATCCATTGGCCACATGTTAGGGCCGTCGCATGGCGCCTGGTCAGGTTCCGGGTGGGTTTCGAGAAACAGTCCGGCCACTTTCGCCGCAACAGCCGCTCTTGCCAGTGTTGGTATCAGCTCCCGCTTCCCGCCGCTTTTATCCCCAAGCCCTCCTGGACACTGAACCGAATGACCCGCGTCAAAAATTACCGGCACATTGAATCTGGCCATTTCATATATCGACGCCATATCCACCACAAGGTTGTTATAACCAAATGATGTCCCTCTCTCGGTCAGCATCACACCGGCACAACCCTCGCTTTTGACCTTATCGACGGCCTGCCCCATATCCCATGGCGCCATAAACTGTCCTTTTTTAATGTTGACGACCTTCCCGCTTTTACCTGCGGCTACAAGCAAGTCCGTTTGCCTGCTGAGTAAAGCCGGAATTTGAAGTATATCGAGAACAGCGCCGGCCGCCTTCACCTCATCCGGCGAATGAACATCGGAAAGAACAGGCGCGCCAACCGCGTTTTTCACTTTTTCGAGTATGCTCAGCCCTTCATCAATACCAACACCTCGAAAAGAATTTATCGAAGTGCGATTGGCTTTGTCATACGACGATTTGTATACGAAGTCGATACCGACAGAATCGGTTATCTTTTTCAAATGTTCCGCCGTATAGAGGGCATGGTCCTCGTTTTCGATTACGCATGGGCCGCCGATGAAAACAAATGGTAAATCGTTCCCAAAGGTAACAGCCCCCTCGCCTAAAGTAACGTTCATATCAGGTGGCTTGACTCCAAAGAGGCTTTGATAAAAGCCGTGAACAACGGATGCGGCTCTCTCGGTGAAGACTTGAACTCCGGATGAAACTGTCCGGCAAGAAACCACGGATGGTCGTTAATCTCGACCACTTCAACAAGCCGTCCGTCAGGTGATTGACCGGAGAAAGTCATTCCAGCCTCTTCAAGCATCATCCTGTAGTTATTGTTGAACTCATAACGATGGCGGTGCCGTTCATGGATTTCACGCTTTCCATATGCCGCATGGGCGAGAGAATCGGCGCGTACCTGACAAGGAAATGAGCCTAGCCGCATGGTGCCGCCCATATCGTTGACACCCGCCTGATCCGGCATCAGGTCTATAACCGGATATTCACAATCGGGCCGAAACTCCGTGCTGTTGGAGTCTTCAAGGCCGCATACGTCACGCGCAAATTCTATTACCGCGCATTGCATGCCAAGGCATATGCCGAAGAAAGGAATTTTCTTTTTCCGCGCAAGCCTTATAGCCAGTATCTTCCCCTCTATTCCCCGTTCACCAAAACCGCCGGGAGCCAGAATACCGTTAGTCTCCCGAAGAATTTTCTCCACATTTTTTTCTGTGATACCTTCGGAATCCACCCACAGGAAGTTAATATCAACATCGCAGGCCAGCCCTCCATGGGTTATCGCTTCGGCCAGACTTTTATACGACTCTGTAAGCTTTACATACTTGCCAATGATCGCAATGGTTACTTTTGGTTTGGGGCTGTAAATATGATCGACCATCTTCGCCCATTCGGCGATACTCGTCTGCCTCTTCTCGAGCCTCAAAAGGTCGAGCACGATTTCATCAAGCCCCTCGTCATGAAGCCGTAGCGGCGCTTCGTAAATAGATTTTACGTCAACCGCGGAGATCACGTTTTTCCTGTCCATGTTCGCAAAAAGCGCGATTTTTTCCTTAACCTCGCCGGCCAGCGGCTCTTCACAGCGGCAGAGCAGAACGTCCGCCTGCACACCCACTTTCAGAAGCTCCCGCACAGAATGTTGCGTAGGTTTTGTCTTAAGCTCATGCGCGGTCTTGATATAAGGCACCAGCGTCACATGCAGATAGATGCAGTTTTCCCTGCCGATATCGAACCGGAACTGTCTCATCGCCTCCAGAAACGGGAGGGACTCAATATCACCCACCGTGCCGCCTATTTCGCAAATGACTATGTCATACCCTTCTCCAACCGCAGAGAGCCTCGTCTTTATTTCGTCGGTAATATGCGGAATGACCTGCACCGTCGCGCCAAGATAATCCCCTCTTCTCTCTTTCGTTATCACGCTGTTGTATATCCAGCCTGCGGTCACGTTGTTAAGCTTGCTCATCTTTGTGGAGATAAAACGCTCATAATGACCAAGGTCAAGATCAGTTTCGGCGCCGTCGTCTGTGACGAAGACCTCACCGTGCTGAAAAGGACTCATCGTGCCAGGATCCACATTTATATATGGATCGAGTTTCATGATCGTAACCTTATAGCCTCTCGCCTCCAGCAGCGCGCCCAATGATGCGGCGGCGATACCTTTACCGAGCGACGACAGAACACCGCCTGTAACAAAAATATATTTAGTCATTCATAGCCCCACTTTTAAACGCCTCTTCAGCGCGCTCAAGATCTTCCGGTGAATCAACCCCAATGGAGTCGTGTCCAGTTTCAATACAGAGTATCTTTTCGCCATGTTCCAAAATTCTCAGTTGCTCCAGTTTCTCACATTTTTCCAGCGGGGTTCGTTCAAGCCCGGCATAGTATAATAAAAATTCGCGGCGAAAAACATATGTTCCAAGATGTTTATACAACGGCCTCTCTTTCGAGTCTCCATCACGGTCGTTTGGTATGGGCAGTTTTGAAAAATAGAGCGCAAACCCGGCAAGGTCACGAACGACACAGGTAACGTTCGGGTCAGCCGCCTCGTCCGCCTTTATCGGGACGCATAACGTGGATACTTTAAGTGAAGTGTCGTCTATCAACGCTTTAATGGCGTTATCTACCGCGCCAGGGTTTATAAACGGCTCGTCACCCTGGATATTCACCACAATATCGTATTCCGACAAGTTACGCGCCACCTCGGCTATCCTGTCTGTGCCAGACTGATGGTCGGGCGATGTCATCATTGCGTCTCCACCAAATCCAGCGACGGCGCTTACGATTTTCTCGTCATCGGTAGCGACTATAACCCTTTCCGCGGTTTTCATCTTTTTAGCCTGCTCGTACACCCGTTGTATCATCGGCTTGCCGGCGATATCGGCGAGCGGTTTTCCTAAAAGCCGTGTGGACGCAAACCGGGCGGGAATGACGACAATAACTTTAGCGCTCATGATGCAATCTATAGTGATTTAGGGGGTAGGAGGGCCTTTGAAAACAAAAAACAATTCGAGCTTTAATATTCCTCGTCTTCAATAAAACAACCCCAGTTTAAGAAAAGAGCAACCAAGTAATACAAATTATCATGACAGGAGAAAAAGTCAAATAATAAAAAGGGCTAATTGAAACCGGTATTCAACCGATGTCCATTTTATTTAATAAAGGATTTTACGGAAGGCCATAATAACTATTTTTGAAAAAAAAGGTCAGGCCGGTTTAGTAAGCGTGCCTGTTTACAAATCCTTTCCAGATAGTAAGCCAAAGAATTTTTATATCCAGCAGCAATGACCAGTTCTCGATATAGTAAAGATCATATTCGATTCTTTTCTCTACGCATGTATCTCCACGCCAGCCGTTTACCTGGGCCCATCCTGTCATGCCGGCTTTCATTTTGTGGCGCAACATATACATAGGCACGCTCTTCCTGAAATCTTTCACGAACACCGGTCTCTCAGGCCTCGGCCCGACAAGGCTCATGTTGCCCTTTAATACGTTGAACAATTGCGGCAACTCGTCGAGACTTGTCTTCCTCAAAAATTCGCCAATTTTCGTGCGCCTGTCGTCTTTTGCGGTGGCCCACACGGCGCCGGTCTCTTTCTCCGCGCCCGCTTGCATAGAGCGGAACTTATATATCACAAATTTTTCACCGCCCAGGCTCATCCTTTCCTGTTTATAAAAAAGCGGGCCTTTCGACTCCAGCTTGATAAGAATCGAAATAATAAGCAATATAGGCGACCATATAATCATGGCGATTATTGAAACGGCGATGTCGAACATGCGCTTTAGAACAACGTTCCATCCATACATCGGGCTTTCCGACAAGGATACGATCGGGATGCCTTCAAAATCCTCCACTCCGGAGTTGAGCCGCATAAACTGCAATAGGTCGGGAGCCAGTTTCACATCGACGGTCTCATCCCCAAGCAGGTTTAAGGTTTTATCCATTCGGTCGCTTGCATGGCGTGGAAGCGCTATGAATATTTGATCTACACCATATTCTTTTATTTTTTCCTTCACCTGGTCGATTGTTCCGATAACGCTATATCCGTTAATTTTTTTACCGATCTCATCATCGCTATCGCCAAGCAACCCTACGACTTTAAGACCGGACTCGGGGTGTCGCGAAAATACTTCCGACAAAGTCTGGCCAAGCTCTCCCGCTCCGACAATGAGGACATAACGCAGGTTGTATCCCCGCTTGCGCGCGTTTCTCAATATGGTTCTCACGACAGTGTGGGAAATAGTAAGGGAGACTATGCTGAGCGCCCAGAAAATTCCCATCATCAATCGTGAATATTCAAACCCGCGGTAAAAGAACATGGCCGCCACCATAAGCAGAAGCGATATTGTCGCCGTGCGGAATATGCGAAAATACTCATGAAAACGGGAATCCGACCGCATCTGCTGATACAATCCGCCGACCTGAAGAGACACTGCCCAGATGAGGATAATTATCGGTGTCGCCCGGAGATAGTATGAAAGTTCAGGAACGCCTTTAGGAATGGGGAAAAGGCCTGAGTTGAACCTCAGATAATATGAAAAAAGCCACGAGAAAATAATAACCCCGATGTCGACTACGAGCATTATCGTGAAAAACAGCTGGTTATGTTTTTTCAACATGTTGCGTAAATATACCTCAAGGATTACGTATCTTGAACAAAAAACCGGAAATGGCTCAAAACGCCTCAATCAAAGTAAGGTTAAGCCAAGATGTGTCTTCAGGCAACAGGAAATTTGGTGATGTCTCTGTTGAAAAAAAATATTGACGAAATCCTTCTCCTGCGGATCAGAATGGCAATCCAGGTACAGGGCGTTATCTCGCATATGGCAGGTAGATGGAGGCGACAGCTCCTTTTGTTCCTTTTCTGTTACCTATTTCAAGCATGCCGTCATGGGCTTTGACAAGGCTCATGGTCATCGGCAGCCCAAGGCCGACGCCGCTCTTTTTCCTGGAAAAAAATGGTGTGAAAAGCCCCGCTTCGACTTCCTCGCTAAGGCCCGGCCCGTCATCCGCAACCTCTACGAGGACCATGCGATTACCTTTTGTCGAGGAAGTTGTCCTTGCCGCCGGCCATGTAAGCCTCACGCTCAAAGTGACCGCTCCGTTCTTATCGCAAGCCTCCAAGGCGTTTTTGATGATGTTTATGAATATTTGCCGCAACCTGTCGGCGTTTCCGATCACAGGCGGGAGACTGGGGTCGAATACTCGTTGCAGGCTGATATTTTTCTGGTCAAATATGTTTCTTAGAATACGTATGACTTCATCCAGTACCGGATAAATATTCAGCTCTTCTTTTGGAAAGTCCCCCGGCTGATTGTTTTCCAGCAAATCCATGACCAGCCGGTTTATTCTGTCGACCTCGCTGATGATAAGATCAGCGCATTCTATAGACGAGTCGCTTTCGACCTCTTTTTTGATTAGCTGCGCGGCGCCACGTATACCACCAAGCGGATTTTTTATCTCATGAGCTATTCCCACCGCCAGAGCGCCGAGCTCCGTCATTTTGTCATTCAACGCCATAAAGCGCTCCAGAGCTTTTAATGATGTAAGGTCTCGGATGATTATAACCGCGCCTGCGCCATCCTCTTCGTCAAGCGGACGCCCAGTGACTCCAACAGATATCAGCTCACCGCTATGTGTCACAATCTTTGCGTCGTGATCGGTGCGTGTCACGCCGGATTCCATCGCCTGCGCCAGAATACGCATGACGTCGCTGTCGGCTGGAAAAAACTTTGATATTTGCCGACCCGCCGCTATTTTCATCGATATTCCGATAAGCTGTTCCGCAGCCAGGTTCATCCACTCCACATCACTGTCGGAGTTTAAAATTATCACGGCGTCAGCAAACGACGACATGATCGATTTAAACCTATGCCCTTTTATTGCCATTTTCTCACTTAAATGAATTGAACCATTCAATAGTTGAAAGCGCGAACGGTAACGCGCAATCGCCATGATTCGCCGCTCCTTCCTCACATGGAACAAGGGTAACATCAGAAGCTCCGCCGTTGATAAAGCTATCATACGCTGTTTCAGAATTGCTGTACGGAACAGTTACATCGTTTACGCCATGATAAAGCCTCGTTGGAGAGACAGGCGTCCAGTCGTCATACAAGCCGTTTTCCCGGATCGCGTTTATAAAATCCTGTTCACCATTCCCGTTTACAGAGTCGATAAAACTTTGCTGGAAAAGGTCTGCCGTTGTCTCTGTCAATTGTAAGCTTATTTCGCCTATGGTAAGGCTTCCGTCAAAAAGGGTTGGGATATCGGACGCGTAAGGCTCCCTGAAAATATCCGTCATGTCCCTGTTCCATTCATAAACATCATCAAACGCCACTATTAAAAACGCCGGGTATCCTGCCACCGGCAGCGAATCAGAATTTAAATAGTCCAGCGCAGTCTGATAAAGGTCGTACGCTCCGGCTCCTGCGCTTGAAGCGGTAATTGTAAATTCGTCCGCATGATTCTGTTCGATCTCTTTTTGAAGCGCCAGTGTCGCCGAACCGCCCTGTGAGTAACCGGCAAGAAACAGTTGTCCGTTCGGCTCCACATCGACGCTTTCAAGAAACTCCATTCCGGCCCGCAACATGTCGAGGCTGGCCGAGGCCATGGTTTCCTCATGAAGATAAGGATGTAAAATAGCGCTCGACGCTCCAAAGCCAAGATAGTCAGGCATCGCAATGATGTATCCAAACGTGGCCAGCGAAGCCCCGATTAATGTCGTCACCCCGCCCGCAGAAGGAGCCTCTGAATTTTTCGATATTGTTCCATGTTGCAGGCTTACAACCGGGGCTGTAGTCAACCCTAGTGGAATGGAAATGGCGCCGGAAGCGTCGACCGCGTTTCCCCACGGATCGATAGTGTCATAAACAATCTTGTAAACCGTAAAACCATATGTTGGGACGATTGAACTTATTCCGCTTAAATTTAAAACTAACGCCAACTCGGCTGCGCTAAGAGTTAATAGTTTTTCACTCGACAGAAGCTTTCCACGCTCTGTGGCGGCCACCGTTGAATCTGACTTGTTGTCGCAGCCCATGGCCATCATTACCGACAAAATGACAAGCGGGAGAATAATCTTTTTCATTTATCAACGGTTTTATTCCGGATAATACCATTTTACAAGTATTTCAGGATTGATTCCGGCCTTATGCGCCAGCAGGATAGACCAGTTGCGCAACGTCGTGTAAACCGGCCCCTCGCTTTCCCATTTTCGCGCCGACGTAACAGCGACGTCGTCCAATAGCTCAAGCGACCCCAACCGTTTCATAGCTTTGACGAACCGCACATCTTCCATTATAGGAACGTCATCAAACCCGCCAATTTTGTCGTATATCGAGCGTTTTATAAAAAGCGCCTGATCTCCGTAGGGCGCCTTGAACCATTTACTGCGAAAATTTACAATCGCGGACAGAAATTCGTATCCTTTTGACGGAGCGTCTATTTTTATCCTGTAAGCTCCTCCCGCGACATTCGATTTGTTAAGCGCGGACCGAACGTTGTCGAACGAAACCGGATCAATAACAGTGTCCGCATGTAAAAAAAGGAGTATGCCGCCGGTTGCGACCTTTGCCCCTGCGTTCATCTGTCGCGCTCTTCCTCTTTGCGCCCGGATCGTAACCGCTTTATTTTTTTGCGGCTCCAACGTCTCATCATCGCCTTCAGCTAAAACGGCGACAAGCTGGACATCCGCCGCAGGAGATAACATGTTTACAAGCTTTAGGACCTTATCCTCCTCTCTGTAGGCGGATATTATTATGGAAACAGTCTCTTTCCCGTTCAAAGTTTTAGCTCGGTTTATCAGACGCCCGTATAAAAGGATTATATTTTTCCGCCAGAAAGCTTTTTATTCTAGCTGAAAGCCGCCCCTGGCTATCTCCTTCAGGTATGAATATATGAAAATGGGTTTGGTCGCTTATTGAAAAATCGGATTTTGTCTGATTCAAAATATCCAGAAGCTTTTTGGTCGCCGCGCTACCGACGCCTATTTCACAATAAGCCTCACCCCAACTGTTCGCATACAGGATATGAAAGGTTTTAATATCTTTTTCCCAACGTTGCTCAAGCAAGTTTACAACAACCATGATTTTGGTAACGTTTGCTTTAGTCAACAGGTCTTGTTGCGCAAGGTCTTTTAACACAACAGGGGGGAACAAGGCAAAAATCCGCTCCATCAACCGCTGAACGTCCTTAAGCGACAACGGGGTCTGGTTCGGCACAAAATATAGAAACGTGTTTCCTCCGTATACTCGATTTAAGGTAAGCCACAGCATCAATATTACAGGGTCCCTGGCGCTTTTCAACGCAAGCCTGTCGACCGACATCCCTTTTTTCATCTGGCTTACAATATTTTCCCTGTAAACGGTCCACAAAGGCTTCTGTCCCCTCGCAAAAACCGCCGCGTATGTGATGGAGTCGAGCAACTCGGTCTCATTTTTCATCCTTTTTAAGAACTCAACCTTGCCCGGTTTTTTAGCATAGAGCGTAAAAAGTTTTCTTCCAAGAACAGTAAGGTCAGAGTCTGTAATGGCGCTTTTCACATTTGCCTGTGTTGCGATGGTGTCCGTTAATCTTTTATAGGTTTCCAGCATATAGCTATGCTGGGCCGAGGCCTCCCGTTCCGCTTTAAGTGAATCCCAGGTCGTAAAATGGTTTAACTCCATAAGCGTATCAAGGCTCCATCCCCACCCCCGTATGCAAGTCCTCAGGGCACGTTCCTTATATGGAAGGTTTTGTTTGATATCCAGGCTTTTGATAGGAGAGTCGAAACATTTAAGGAAAAAACATTTCTCGATCTTTAAAAGGTCCTCCCCTCTTTTCGCCTGTCGATAATATTTGCGTATATAATCGATCATCAAAATATATGGGTCGAAATCCTCAGGGTTTTGCGTTTCCTCCTGAATTGACCGCTTCAATGTGTCGCATAAAAGCTCTGATTTGGAGCCTGCCATAAGGTAGCTCTCCAGCAACGCCATTTTCAGGACTGATTTATTGGGGCTCTCCATAGCCTTGTTGAACTGCCACAATAACCCGCCGAAAAGTTCCTCTACCGGTATGACACAAGCGGGGCCAAGGTCTACAACATCATCCTTTCCAAAGTGTCCTTCGTCCAACATGAGCTCCTTGTGTTCCTCATACTCCGCTTCACACACCCCAGGAGGAAAAGCCAGCCACATCGGGAGCTTGCCATAAAGCAAAATCATGGTGCGGTAGAACTCTTCCTTTAAAATGGCGGCCTGGGACGAACCGGCGGATTCCTTGTCGGTCTCACCAAAATCATTGACCCGAACCTTGTTTACATCGGAAAAGAAAAAATGAATTTCAGTTTTTTTTGTTTCCGCCCATTCCTCCAGTTTTTTAAGCTTCTTTTTCAAAGCTTTAATTTCATCGTCCAGAAACAGTTTTTCGTCTACAACAACCCAGTAGTCGTGGTCTGACGAAAGGTTGTGACCTACGGCGCCGATAGACCCCATCAAAAGAAGAGATTCTATAATCGCCCTGTCTGATTTGTTTGGAACAAGCAGCTTGTTTAAATTGATTCTTGGGAAGCTTCGCCTCACAGACTCCATCGCACCCTTATCCGGCGCATACCGGCTTATCCCTACAGGTTTATAATTCCCTTCGATATATCCAGGGAGATCGGGGTCGTTGCGTTGTAAAAGGAACGGGATGACATGAAAAGCCAGACGGCTTTTTTCCTGATTGATCTCAAACGCCCTGTCAACTCTGCTTTGATTGTACTTAATCCAGGCGTTTTTATTTTGAACGTATAAGGAAGCGGTCATTGTTATGGCAACACATTAACATTATATCTTTTGCCGGAAAGGCCCGGCGGCAGCGGCAAGAAAAGCTTCACTTCGACTATTTGGCGCTGAAATTCTTGTTATAGGAATTGCCCTCCATCTCAGAGACATATTCCTCAGCTTTGAAAGCGGCTATCGCGGAGTCTCCAACAGCCGTGACAACTTGCCTCAGAGGCGTTACACGACAATCGCCTGCGGCGTAAACGCCGGGAATGGAGGTTTCCATGTTTTGGTTTACAACAATAAATCCTTGATTATCCTTCTCACAGTCGATAAAGCCCGTGTTCGGAGTTATACCGACGAAGACAAAAATACCGTCGACTTCTATCTCTTTCGTCTCACCGGTTTCAAGGCTTTTAACCCTGATCCCTGTAACGCCGCTTTCATTTCCCAAAGCTTCTTCCGTTGTGTGGTTCCAAAGAAATTCGATATTATCTTTTGAGTTTATCCTTTCACGAAGGATACTCTCCGCCCGGAACCGGTCTCGCCTATGAATATGGTATACCTTTGAAGCGATCTTCGACAGATATATAGATTCCTTGACGGCTGTATCCCCGCCTCCTATCAAGGCGATCGGCTTGTTCCTGTAAAAAGGGCCGTCGCATGTGGCGCATGTGGATATGCCGCGCCCTGTAAATGCGCCCTCGCCTTTAAACCCCAGCTTTTTAGGCTCCGCGCCAGTGACAACGATTACCGCTTTTGCTTCGATATCTCCTGTAGTCGTATGGACTATTTTTGTATCGCCATTTAACTCAATAGAGGTAACGTCGGCATTTTTTATTTCCGCGTCGATAGACTTTGCATGCTCCTCGAAATGCTTCATCAGCTCCATGCCGGAGATTGATGGAAACCCTGGATAGTTCTCGATAATGTCAGACATGGCTATCTGTCCTCCCACGCCGAGCTTTTCCACTATTACGGTCTTCATCCCGGACCGTATGGCGTATATCGCGGCCGTGATTCCGCCAGGCCCTCCACCAATAATTACACAATCATACATAGTCTTTTGTTCCCATGACCAAATAAACAGTTGTTCCAATTATGAATACCATAGGGCGTCACAAAGGTTCCTCCGCATACCGCCCCATGATGTATTATAACGAACCTTGCCGCCGGCTTCAATTGAACAAGTTGGATATATTATTCTTCGCCTTTGCCCATTTCTTTTTTCGCTCTATATTTTTTATATAGAATCGGAACAATAGCCAAAAACCCCAGCAACAATAGCGCTACGAACAATTTCGGGCTTAGCTTTCCCTCCGTGGCGGCTTCCGCCGCTGTGGAGGCGGCGTATACGAATACAAAACTTCCCGGAATTATCCCGACTCCCGTTCCGATCAAATAGTCCCTGAATTTTATTTTTGTAAGTCCGGAGGCGAAGTTTATACCGTTGAACGGGAAAAGAGGCACAAGACGCACGAACAGAACAAAAAAGAGCCCCTCACGCTCTATGCCCTTATCGAATTTCTTAAACCATGCGGCGGAGCCGAACTTTTGCTCTACAAAATCACGGGCAAGAACCCGCGCCACGAAAAAAGCTCCGCTGGCGCCAATGGTGGCCCCGGTTACTACCAGGATAGTGCCAAGTATTGGGCCGAAAATAACTCCACCCAGCAAAGTCAATATAGTGCCTGGAACTCCAAGGATTGTGCCAGTCGCGTATATCGCGATAAAGCCTATAGGCGCCCATGCTCCTATTTTTTCAAGAAAGGTGGAAATAAACTCCCTGCTGAAATAATAGCCAACTCCCGTAAACTTGAATAAAGATATAATAGCGACAACCAGAATGGCGAAAACAATTAGTTTTACACCGGCCGAGGAAGCTTTGCCAGAATTGGAAGCTTTGCGAATTGTTGGCTCGTCTTCAACATTATCCGGCATTATAAAATAACTTTCACTGTAATATGTCATCAAAGTTTAGCATACAGGCTGTGGTATTGTTGTCGTTTTTTGTTCCACGCAACGCTGAATTGCAATAGAATAACCGCTCTGACAAAGGTGGCTTTTTTTACTTTGTTAGATTATTTTTGTTGCGGTGAGATTCACTTCGTGAATGACGGCTTCTGTCCTCCTGAGCATACGCGTAAGGATCTCAATTCCCATTACAAGGTATTTATGACTATTCAAATCGAAACGCTCACGGTCGGGCCGCTTGAGGTCAACTGTTATATAGTTGGTTGTGACGAGCATAACCTCTGCGCCGTCATAGACCCTGGTGACTCGCCAAGCCGCATATTAAGCGTAATCGACAGCAAGGGGTGGAAAATCGATAAAATCATCCTCACCCACGCTCATGCCGACCATACGGGAGGTATAAAAAAAATCAAGGATGCCACAAACGCGCATCTCCTGTTACATAAAAATGACGCGGAGCTTTTGACGAATCAGGCGATGGTAGACATGGCGCAATATATAGGTGTCAAGCCGTCTCCCGAAGCGGACGAATTTTTTGAAAATGGGGATAAGGTGAATATCTGCCCGTGCCTCTCTTTTACGGTATTGCATACACCCGGCCATACACAAGGCGGCGTTTGCCTTCTTTTCGACAACAAGCTGATTACAGGAGACACATTGTTTCATATGTCGATCGGCAGGAGCGACCTTCCGGGAGGCGACGGGCCGATGCTTTTAAATTCCATCAAGACGACTCTTTTCAAGTTGCCGGACGATACCACGGTCTATCCCGGCCACGGCGAGCCAACAAGTATCGGCTATGAAAAAGCCAATAACCCTTTCCTGAGTGGAGCGTTTGAATAGATGCCTACATACAAATTCCTTTTATCATTTTTTGATCGCAAGCAAATGAACAAATATTTTATCGGAGCCTTGGCGCTTTTCGCAGGTATGTCAATAGCCGGATGTAGCGAAGATGGGGGAACTTCCTCCACTAGTTTGGAAAAGGTGGACAGTCGCACAATGGAGACAGGCACAGTAACCAACCCTTTCCGTGTCTCTGTTCCATCAGACGCAAGTTCTTTGACCATAATCGCCGATGGTGGCGACGCTTCTGATATTGACATCTATAGCATAACTGACCCGACAGGAGCCGAGATGGTGGTATGGAACTCCGATAACGACCTGGTCGGACGCAATTCCACCGAAAAATATGGACAGAGCGCCTTATCTTTTACCATCCCGCATAGCTCCGATTACGCCTTCAATACTGGTGAATGGTCGTTCGAGATCGCAGATATCGGATCGACCTTTGTATCTGAAGGGTCTAAGGAGATTTCAATTTACACGATTATAAAGACCGGGCTTGGCTCCAAGCTCGATGTTAACGTATGGGTGGTGGCAATTCAGGATTATACGGGCGCAAACGACCAAAACCTTGCCACCATTATAGATGAATTTAAGAGAATCATGAACAAGGCGGGGGTAACGATTGGAAACGTTAATATTCGTGAACTAACAGGAAGCCAGGCCGAACTGCTGACTTTTCCCGATATGTCTACCGATAGTAACGCAAACAAACAACCAGATGATCTTGATGATCTTTTCAGGCTTTCTTCGCAGGCCGGTAACGATTATATAAACCTCTTTTTTGTTACTAGCATGGGAAGCGGGAAATTGGGCAGAGCTGGCGGTATCCCAGGGATCCCGCTTTTGCAGGGAACCGCTCATTCGGGTGTTATTATAAGCTCTTTGGGAGGCTTTACACAGATGACTTCCGGTGACCTGCTAATGCAGGGAGCGACTATAGCTCATGAGGTAGGACACTATCTCGGCCTTTACCACCCGACGGAAAAATATGGGGCGACATTCGACCCGATATCTGATACGCCAGAATGTAGAGCGACGACTTACGACACTGACGGGGACGGGGTTGTAACCTCCAATGAGTGCAAAAATCTGGATGGGCCTAACCTCATGTTCTGGTCTTCCGCCTCATATGTACAGGATACTTTGTCCTCCATGCAGGAAGGTGTTATCAAGCGTAATCCTTCCGTGAAATAAACAGGAATGACCCCAATTGTCATCACGGCCTTCGAGCCGGGATCCCGTC
>CAYNDB010000064.1:12167-14416 GCA_964395915.1 uncultured Nitrospinota bacterium | reverse complement strand
GCTGACGCAAACAGCCTGTCTCTCTCCGCTGTTTCCGCCGCTACCGCCGCTTCATATTCCTTGCGAAGCGTATCGTCCGAACTGTTTACAGTGATCGTTTCTCCTGTTTCCGCGTCACGCAAGGTTATATACCCGACATCTGGCAATTTACTCTCCCTCGGGTCAACAATCCTGATAACTATCAGGTCATGTTTTTTCGCTGTCGCTTTCAGCGCCTTGTCATACCCTTCCGCCCTGAAATCGGAAACGAGAAAAGCTATCGCTTTCTTTTTTATGACCATGTTCAGATGCTCCAGAGCGAAGCTTATATCGGTCCGCTTCCCCTCAGGCTCAAAGAAGAGAATGTCCCTGATAAGCCTTAAAACATGCGTCCGGCCTTTTTTAGGCGCAATGAAAAGCTCCACCCTGTCGGTAAACGCCAGAAGACCGACTTTATCATTATTCTTTATCGCGGAAAAAGCCAGCGTGGCGCAAATCTCCGCCGCCACTTCAGACTTGAACTTTTCAGCCGAGCCAAATGCGCCGGATGCGGAAAGGTCGACAAGCAGCATGAGCGTAAGCTCTCTCTCCTCGCGAAAAACCTTTACGAAAGGCTCCCGCGCCCGCGCCGTCACGTTCCAGTCCATTGTTCTGATATCGTCGCCAGGCTGATATGGGCGCGACTCGGAAAACTCCATCCCCCTTCCCTTGAAGGCGGAGTGATACTCGCCAGAAAAGACTTCGCTTACCACCTTGCGGGTTTTGATTTCGATCTCCCGCATTCTTCGGACAAGGTCCGCAGGGGGCGCGGCGGATTCCGCTTGACCTTGCCGTCCAGCTGGTTTCGGTTTCATAGGAAACTTTTTAACGTTCTTTATGGCACTTCCACCGTATCGAATATACGGGCGATGATATCTTCGGATGTAATATTTTCAGCGTCGGCCTCGTAGGTTGTGATAATCCTGTGGCGCAACGTTTCCGGCCCCACATATTTCACATCATCCGGTATCACATAACCTCGATGACTCAAAAACGCCTTGGCCTTTGCAAGCTTCGTAAGGTATATCGAAGCCCTTGGCGACGCGCCGTACTCTATCAGGCGGCCGATATCCATTCCGTGTTCATCTGGAGCGCGGCTAGCCTGGACTATGTTGATGATATATTCGATTATTTTGTCGTCCATATATACCTGCTCCACGGCGCGTTTTGCCTCCATAAGCTCAGCAGACGAAACAACAGGGTTTATCTCCACGTTCAGGCCGGATGTGTTGCGACGCACTATGGCAAGCTCGTCTTCCTTTGACGGATAATCGACCTTGAGCTTGAGCATGAAGCGGTCGACCTGGGCTTCTGGCAGGGGGTACGTCCCCTCCTGCTCGATAGGGTTCTGGGTCGCCAATACTATAAAAGGTGATGGCAGGGGAAACGTCTCCGATCCGATGGTCACCTGCCCCTCCTGCATAGACTCCAGGAGGGCGCTCTGTACCTTGGCGGGAGCGCGATTGATTTCGTCCGCCAATATAATATTGGCGAAAAGAGGGCCTTTTCTGGTGGAGAAGGATGAATCCTTGGCGTTATAGATTTCGGCGCCGGTAAGGTCGGCCGGCAACAGGTCCGGTGTGAACTGGATGCGTTTAAAATCGAGCTTGAGCGCCGATGACAATGTCTGTATCGAAAGGGTTTTGGCCAGTCCCGGCACGCCTTCAAGCAGGATATGCCCGTCGCAAAGAAGCGCCATCAGCATCCCCTCGATCATATCGTCCTGACCTACGATAACTTTCCGCACCTCGGCCAAAAGCCTTTCAACGAATATCGACTTTTCCTTGACCATATCGTTGACTGCCTGAATATCAGCTCCCACAACTCAAACCCTCCTCGCAAACAATAAATTCGGTTGATCGATTCCTTATAAACAATATCATCTTCATGAGTGTTAAGATGTTTCTTTTAACGGAAAATATCATGTATTACATTGCTATAGTCGGTAGACCCAACGTAGGCAAGTCTACCTTATTTAACAAAATTGTGGGCGGTCGTCCAGCCATTGTGGACGATATGCCCGGCGTCACGAGGGACAGGAACGTCGCCATCGTGGAGCGTGAAGGCCGCAACTTCGGGGTGATAGACACCGGCGGGTTTGAAACGGATAAACACAATGACATACCGGCCCAGATTCGCGAGCAGGCGATGATGGCCGTTGAAGAAGCGGATACTATCTTTTTCGTAATGGACGGGAAAGCCGGGGTAACTCCGCTGGACGAGGAAATCGC
>CAYNDB010000064.1:0-12067 GCA_964395915.1 uncultured Nitrospinota bacterium | reverse complement strand
GTCGGCAAATCGTCGCTGGTCAACAAGCTGGTTAGCGCCGACAGGATGCTGGTAAGCGATATAGCTGGAACCACGCGGGACGCCATAGACTCCGAAGTTATCGTAGATGGAAAAAAGTTTACCCTCATAGACACAGCCGGTATACGGCGCAAGGCTAAAGTTACTATGAAACTGGAAAAGTTCTCTGTGATAATGGCCATGAAAGCGATCGACCGGGCGGATGTGGCTCTTCTGCTCATCGACGCGGATGATGGAATCAGCGTCCAGGAGGCGAAAATCGCAGGATTAATCGAAGACGCTGGCAGAGGGTGTGTTGTGGTTGTAAATAAGTGGGACATCGTGGAAAAGGATGATAGAACAGTCAACCGATATTCAGAAATGATTCATGACCAGCTTAAATTCATGACGCACGCTCCGATCCTGTTCGTATCCGCGCAAACCGGCCAACGAGTGGAGAAAATTTTTGAATCGGTGGAAAATGTTTACCAACAGTACACAAAGAGGGTCGCAACGGCGAAACTGAACGACTTCCTGGAGAAAGCCACCAGAAGCAAACCTCTACCCTATTATCGCAATAAACGGGTAAAGCTTTATTACGCCACACAGATTAAAACCTGTCCCCCTACGTTTGTATTTATGAGCAACGCGCCGGAAGGGGTTCATTTTTCGTATCGCAGATATTTAACGAACCAGTTGCGTGAGGAGATGGGGTTTGAAAATACTCCTGTTAAAATAATTTTTCGCAAGCCAGCCGACAGACGGTCGAATCTTAAAAGAACGGGATAACCTGGGAACATTGCGTTTAAAATTTATTGTAAACATTTTGTCAGTTATCAGCGCCAATGCCTGAAAGAAAAGAGATAAAGCGATATATCTGGCTGATATGGCTTGGAGTAATTGTAAGCCTGCTTGGCGTGACATTGATCGCCATCAACCTGAACCGCACCCTCAAAAGAGAAAGCGAAAGCGCGTTTAAACAGAACCTCAAGTTTCTATCGGAATCATCCGCAAAGTCGATCCAGCTTTTCTTCGATGGCGTTATAAGCGAAATGGTGCTTCTAACCGAAATCGACGCCGTGAAAAAATATAAATCAAACCAGGTGGATATCGCGTTTCGAGGAGTAATTTCGAAACATGGAGAGCGGATATCCCACATGATTCTGCTCAATGATACAGGGCAGGTGCAGGTGATGGTTACAAAAGACCCCGAGCCGTTTCGGATGAAGCCGCAAATAGAGCGCTTTTTCAAGGAGACTATGGTCGGCTGGCGCGTGAACATCGCAAAAGAACTATTCATATCTGAAACGTATAAAGGTATTGCTATCGGCATGCCTATCTTCAGAAAAACCAAGGAAACGGCAAAGAACAGAGGACAGAGCCAGATATACGCGTCGGGTATGGTCATGGCTCTTATCGGCGTAAATGACCTTGTCACGCAGCTTGTAGACCCCATACGTATAGAAAAATCGGGATTCGCATGGCTATATACGCAGGATGGAGATGTCATTTCCAATGAATCGCGTATAAGCGCATTTGCCAAAAGAGCCTTCGGGCCCAAGGGGACAAAAGATAAGCTCCAGCGTGAATTCGGCATGGCGATGAAAGGCAAGGTCGCGCCCGGATGGTCTTTCATTAATCAAAGCAACCACAGCATGGTGGTAAACTTCGGTAGAGAAAAGTGGTTGATCACCACGGCAAAAATAAAAATGCTGGATCAGGAGTGGACGCTGGCGGTGGCCGCTCCAAGCTCGGAAGCCACGCGCCTTCTTAATCAAAGCTTCGTCCAGTCTATTTCACTTATAGGCTTCGCCGCGGCTATCTTGCTTCTGGGCGGCACGTTAATGCTGCGGTTGAACAAACGAAGGATTCGCGCTGAGGAAAAAGCTACCTATACCAACGAACTTGAGGAAAAAAATCGATCGCTAAAAGAGCTTAACCTGCGAATGGACGAATTCATCGCTGTGGTATCTCATGACATAAGATCGCCTTTAAATGTAATTCGCGGGTTTGTAAAAATAATTCGGACATCACCCGACGGCTCGGTGTTTCAACGTGAGACAAATACGATGTTACGATCGTGCAACCGGCTGATGCAGCTTGTAAACGATATCCTGGATGTTTCCAAGCTTGAGGCCGGGGCAGTGGCGCTATCGTACGATTTACTGGAAATTGATGACATCATAACCGAGAGCGTAAAAACGATGGAGCTTTCCGCAAATGAAAAGGGGCAGGAGATCGTAGTTAATCTTAGCGGTGAGCCATCCATGGAAGGCGATGGGGCCAAACTACTTCAGGTTATGAACAATCTCCTTGGAAACGCGATCAAATTCACACCCAAAAATGGCAAAATAAGTATCACCAAACATGTGGAAAATAAAGCCGTTATAATATCGGTATCCGATACCGGGCCAGGAATCCCAGAGGAAGATCAGGATATGGTGTTTGACAAGTTCGAACAAACAAAACGCCACCAGCAAGGAATTGAGCCAGGCTCCGGGCTGGGGCTTACTATCTGTAAAAATATTGTCAACCTGCATGAGGGTGAGATCGGCGTGGAAAGCCGCCCGGGAGAAGGCTCTACTTTCAACATCGTTTTACCACAGCAACGCCCATCCGTAAAAAACGGCGTAAAAACAACCAAAAGCGTGGAAACCTGATTGCGGTCCGGTTCGAGGAGTACGGTAAAAATAACGACATTTCACCATGCGTCTTCACTCCAGCCTACTTGACCATCAAATATTATTTATCATTGTGTTACACAATATCCCCCTGCAATAGGTTATAATTTATGGAAACTTGACGATGCTTTTAAAAGGAGTGGTTTCATGAGCAGGCTTGGCTACAAACGTAAGAGCCCCAGAGTAGAACGTATCGTGATGACTGGTATGCTGCAGCGACACGATTCAGGAGAACTTGCTGAAAACACCATCGGAAGAACGCTGAATATCTCCGAAGGAGGCATATTGCTGGAAACGGTTTATCCCGCCCCATTTCTATCCAAAGTATCATTAAGCATCGCGTTACATGAATATATTCTCGACGTTAGAGGCGAAGTGGTGCACCTTAAAAGAGCCACGAACGGACATATCGAAATGGGCGTTAAATTTATCGAAATTTCCACCGAAGGAAAAGAAATGCTTAAAATGTTTATATCCTGATACTAACGTTCCAAGCCTAATCTCAATATCATAGGGGGCAAAAGAAGTTTTATAGATGGCAGGTCAGAACGAAAAACGAAAGTTTCCAAGAGTTATAAAAGCCTATTTTACAGCGGTCAAGTGGTACGAGGACAGCGGCGAGCCAAAACTGGCCGATATCGGGGAAACCATAAACATTTCCGAAGGAGGCATTTTCCTGGAAGTGTCCAAAGCCGCTCCTTTCCTTTCTTCCCTGTCGCTCCACCTTGGGTTTGACAATGAGATACTTAAAGTGGATGGCGAAGTGGTTCACCTTAAGGTAATTGAAGAAGACAAAATTGAAATGGGCATCAAATTCCTTAATTTAGAAAAAAAAGGAGTGGAACTCATCAGACGATCAATTCTAAAAAACAATGAGGCGGCGTCAGGTAATAAATAAAATTTTGTTACCATAAACAGGCTTTTTATTCTAATATGATGGTGTATCGGAAACCCCAATTATTTAAGATGGAGTCTGTAGCGCCATGAAGATAAAAACCGGGGAAAAAAGAAAACATCCACGCGTTCAAAAAGTTCTGTTCGTCGCTTTAAAAGACTTCTCGCACGAGAGTGAGCTTATCCAGGAAAATATCGGCCGGACGATAGATATCTCGGAGGGAGGCGTGCTGTTAGAGGCGGAAAAAATCTTGCCGTTTCTTTCCACTGTGGATCTTACCATCAGGTTGGAAGACTATTTGCTGAAAGTGGAAGGCGAAGTTACACATATTCATAAAAACTGGACCGGAAAAGTGGAAATGGGTGTAAAATTCACAAAAATGTCTGATGAAGGAATTGCGAAACTCAAGGAGTATCTCTGAGCGACAAGCCTGAAAATATTGATTAATTTCTCGTTCATGAAACTTTCTCTGGTTCATTACATCCCTGAAATAAGCGCCTTGTCTCTATTTAAATTTCATATAACGCTCACCAGCCTATCCATGTCCAGCGTTAACAGGAGAGCGCGTTGAGCCTTGTTCACTGTGTAATAGGAACCGCAGGGCATATCGATCACGGAAAAACACGCCTAGTAAAGGCTCTCACCGGAATTGACTGCGACGTTCTGGATGAAGAAAAACGCCGAGGCATAACCATAGACATAGGCTTTGCCCGTATGAGGCTGGACAACGGTCAGATAGCGGGGGTAGTGGACGTTCCGGGGCATCAACGTTTCATACACAACATGCTTGCCGGAGCCGCCGGGATAAATATTGCGCTGATCGTGGTGGCCGCAGATGACGCCGTAATGCCGCAAACGGTTGAGCATTTGGCGATACTGGAAATTTTGGGTGTAAAAAAAGGGGTGGTGGCGCTTACAAAATGCGACCTTGTGGATGAAGAAACCCTTGCGATCGCCGAAATGGATATCGCGGAGCTTTTAAAAAATTCCAGCTTTGCCACAGCTATGATCATCCCATGCTCAAGCGCCACCGGAGAAGGAGTCGAAAAGCTGAGAAAGGAGCTTTCCCGGCTGGCCGAACAAGGTCATGAGATGGGTCGGGAAGGGTTTTTCAGGATGCCTGTAGACAGGGTTTTCACTATCAAGGGTCATGGGGCGGTGGTCACTGGAACTGTATTCAGCGGAAGCGTCGCAGTGGATGACCGGCTGACAATCGTTCCAGGCGATATGGATTGCAGGGTCAGGAGGATTCAGAATCATGGAGAAACGGCGAACATAGCTGAAGCGGGAACCCGTACGGCATTAAATCTTTCCGGAGTTGATAAAGAGAAAATCACAAGAGGATCGGTGGTGTGCCACCAATCCATCGCAAGAAAATACAAGATGTTCACTGCGGAAATCATATGCCATAGCTCATCCCCTCTCACCATAGTCCATGGCCGATCATACATCCTGCATATTCACACAGCGGAGACAATGTGCCGCGTATACCTTTCATCGGATAAAAGCCTTAAACCAGGTGAAAGATGCGTCGGCCAAATCCGCTTTGAAGACCCCGTCAATATCCTGTACGGCGACAGGTTCGTTCTACGAACCTCATCGGCCAGCCATACGCTGGGAGGCGGGATGGCGCTGGAGCCGGGAGGGAAACCTATGGGCAGACGTGGGCTCAAACAAAGGAAAAAAAAATGGGACGTCCTGACCAAAGGTATACATCAGGGAATAGAGTCTTGCCTTGAAGAAAACCGTGGAGGGGTTTTGACTGAGGAAATTATGGCGGTTTTCAACCTGCCGAAAAAGGCGTTGGGCGACATGCGAAAAGACATAGGGGATACGGCGGTTTTCGATTGGAAAGGAGCTTCATATATATATAGAAAGGTTGAGGGGGAAAAAATTGTCGAAAACATTACAGGCGCAATAACAAAATTCCATGAAAAACAGCCGGCGCTTTTTGGCATTGAAGAATCGCAATTGGCTCAAATCCCCACTCTGAAAGATATGGGTGAGACGCTAGCCGCATATTGGATTCGGCGGGCTGTCTCTTCTAAAAAAATCGAATATAAAGGGGGGTTATTACGGTTGCCCGGCCGTGACGCAAAGTTCCATGGCGACGACGAAAATGTGCGATCGAAAATCCTTGAAGCTTTCAAGGAAGGGGGGCTGAATCCACCCAAAACGGACAAAGTATATAAACAATTGGGACTGAAAAACGATGTCGCATCAAAAATAATCAGGGTCCTTGTCCAAGCCGGAGACCTTGTATCGCTGGCCCCGGACTATACTCTTCACCGCGATATTTTAGATAAATCAAAGGAAACATTGATCCGTGAAATCGATGCGAAAGGCTCCATAGACACCGCCACATACAGGGATATCCTGGGTGTGGGGAGGAAAACGGCGATAGAAATTCTTGAGCATTTTGATCGAAACGGCCTTACAAAAAGAGTGGACAACAAAGGGAAACGAACTCTTAAGACAGGTTACATTAATAAGTAAAAGGCATGAATCGACGCTGACAGGACACAGCCTTGGTTTCCCGTCATACGCCAATATATCGTAGTTATCCCTATTGCGCGAACCGTCCAACCATTACAAGTCAAAAAGTTGACGCTAAGGTTGGCGCCAACTTTGCTCAATGGTAGGGAATAGTGGTTTTGTTGACGCCAGGATATCTGTGAATGAAAGGATGTATGTCCCCGCGCCAGCCGCGTTGGCTACGGAGAGGTAGCTGGATGTTTTAGCGATAGTTTTACGAATATAAGCGCGCCGTGGTAAAGGCGGTCAGCTTACCTTTGGAAGTTATCTTTCAAAAATCGAAAGATAGGCATCGCAAAAAGCGATGGTAAAAATTTCCCCGGAGCGTCAGAATACGTTTTGACAACTAATTAATAAACCATAGAATATGAATTCCCACCATTCAAAGGTTAAATATTGATATGGCCATACGTATCGCCAACGGCGTCGTTTACGATCCGGTAAATAACGAAAACGGGATAAATAAAACCGTTAACATAAAAGACGGTAAAATATCAGGAGATTCAGACGCAAACGCCGAAACTCTGGACGCCTCAGGATGCGTTGTCATGGCAGGCGGCGTGGACATTCACTCACATATCGCAGGGCCACTTGCAAGGCTTGCCAGGGGCGCTGTTCCTACACCTTCGGAGACAGGACGGTTGTACGCCGAAATGGGATACACCACCGTAATAGAGCCTGCGGTACATCCATCCCTGGCTTCAGCGGCGCATGAAGAGTCCGGAGAAATACCGATTATCGATAAAGGTCTGCTGGTCATTCTTACCCCGCAGGAGCTACTGATAAAGCTTATCGCAAAGGGGGATCTATCGGCGTTGCGCGCGGTCATAGCATGGCTTGTAAATTCCGCCAAAGCCTATTCGGTAAAGCTCGTTAACCCCGGTGGTGGGTTCACCAACGGAAATAGCGCCTCCAGCAAGGCTGTAAACATGATTCTCAACGGTTTCAATGTGACACCAGCCGAAATAATGATTGCTCTGGTGGACGCCGTGAACGATCTTAACCTGCCTCACCCGCTACACTTGCATCTTGACAATCTTGGCACAAAATCAGGCTGCGACACAGCCATATCCGCCATAAAGGCGCTGGATGGCCGCAAGGCCCACATGACTCACATACAGTTCAACAGCTACGGTTCCAGAGGAAAGCATGGATTTGCGTCCAAGTCGGATGAGCTTGCGAGAGTTATCAATTTAAACCGAAATATCACTGTGGATATCGGGCAGGTTGTGTTCGGTCCGGCGATGGCTGTCACAGCGGATCTTTCTGTGTTGCGGAGGCTGTCGAAAGTAACTGGAATAATGTGGGAGCCGCTTGACGCAGGTTGTGGGGATCTTTGCGGCTGCGCGCCTTATGAATATATGCGCGAGTCTTTTGTCAACAGTGTCCAATGGGCAACCGGGCTGGAGCTTTTTCTCCTGATAGATGATCCCTGGCAGGTGTCTATTTCCACCGATCACCCGAACGCAGGGCCATTTACCTCTTATCCCCAAATAATAAAACTTCTGATGGATAATAATTACCGCGATGAGAAGCTTGCCGAAATACACGGGGACGCCAGGGAAGCGAGCGAATTAAAATCTATTGGCCGAGAGTATTCGCTGTATGAAATCGCTATAATCACACGAGCTGGTCCGGCAAAAACATTGGGCCTTGCCAATAAGGGGCATCTGGGGGAAGGAGCGGACGCGGATATCGCCGTTTATCAGATTGGCGATGATTACGAAGAAATGTTCTCTAAACCTAAATGGGTGATCAAAAACGGTAAAATCGTGGTAAAAGATGGAAAAACAGTAGAAAGCTTTGACGGGAAAACATTTTACACTGAAGCCCCGATATCATCTCAAGACGGCACCATAGAACCTCGGGAATTAATGAATAAATATTGTCCGGGTGGATTAACTAATTTCCCCGTGAAAACTGAAAATATGCCATGGCTTACGAAAATACCTGAAGAATAACTTACGTAATCAGCGTCGGCGCCAATGCGTTGGCACAGAGTTATAGTTCGCATAGCGATCCAGCTTGCGATAAAGCTTGTCCGCCTCCTGATACTGTTTCTCGGCGTATTTTTTAAACTCGGGATTTCCGCTTCCCTTGCCGGCCGCAGATGATGTTTTCAGATCATCACGGATTTTCTTCCAGGATGATCGCATCTGACCAAAATGGTAATAGTTTATTCTCCACCATGCTTCGTCGTGACCGGCATACATATTCGGTTTTGGCGGAAGCTCCTCCAGGATAAGAAGATGCCGTCTAGTGTCTATTTTGATTGAGAACCTGGACATAAAATCCATCCCTATAAGACCTTCGAAAGAACTGGAGATGGAAGGGAAAATATTCGCCGAGATGAACTTGTCTTGCGCGCCGCCGATATTGACGGTGTCAATAATTGTCCTCACAGCGGGCACAGCGCCGCCGATCCCTCCGGCAAATGTTTCAAGCTTGCCCTCATCGTTGTCGAAAAGTCCAAGCTTGTCCGCCAGCTTGCGCGATATCGACAACCCAGGAGCGCCGGTATCCAGAGCCATCGGGGCGGTTACAGAGCCGTTGAACGTGACAGGCACGATAATACGTCTTGCGGCGCCTTCATATGCTTTATATTTTATTTCATAGTGTTTTAGTTTCCCGTTGCTCTGGCCCGGCCCGGCTTGGCGTCTTAATAGATTCGTGGAGCCGGAAAGACTTTTAACGGTAGATTTGGAGGGCCGTTTTTCATATTCGTGTTCTTCAACCTGCCGTAGATACTTTGCGGGAACGTCGGAAAGGGAATCTGTAAAATGCGTATTGCCACTGTCATCGACCCATTTGTAAAAATCACCGGCAAAAACCTTGTGGGATAACATAATAAGAAACGCCATCGTAAACAGCGCTAGTGTCACACGGGCAAGATACATGGTTTAACGGCTATTTGAAGAACTAATAAGTGTATTACAGCTTACAAACATTTTAACCGAAAATTGCGCTTTTCAGGCATGAAAAACAACTGTTAACGGGTTCCTTCCCCCTTTGAGAAACCGAGCAAAAAAAGCCGCGCGCTTAAAGCGAGCGAAAGAGCGGCCAAAGGGAGAAGGTGGGCGCTGAAACGTGGAGTATAGCCAAACGGCTCGAATGTAAAATATGGCGGGAACACCCCTAGAATAGCCACACCCAGGCTGATCGGGTAAAGCGAAAGCCACCCTGTCCTGAATACCAGAGCCAGAAGGCCCATAAAAGTTCCGGAAAGTATTGTCACCGCCACGATAGAGTATTCCCCTGCCGGAGCGGCGAGCAGGATCATCCTCATGTTTCTGGTTATACACTCCGCTGAAAAGCATGTGATTTGCCCCAGGTCTCTGGGATCATCCAGACAGAAAATACCGCCTACAAGATAGTTTCGCGCGCCGACCATGAACACCGCCAGCGCCACAGTGAATATGTAAATAGACAGCCGCCATCTGTTCATAAACGCCTTATGGATAAACTGTTTCCACGCAGATGTAAAATGGCCATGTACAGGCTCCAGCGCAAGAAGGGATAAACCCAATATAGGGCCGATATGGTCCATCCTAGTCCAGAACGCCAACGCTCCAAAAACACCTGCCGTAAAAGCTTTCACAGATGAGCGGAGCCCATGATGCATAAAAATCCAGAGCGCCAGCATCATGAATAAAATCGACGTGTTCTCCTGCAGCCCACGATCCATTAACGCAAGAAAACCCATAGTGAATGCGTTGAAAAGGTATATGAGCGGAACAGATAAAGCGAAGGGGGCGGACATGGTAAGCCGATACGCCACAGCCGCCAGAAGCGCCGAAGAGCCCATGACGCACCATACGTCCCAGAAATTTAGCGCTAGCATCGTCTGGCCAAAGATAGAATGCGTGAGACCAACAACGTACCTGTAAAACGGCATGTACCTGTATATCCCTTCATGCAGGGACAATATGTCTCCATCCAAAAATATTTTTCGAGCGAAAACCTGATATGTATGCCAGTCGTGACCGGGTGAGAGCAGGCGCATCTTCCCAATCTCTCCCCACCATTCAACAGTGAAGTAGATAAATACCAAAGGGGCCACCGCAAGAAGCGTGGCCATACAGGTGTCCACCTTTAACTTGCCGCCATGTTTACGTTCATCACGCTGTAAAATAAAAATAGCGCATGCAAGCGTCAGCGCGGAAACTATTCCAAGCGACGTAACCTCCCCTGCCCCCGCAACCCCTGCAAAGCGGCATATCACTATTAATACGGCTCCGGCAATACCGATAAGAGATAGAGATAGGTATGACCGGTTATTTTTAATTAACGCTTTATAAGAAAAAAGAGTCCAGAAAAGCGTAAAAAGAATTACGCCAGTGTCGATGACAAAAGCGAACGTTTTGAAAATGCCAAGTTTGAAAGATGAGATTTCAAGCCCGTCTTTCCCCGCCCACAAAATATTTTTCCCGAAAGGAAGCGAAACTACGCCATTTTTATTTATTATGACCGGAATAAGTGAATAGTCGGCTTCCGATTCGACCAACCCATAGTAAAGATCACCCGATATTGCAAGATTGCGCCTTGTCCCTGTTTCTTCCGAAGCTTGCAGCGCCGCGTCAACAGGAGTAGCCACTACAGGTATTGGAAATGACGACTCGCCAGTTTCGTCAACCGCGTTTACATGACCTTTTGAAACGCCAGTGGCCACTATGGCAAACCGCGCGCCTTCCGGCAGGCGCACATAGCCGGACAGTCTCAGGCCGACCCATTTAACGCCGCTATATTCATTGACGATATAATCGTTCATCCATTCGAACGGGAAATCCCTTGCGCCTTCGTATGGCCTCTTTTGTAGATCGCTTACCCCACCCTTCCATAATGTTGAATATGTTTTTTTCCAATGGCCTTCAGCCATTTCACGAGGCGTATCGAACACCCGCACATTCAGCCCGCTCTGTGGCGCAAGCAATGCCAGTACAAGCTTTAGGGAAAATAGCGCTGCCAGAAACATCGTAGCGTTTCTGGTCGAAAACAGACGCCACCCTATGATTGCAAGAAACGGAAATAGTATCGCGCCCAGGTATAGCTCCAGCCTTTGCGAAAGTGGAAAACCGTCGAACAAAGCTTCCACGCCGGACGACAATCCCAAAGCGCCTGTAAAAAGCGCCGCCGATATTAAAGCCCTTAACACAGAGGCTTTCTTAAGCTCCTCTCTCTCAATTATCGTTTCAATAAAACTTGTGAATCCCCCTGCCGTGTCGCGGCGTTTCATCGTATAAAAAGCAAGTAACACAACAACGGATATCCATCCAACCGTTACAACATAGTAGCGCCATGATGGAATCGCCCTTTGAACCGTTATGCTATGAAATTCCACCCATGAGCCTGCGACGCTTTTGATTGCTATCCAGCCTGGGCTGTCGCCACTTTTCTTATTGCCTGTCGCAGTAAAAACCAGATCGGGGATGTCCCGTTTTTTCGATTCAAACTTCGGTATATGTCCACTCCCTTGACGGACTTTAAATATATTTACATCGGAGCCATAACGAATTTCCAGCTTTGGCGGAGCTGATTCATGGCTGTCGCTAAACTTGATGTTTAATATTACAGGACCGCTAAAAGGTAAAAGTAGCCTGATCTCTTTACTTTCGCCTCCGGCCCAATTGTCCAGCGGCCCGGGTAATTGATATGGAATCTCTGGTAAATCAGGATATACGGCCACACTCTTTCGAGCGTTCCAGAAGTGTTCGCCCATTTGCCATTCAGCTGGTTTAAGTGTAAGCCTGGTAATAATGGAGTGTGCGACATCAAAAGATAAAACGGATAGCAAAATGAGCGATACAAACAATGGAACGCGTATAGATGTTATATACGGCCACGGGCCGGGCCGAGACTTTATATCCGCTTCTGACATTATGACATTTACGGCAAGTGTTTGAAAAATGGTGCGCCCGACAGGATTCGAACCTGTGACCTCTTGAACCGCAATCAAACGCTC
>CAYNDB010000063.1:10117-14948 GCA_964395915.1 uncultured Nitrospinota bacterium | reverse complement strand
GGTGATTGGAAAGATGAAAACTTAAAGATTAAGTTAAACCATATAATTAATTTTGAATGGGTTTCGGCCTTTCAAAATTTAGGTAGCTATAGTTGTCTGGTGGGTAAAGACCCACGCAATTTCCAGTTTAGTGGTAATGAAGCACGTATTTCCGCAAGATCTGATCAAGCTCAACAGATTATCAATAACTTTAAGTCATGGCTACCTAGAGCTAACAAGTTATATGAAGATGAATTACGACGTAAAAAGGAAGAGACCGAGCGAAATGAGCGCGAAAAACTGCAGGCTCAAATACGGAAAGAGGAAGAACGGGTGAATACCCTAAAAAATCTCGAATTTTAACACTTCTCATCCCTTAACATTAATTATCGGTTTCAGATGATGCGTTACACGCACCATATCTTTCTGTAATCGCATGATCTCGTTGATGTCTTTATACGCCTGCGGAGCTTCGTCGAGCGTGGAGTGATGAACCCTGGCGGTGACGCCTTCAAGCTCTTTTTTGAAACTCTCCATAGAGATATCTCTCTTCTAGGTAAGATATTACTACGAAGTAATCATACCTGCGATATTGAAGCAATCCCATGGGAAGTACTTTGGTAAACGCATCACACTTCTTCCATCGGGATCGCCACGCTTTGCTCGCGATGACAGGGTAGAGTAGCGACGTCCACCCACATGGCAAGACCAGAATCAACCTGTCCTATATACTGGTATATTGGAAATGTACGAAGCAAAGAGTGGATATCAGCCGTGAGATAGCTATAATATAAGGTGTAAATAGTCCTTTAAGGTAGGTTGCTATCTATATTTTACCCAATTTAGCAGGATTCAAGCTGTAAAAACAATGCAATGGAGTTATATAAAAGATGTCGGTTAAAGCGCATTCGATCCAGATTATTCTTTTTGTCGCTCTTATAACCCTGGCTTCCGCCTGTGGGGGCGGAGGTGGTGGAAGCTCCGATTCCGGTAGCGCAACGACCAGCAATATTGACGCGCAAGGGCAAGAAATCGTGGAAAGCTTGCTAGAAAATGCGAACTCACAAGCGGATACCCTCTCCACCCAGGTGGGAGGAGCGGTAGCGGGAACTACAACGAGAACTGATGAAAATGGACGGATAGATATTACCCCTGTATTTAGTGGTGGCACAGGGATCGATTCATTGGTCGGGGTAAAGTTATATTATGACAACCATTCCTCTGTTGGGTCTGGTGGCGGTTACACGATACTTCAGGGTACTGTTATTGGCGATCGGACCGGGTCTGGTGGCGCCGATGTGCGCTCTGAAGGGCTGACCAGGACATTTGTATCGTTGATGACTGAAAGTGGCAAGTGGGCGTTTGACGGGGTTCTCGACGTGGATGTCACGGGAAGCGGATATGCTGGATCGCCCCCCTTTCTCATAGGATCCATAACTGATACGCTGGCTGGCGGCGGAGATATGACCGCCGCTAATGTTGAAAATGGAGATATGTATATCTTTGATGACGTACGGATACAGGTTAATATTTCCTCAGTGGGTACCGCCAGTAACATCCAATGTTCACAAGACCCCAGCAGTTTTATCCTCTTGCATAAGCAAGGTGACAGCTCTATCATGACCTGCATCTTGAATGCGGATTGTTCCGGCTGCCTGTAACTTCCGCCATTTTTCTTAATCCAGGTAGCCGCGCAATAGACCATATCGTCTCTGGCAGAAGTTATTTATTATGTTGAGCCATTAAATAAAATCCTCGCAACCTCTTGTATTCCCTCTGTTTAAAATTTTTTCAAAAATATTTTTTCTTCGGCTAAAGTTTCAACTTTATTTTCCGATAGGTAGATAAGGTGTTTTGTAGTTTTGTATGGGGGCAGTTCTTAAAATGGAAAAAAATCATATGGTTTATGCGGTCACCGGGAACGGAAATGGAAAGCAAAAAGCGAAGTCCATGCTCCATCCAGGGTGGTTTCGGTTTTTCGGATACGCGCGTGAAATGGGAGACGGGACTATCTCCCGCCTTGTAATTCGCGAGAAGACGCCGGTATTTTTAGAATGCGTGTTTTCCGACATTGACCTGACCGACAAGAATTCGAGACCGTGGGAGGATAAACGCTCTACGCTTTCCACTGTTGACACCGATTACAGTCCGGAATGGACAAAGTTGGTGCGTATCGCCGGGGAGCTTGTGCATTGCGAGTTTCTAAACCTCGAAATAAAGCAGGGAGTCCCCGTTTCAATTGGCGAGCTTGTGAATAAGGAAAAGCTCGCTTAAGCTTAAGACACATCTCGATTGACACGCTTCCCGCCTATTAGGTGTCATCCATCTCCTTTTTCTTTTAAAATAATCGTATATATATAAATTAACGCTCGATTTGTGATTTTAAAAGACAAGTCTGGAAAGGACGTATCGGATGGGGCAGGAAATCGAAACATCCCATTTTACGAAGAGTGACTTTGTTCTTTTTAAGGAAAGCATGGAGCAGGAGACTGTCCTGCTTGAAAACTATTTCGCTAAACGAGCGTTTTCAAACAAACATGGCATAGGCGGATTTGAGCTTGAAGCATGGCTCGTTGACAAGGATTACAATCCCACCCCTATAAATGTGGAATATCTTGAAGCGCTAAACGATCCTTTGGTGGGAGCTGAGCTTGCCATGTTCAACGTGGAGCTGAACACGGTCCCGTATAAACTTACGGAAAACGCCTTGAGCAAAATGCATAAAGAACTTGAAAAAACCTGGGATAATTGCAACGAGGTGGCCAAACAATTTGACGCGAAGCTGATAATGGCCGGTATCCTGCCAACCGTTAGAGAATCGCAGCTTGTTCCGCAAAACATGTCCAGGATGAAACGTTATCGAGCGTTGAACGACCAGGTCATACAAAGACGCGAAGGCGCCCCGGTGACTATCGACATACAAGGCAGGGAAAGGCTTCGTCTCGAACATTCCAGCGTAATGCTCGAAGCCGCGACTGCCGCATTCCAGATACAGTTTCAGGTCGGTTTCAGTAAAGCGGTCAGGTTCTATAACGCTTCTGTAATAGCTTCGGCTCCTATTGTGGCGGTGACCGCCAATTCACCTTTCATGTTTGGCAAGGATTTATGGGCCGAGACCCGTATCCCTGTATTCGAACAATCTCTGGCGGAAAACAGTGAGGGAAGGGTAGGGGATTGCGCTCCCAACAGGGTCACCTTGGGTTGTGACTATATGCATGAATCATTGATGGAAATTTTCAAAGAGAATCTGGAAAAATATGAAACTCTTTTGCCGATGAATTTTGATGACGATATTAGCCGGCTCTCTCATGTAAGACTGCACAACGGAACTATCTGGCGCTGGAACAGGGCGTTGATAGGATTTTCCGACGACGGGACGCATCACCTGAGAATAGAGAACAGGGTGATACCATCCGGGCCGAGCCTTATGGACACTATCGCTAACGCGGCGTTTTATTATGGCCTTGCCGAAGCGCTCTCCACCATTACTCCTCCGCTGGAAAAAGTAATTCCATTCGCCCACGCCAGGGCAAACTTCTATTCAGCGGCGAAAGACGGGCTTGGCGCCGATGTTCGATGGAGCGAAGGCAAAAAGATATCCATCAAGTACCTGATAATCGACGAACTATTGCCGCTGGCTGAAAGCGGACTCAAAACGCTGGGGTTGGACAATGATGACATCAGCCTATATCTTGGTATTATCGAGAGAAGGGCGATAAGCGGGAAAACCGGAACCGCATGGCAGAGAGCGTATTTGGCAAAACACAAGTGCGGGTCGAAAGAGCTTACCGCCGCATACTACGAACGACAAAAAAACGGAGCGCCTGTACATGAGTGGCCGGTGTAAATCGTAATGCTTAACATCATTGATTACATTCCTGAAGGATTGCTGGAAACTCCCGCGGCGCGTTTGTACGACATTCTTAATAGCCCGACCTTGATTCATCTTAGGGGCAAACGCGCAAATCCATTATTTGTGTCCGTTCTCCAACACGGCAACGAAGTCACCGGGCTTCAAGCCGTCCAGGGTCTATTAAAGAAATACGAAGGGAAGAAGCTTCCAAGAGCTCTATCGATTTTTATCGCAAACGTCGATGCGGCCGCGCATGGCAAAAGATTGTTGGACGGTCAGCCAGATTACAACAGGTGCTGGTGTTCAGGCGATACCAATATCCATGCGATGATGGGGCTGATAGTCGACGAGATTCGAAAACTTGAGCCGTTCGCCAGTATTGACATCCACAACAATACAGGGTTGAACCCGCATCATGCCGCTGTGCCCAAAAAGGAAAATCCTTTTTTCCAACTGGCCACCATTTTCAGCCGAACCGTTGTGCACTATATTAAACCGCTCGGCACCCAATCAGCGGCCTTTGCTGATATATGCCCATCAGTGACTGTGGAATGCGGGTTGCCGGGTAACGAATATGGCGCAAAGCACGCCAGCGATTTCCTAGATGCTCTGTTGCGCCTTGAGCATGTGCCAGACTACCCGGTTCACGACCATGACCTTCACCTTTTTCATACAGTGGCTACAGTAAAGATCGCCCCCAACATCACTTTCGGATACGGTGGCAACGGTTTTGCTCTAAATCTACGCGATGATCTTGATCATCTAAATTTCAGGAGCATGCCGGCAGGCTCATTTCTTGGCAATGTGGCGGAAGGAAACTCCACGCTCCTTGAGGTGTGGGACGAAATGGGGAAGGAAGTAGGCGAGATATATTTAGACCTGGAAGATGGAAAAGTGCGCCTTCTTAAGGAAGTCACACCCGCCATGTTCACCCGCAACTGCGAAATAGTGCGACAAGACTGTCTCTGCTATTTCATGGAACGACTGAACGGAAAGCAT
>CAYNDB010000063.1:5929-10017 GCA_964395915.1 uncultured Nitrospinota bacterium | reverse complement strand
AATGACACGAAGCTGATCTCAAAGCGGAACGAATCCCGCTATCGAATGTAATTCGAAGGACCAACGATTCGCCGCAGGAGCTAGTTTACATAATATATCTTATCGGAAGATAGCCCAGAGGGGGCTTTGTCACGAAGTTTCGGCAAATAACACATTTGCAGACATCATTACCCCAAATTATTGTAAAATTTACGAGTTAAGTTTAATAAAAAGAAAATCACGGCAGCATGTTGATCGAAAATATTAAATATTTCTACGCAAACTGCGATTTCGACCTTTTGATGAATTGGCTGGAAAGAGCTGACCCTGTCGAGGTACTATTAAACCCTTTTGTTCTGGGCCCCCTGCTTATTGTCATCGGCCTTACCGCATATAGCAGAACCTCGGAGCTCGGCCAAAAGCTGATTATATATATCCCAACTACAGGATATCTGTTTGTCACATTCGTAATCCTCAAAAATGATAATATCTCCTCTCCCGGACCGTTTATTTTGGCCATTACTTCGTTTTTCATCATTTTTGGTTGGCTGATATGGACAAGACTTCTGAAAAGTTAGTTTAATGCGTCATGTGTAATATACTGGTGACACCATTTAGCCTTGGGAATTTTTGAATGACTCTGATTGACGGAGTAATAATAAAGCAGTTAAAAGTTATACCGGATGAACGTGGCCGGTTGATGGAAATCATTCGTTGCGACGACGAAATTTATAATAATTTCGGGCAGGTCTACATAACCACCGCATATCCGGGCGTTGTAAAAGCGTGGCACCATCATAATCATCAGGACGACCATTTTACCGTGTTAAGTGGAATGATGAAAGTCGCTCTCTACGATGGCAGGGAAGACTCCCCTACCCATGGCGAGATAAACGAATTTTTTCTCGGCGAACATAACATGATTGTTTTACGCATACCGGCCAGAGTGATCCATGGCTTCAAATGTATTTCTAAAACGGAAGCGATGGTTTTGAACTTTGTCACCGAGCCATACAACCGTGACAATCCTGACGAATACAGGATCGATCCTTACGATAACCATATCGATTACGACTGGAGCCGTAAAGACGGGTGAGACTGCTCGTAACAGGCTCCGCCGGATTTATCGGGAGCGCCTACGTTCTCAAAAGACTGCTCGAACATTCCGAAGATGAAATCGTAAGCCTAGACAAGCTCACATACGCCGGAGCTCTGGAAAACCTGGCGCCTGCTATCGACAATGAACGGCACACATTCATCCGTGGCGACATCACCGACGATACACTTTTAGAAAAGCTGTTTACGGATAACAGTTTCGACGCTGTTATAAATTTTGCGGCGGAATCGCATGTCGACAGATCAATAACCGATCCAGCCGAGTTCATGCAAACAAACGCGATGGGAGTGTTTTCGCTTCTTGAAAAAGTACGGCGCTTTGATATTGAGCGATTTATTCAAATCTCCACAGATGAGGTTTATGGATCGCTTGGGCCCAACGACCCTGCGTTTACGGAAACGACTCCGCTAAATCCTTCCAGCCCATACTCAGCTTCGAAAGCTGCGGCGGATATGCTTGCCCTATCCTACCACCGCACTTTTGGAACGCCGGTCATTATCACAAGATGCTCGAACAACTACGGGCCAAATCAATTTCCGGAAAAGCTTATACCGTTGTTCATTAACAATCTTCGCAACGACATACCTGTGCCGATATATGGCGAAGGTGAAAATGTGCGGGACTGGATACATGTAAACGACCATTGCCACGCTATAAACCTTGTGCTGAAAAATGGTCGGACTGGAGAAATATATAATATAGGCGCCAGCTGTGAACTAAAAAATATCGATGTGGCCGATAAGCTTCTTGAGATCATGGGAAAATCCGCTTCCTTAAAATCGTTTGTGAAAGACCGTCCCGGGCACGACCTTCGGTATGCCATGGACTTCACAAAAATTCAGGATGAGCTTGGATATCGTCCAACGATATCTTTCGATGAAGGGTTGCGCTCTACGGTTGACTGGTACGAACAGAACCGGAAATGGCTCGATAGCGTAACCTCTGGCGCATACCGCGACTATTACGAAAAAATGTACGGAGAAAGATAGGCTTCACGTTAAAGATTTTTCCGGCTTGTTTGCGTTCGCGTACATTTTCGATTCAACCACCTGCGCCACTTGCAACAACGTCGATTCCTCGAAATAATTTCCAAGGACCTGCAACCCAACTGGCAGGCCATTCCCGCTAAAACCGCACGGTGTGGATAGACCGGGAATTCCGGCAAGGTTGCAGTTGATCGTAAAAATGTCGGAAAGATACATCTGCAACGGGTCGTCAGTTTTTTCTCCGATACCGAAAGCTGGCGAAGGAGTGGTTGGCGTTACGATCACATCAACGTTTTTAAACGCCTCGACAAAATCGTTTTTAATCAGCGTTCTGGCCTTCTGCGCTTTTAAATAGTATGCGTCGTAATATCCGGACGAAAGCGCATATGTGCCAAGCATTATCCTGCGTTTTACCTCCGTCCCGAACCCTTCCATCCGTGTTGCGGAATACATCTCGTTCAAGTCGCCATCGGTCTCAGCGCGGAAACCGTATTTTACGCCATCGTATCTCGCAAGGTTGGAGGACGCCTCCGCCGGAGCGATGACGTAATAAGCGGGCGCCCCATATTTCGTATGTGGCAGGGAGATGGGAATTATTTCCGCGCCCTCACCTTCCAGAACGGCAATGGAGTCACGAACAAGCTTCTCCACTTCCGGGTCCATACCGTCAACGAAATATTCATCCGGCACACCTATCTTCATTCCTTTAACGCCTTTGCCAAGATTGGCAGTGTAATCGGCGACAGGAACATTCGCGCATGTGGAGTCCATAGAGTCATGCCCGGCGACAACGTTCATTAATATTGCGCAATCCTCAACGTCCTTCGTCATCGGGCCGATCTGGTCGAGTGACGACGCGAAAGCTATAAGACCGAATCTGGACACCCTGCCATACGTCGGCTTCATCCCGACGATTCCGCAAAGCGCGGCAGGCTGGCGTATAGACCCGCCAGTGTCCGACCCGAACGACCCGGCGCACAAATCCGCCGCAACAGCCGCCGCAGAGCCACCCGATGATCCTCCAGGAATCGTCTCCAGGTTCCACGGGTTGCGGGTAATTCCATGGTGGCTCGTCTCTGTCGACGAACCCATGGCGAATTCGTCCATGTTCGTCTTGCCCAATATCACAGCTCCGGCCTCGCGCAATTTTTTTGTTACGAAAGCGTCATACGGCGGGATGAAGTTATCGAGAATCTTTGAAGAACAAGTGGTCCTGATACCTTTGGTCGCAATCAGGTCCTTTAACGCGACAGGGACGCCCAGCAAGCGGCCGCCCTCTCCTTCCGAACGTTTATTATCCGCTTCGCGCGCCTGGCGCAAAGCCTCTTCGGCGGCTACGGTTACGTAAGAGTTTACTTTTGGGTCTACAACAGCGATTCGGTCAAGATATGCCTGAACAGCATTTTCGCTGGTGGTTTCTCCGGAAGATAGTTTATCGGAAAGCTCGTGAATGGTGAGCGAACAAAGATCGGTCATGCTGTTTTAATTATCTATAACCTTCGGTACGCGGAAATGGCCGTGATCCTTTGCAGGGGCGTTGGAGCTCCATGAGTCCTTTTCGAACCTGATTTCGGCCGCGTCTTCACGGAATACGTTATTTATATCAAGCGCGTGGGATGTTGGCTCCACTTCGCCGGTCTCAAGCTCGTCGAGCTGGCCAATATAGTCCAGCACGGCGGAAAGCTGCTTAGCGAATATTTTCTCTTCCTCTTTACTAAGCTTCAGCCGGGCCAATGTGGCCACATGCCGGACTTCATCTACTGACAGGGACATTTATGTTCCTACCCTCTGTGGCTCGCTTTTTTGCTTCTCCAGCGTTTCTTAGCTTTTTTCTTCTTTGTGCTGCTTGCCATGATTTTCTCCGTTTATTCGTTCAATATATTATTGAGATAATTGAATCGATTAGTTTACGTAAGGCAGACCAGCAAAACAAGGAAAAAAGTATCATGCCTGATTTATAGTCCAGTATCTCATAAGTTAATGACGGGATCCCGCGTCAAGCGCGG
>CAYNDB010000063.1:0-5829 GCA_964395915.1 uncultured Nitrospinota bacterium | reverse complement strand
TGATTTATAGTCCAGTATCTCATAAGTTAATGACGGGATCCCGCGTCAAGCGCGGCGATCCCGATGGGAGAAGTGTAGTTGCGCTTACCGTAGTTCTCCCCACGGGATTGCTTCACTACGTTCGCAATGACAACGGATATCGTCATCCTACCTAGCTCCAGCGGACGTTTTTCCGTTGCTCAAGCCGTCTGCCACACCTTGCCCTAAATTAAAAGCGCCGGCTATCAATGCAATCGCCGTTATCACCGTTTCCGCTATCTCAGGCGTAAGCCCCAGCTGGGTCGCCATTATTACCGACGCAATAGACGATATCGTTGTCCATAGTTTTTTACTTTTCATTATATAATCTCCTTTTCACCAATTAATCTGGCTTCCGCCAGCTCTACTGTTTTCAAAAGTTCGTGGTTTTTGTACCACTGCTCTATTACATCTTCTACCTGCGCGGATGTCATTTCGCTTATTTCATCAATTCGAAGTCCTGCGGTGATTTGGAAATGAGGGCGCTCACGAAACCTCTCCCAACGGCCTGACCACTCGAATCCCACAGCTTCGCCAAGCCGCCCCACCCTCTCCCACAAGACGTCGTCATCCCATATCGCTTTGCCGTTTATCAAAGGAACGATATCTCTTGCGACCCGGAATTGATGAAACGATTTTCCGGGACGGGCGTATGTCACTATACGGCCGGGTTCAATTCTTCCAATTTCATACAACTTACCCTGCTCTTTTTCGGAGCGATAGGTACAATAGTCGATTATCTCTACCCCCTCACGGCGACAAAGGTCTATATGCGCCATAGCGGCGCGGGCAACCGCTGGAACAAGGTCGGAAATCAGACGTGAAGCCATCGTTACCTCACCATCTGTCCGCCGAACAAGGCCGAGTGGACGCTATCCCCTGCAAAGACAGGAAAAATGTTACCTGCGGATACAGCCGCCGCATATAACAAAGCAGGATTGATTCCTCCCTCAAACATCGCGAACGGCTCGCGTGTTATCTGCGCTATTTCGATATCGGAAAGAACAGTGTTGAAGGGGTAGAAATATTTATAGACCGCATCGTTTGCGTAATATTGGTTGTGCCTACCGCCGATGTTCATCGTCTCCCCTGTCGGCATTGTGAATGCTGTAGTATTTGTCGTTTCCAGAACACCGTCGATGTAGTATTTTCGTACGTTTGCATCGGCGTCCCACGTGAAAGCCACAGTGTGATATGCGCCATCCCATATATTTGTAGCTACCCCTGAAACAAGCATGGCGGCGCTATTAAGTTGAAAATATAGTTGGGCATCACTGTTATTTCTATATATGCGAAAAGCGTCTTGAGTGGGATAAGATCCGCAAATGTGAGCATAACTAATAACACCAACTGTTTTAAAGCAACATACAATCGTTCCCTGACTTCCAAGATCGGCGTTATAGTCAATGTCTGTTGTGATTTTGCTATCTGTTGACGTTGTCGGATTGTTAAGTCTTACACCCTCATCCTGCCAATAACTATTTGCGTTGAAATTTCCCTGAAACCCGCCCGGCGCATAAATCTTGTTTCCTGTAAACTCGTTCATTAAAAACGGGGCTACAAGATTCCGCGCAAACGGATGTGAGCGATTAAGCTGTATCCCACGCGCAGGTTTAAACACTCTGATATCTCCAGGCCTGATGTTTAGCGGTCACGGTTATTGTGTCTGTGGTCCCGCTGGCATAACAGTAGAGCCGGAACTGCGCTACATCTTTAACAACGAAGCTGACCTGATTCGGATCGGTCGCGTTGTCTATCGTGAATTTGTGAATCGGTGTATCGTCCCAGTTTGTTCCGTCAAGACTTGCCTGTACTTCAACAACAAGATTGTCGGTGGGAGTCAACGGGAAATTGGCGTCAACAGTAACGTGCGCCGCTTCATAGCCGTTTGTTTTAAGATCAACAGCGGTCGATGCGCTTCCAGTCGTTACGGCCACTGCGCTCATGATTGCAGTTTCAGTGGCCCATGTTTTACTTATAATTGCCATATTTCACTCCTTACATTTTGAAAAATCGTTTTGTGGTTCCAGCGGTTCCGCCGACGGTCGCCGTGATATAGATGTTGTAACTTTTTCCTTCTTCAAATCCGTTCGCGGCGGTAAGCTGGATTTGCTCGGAATAGAAGCCCGTGGTGTTCGTCGAGTCAAGCAAGGCCATTACCCCTGTCAATATCGGTGTCGCTGTCTCATCTTCGTATACTCTGTATGTCGGGGCGGAGTCTGCGTCTGTGGCCGCTCCTGTCGACGGGGTGTGCGTATTCACGCTGAATGTATAAAAGTCGTCTATTTTGTAATCTTTCACTCCTAGTTCCCTCCAAATAGCGGCGGTGGCTGTGTTGTCGAGGCAAACGTAAACCCTATCGCCAGTTGTGTCTATCCATAGCGACCCTACGCTATAGCCAGCTCCGGAGTCGTCCGTTACGCCTGGCGCTATCGTTGCGGAAAAGTTGTACTTAAGGTTGGACGTCGCTCCGCCATTAATAAGCGGCACGCCGCTGTAGGCCGACACATCCGCTTCAAGCCCGCCACGTTCGTGCACGAGCGTTCCAGCGTTCACATCCGACGTGTTATGCGCATGAGAAGTTGGCGTTCTTGCGTCAGACAACCTTGCGTCGTTACCCTCACATGCGGAATTGGCAATGGCGCCATATACTTGCTGGGAGCCAGTAAGCTTGTTTGATCCGTCAAGACCGGCATATCCGTTGGCGGAGTTTTTATTGACCGTATTCTCATGCCCGGAATGCGGAGAGCTTGCGGCAATATGCGTGTCGATCTGCCCGTGTGTGTTCGATCCCGCTCCCGATACATTGTCGTGAACTATGTTCGCCTCTGTGATATCGATATCGACTTCGTTATTGGCTGTGTCATCGGTTATCGTGACCTTGTTCGATCCGGCGTTGATATTTTTAAACTCAAGGTTGACGCCTGCTTTCTGTTTAAACAGCCCAACGCCGAAAGCCCCCACGTTCGACGCGGTATTCGTTTCACCGCCGCCGGTTGCGGTGTCGAATTCAAGGCCGTCCTCTGTCGCCTTGACCTTGGGATATTTCCCCCCCTGCCCCGTATATGAAGCCGGAGTATCGGTAAGGTTGGTAAACGCTCCGCCCGCCGTGTCGGCGATTGTAGCGATTGGATTGCCCGCGCTTGGGCTGTTTGCGGCGGCAAGGGCCGCGTCCTCGTTCGATGTCAGATGTTTTGTCTCGTCCTGGGCATGGATGCTGAACGCGCTCCACTCACCAGGCGCTATATTCTGGCTGGATACATAAAGGTCGGCGAAATTTATAGAGCCCGATCCTGTGGAAAGGTATGCGCGGAACCTCGTATAGCCATATGCGTCCGCCGGGCTTACGTTGTAGTATGTCGTCCCGACAAGCTGATCGTTCGGCGTAAGCGAAACAGACGCCTGCCCGTTTGTATCGGTGACAGCGCTTATCACTCCCGCCACCTGCGCGTTTGTCGCCTGCTCGTAGCCCGCCGTGTTTTTGCCCCTGGCGTCCACCAGGGTAAATGTGATTGTGGCGTTGGCGAGAGGTGTGGCGCCGTCCGGCTTATATAAAGGGCCTACATTTATAGTCCTTGGTGTGACCATTCTTTACTCCTGTGATGGATGGTTTAAGATATCTTCGATCCGGCGAAGCTTGTCGACACTTCGGCGCCATCGATATCCCGGCTTGCGCCAGATTCCTGATAGGCGTAGATTTCCACGAAATCGGTTGTTCCGTTCATATCTACAATGGAGGTGATTGATACAGAGATCGATCCTGTCCCGGGCGATCTTTGCGTCACGGCGCGATATGCCGATCCGTTTTTATAAATCGAAATGAGAGCCTGCCCTAAATCGGCGAAACTTGTCCACGTGATATGAGCGGTAATTAAATATTTTCCTGCAACTTTTGGCGAGAATCGGCTTGTTGAAATGTCAAAAGCGTTAGCGGTGTCGTAATTCTCTGTTGGGTATGTAACAAGCGTCCATGTTCCGGAGCCTATCCCGGCCTGGTTCGCGCCATTTTTATGCGCGGAAAATGCCGGGTTAATCATGGCTGTAAACCCTAACGCCGGGTTGAAGTAAATGGACGAGGAGGAAACAACGAACCCGATCATCGGCTCATCTTTGGTCCTGGTAGTAGTCACCGTCCCTGAAGCGGAAAGGTAGACGAATCTGTCTCCCGCTCCGAACGACCAGTTCACGCTCTGCGCCTTGCCTTCCATCACAACGGGAGCCAGGTTCCCGGCAGTCACATTCGATGTCACCACACAAAGTGGATCGCCGAATGTATACGTTGCGCTTGTGGCTTTATACGCCTTTTTAGCGCCGAAGCCGTCGTCCAGTATCACCGCCACATCCCCGTCGCTCATGTTCTCTGCCACGGATATCTGGTATAGGATCGTTGGCTCATCGAGCTTGTCTATAACATCGTTGTACCATACGTCCCAGTTGTCCGTTGAGCCGGACGATATTTTTGTAAGGCTCCTGTTCGGTGTAATTCCCTGTATCGGCATTTTAGTTCTCCGTTAAATGCTTGTATGACAGCGCGAACGCGCATAACGTTTTTTATAAATGTCATTGTGAGGAGCGCAAGCGACGCGTGACGATCCCGTCACTTTGTCATGCCGGACTCGATCCGGCATCTCACTCGTTAAACAACGGAATCCCGTGTCCAGCGCGGGATGACAATTTTGGTTGTTTGTTAGTAGCATCCCTAGTTCTCCAAAATCTGGCCGGAGCCGAACGGCCCCTGACCTAAAGGTATCTGTCCAAACCCCCGCCGCGCTTTTGAATATCTCTGCGCGTTAACAGTAACGCTCGCCACTTTTCCAAAAGCCAGATGACCCGGGTCGACTTCCACAGAGACAACACGCATCTTCGTGTTCGCAAGCTCGTCCATATCGGCTGTCACCTGTAAAATATCGTTCGGCTCCAGCGCGATAGCGGCCCCCAAAGGAAACGACATCATGTAATAATCGTTCAGTTCGGCGTTTGCGTTGAGAATGTCGAGCGCGCGGTCTTCCGCAGCCTGCTTAGTCATAGCGGCGCCAAGGTCCTCCACATAGCGTTTCACTCCGTACGTATCTACAGAGCCGCTATTGGCAATCGTCACAGAGCTGTTCCCCCCATCCTCGTCGATATAACGCACCGTCACTTCGTTGACCACCGCTTCTGGCGCGGACCTTAACCTGACTATCATTGGCAAGCCGTTTCCATCCGCCAGCATGTTGTCCTGATTTATATCGGCAACGCCGCCCGTGGGAGGCGCCGGGTTGAAGTTGTCCCTGGAATCAGATTTTTTAACGAGGTCGTATTTGCCCGTCGAAAAGTTTTTCTTAAGCTCCGTGTTGGATTCTCGTGTTACGGTCCGGACAAACCTGCATATCGACTGCTGTTTACCGATCCTGTATTTAAGGTCTGGCAATGTCAAATCGTCGAACCCTGAACCAACGTCGTTTGAAGGTATGATGGAGCTTAATATTTCACCCGCTTTCGATGAGGGATTTCCTATGAGCGCCGTCACGCGCGGACCTTTCAATGTGGCCTCAACAGGCTCAAACTGTATCTCAAGCTCCGCCGTTAATACAATGAGGCTGTTTGTAAAAGGCCAGGTGGTTCCGCTCACCCAAGCTTTCATGGAGTCTGCGAATCCGCCGTATGTTTTAAGATGGTTGAGCGCGTCGGTTGTCACATCTTTTGACAGCTCGTACATATCCCAGAAACGTGGATCGGGGCTTGTGGCGGTATAAGGGAACCCGCTGTTGTTTGCCCATATTTCAAACTCGACGCCGCGCTGGTCTTTTACAACCCAAAACCCTTGCGACG
>CAYNDB010000062.1:7090-14998 GCA_964395915.1 uncultured Nitrospinota bacterium | reverse complement strand
CTGAGCATGATTATAAGGAAGTATTCGGGATAGAGCCAAAACCGTTTACTTATAAGAATCTGGGATATTTGGGGGAATGAGAGCTTTTAGCTCCAAAGATCATTAACTTTTATTCTTCTTTGGCTTGAATTACCAAACTCATAAAAATGTCCGTTATGTTCGATGAAAATTTTATCATAAGGGATAGTTTCGCATGTCCAATAATTAAGATCATCAAATTTCTCCATTAGGAACCTAATTGCGATATCCATGTTTAAGCAAATTTGTGAATGGTCTCCAGCCTCTTTTGCCTTTTTGCCTTCAACCATTACGGCATTGCAATATAAAAGCAAATAATTTCGAGCGTGTTTGGAGTAGTCTTTGAACTTTTCTGTCTTTCCGTGAATCGCTAAAAATGTTTGTTCTGACCAATATTTCTCCGGTCCATTCCCTGCAAAACCATCTTCGCATTTTGATGTATCTCTTTTTGATCGAACTTCACTTATTTCAAGCCCAATATTTCTCATATCATTGCAAACGATATAAAAATCAGGTTTGTCTTCATGATGTCTAGATATTGGAAATTTACAAAACTCTTCAGCGAACGTAGCTACAAACCTATTGCCACAATACTGTTCTCTTTGCCACGTTTGCCGGCCATCATCATCTTTAGGAACACTAATATCAATCGCTTTGAGTTTGCGATAAAGGTCTATCGCCGAATTAGCAAATATTGTAGGTGTTTTAGGTTTTTGCATTACTGAAACAAAAGCGACTAATCCTTCTCCGAAATCTCCAGCCTGGCGTCAGCCCGTTTAACCTTCGTCTCGTAATAATCCCGTTCGTCGCTGTCGCCCGGCAGTTCGGAGAGTTTTGCTTCCGCTTTTTCTCTTGCAAGCCTTGCCCGCTCCGCATCGATCTCGTTGGCGTCCTCGCATGTCCTTGCAAGGACGATGACTTTCTCCTGCGTCACTTCAACGAACCCGGCGGAAACCGCATATCTTCGCGGCATCCCACCTTCTTCGAACCCGACTATTCCCGGCCTCATGGTCGTAAAAAAAGGCGTGTGACCAGACAATACGCCAAACTCGCCTTCCGCTCCCGGCAACGTAACGATATCGACAGCGGTGTCGACCACCATCCCGGTCGGTGTCACTATCTGAAGGTTTACAGCTTCGCCGTTCTGTTCTTCCGCCACTCTATTTATTTACCCTTCTTCATTTTCTCGTATCGCTCGTATACCTCGTCGAGGTTCCCCGCCATGTAGAAAGCCTGCTCCGGTATTTCGTCGCACTCGCCGGAGATAAGCTTTTTGAACCCGGCGACAGTTTCCTTGATAGATACATAACGCCCCGGCGTCCCCGTAAAACCTTCCGCCACGAAGAATGGCTGCGACAGGAACCTTTGCACCTTTCTCGCCCTCGCCACGATCTCCTTGTCCTCCTCGGTAAGCTCCTCCATGCCGAGAATGGCGATGATGTCCTGAAGCTCTTTGTACCTTTGAAGTATAGTCTGTGTGCCGCGCGCTATTTCATAGTGCTCTGTGCCTATGATCGCTGGATCGAGGATTCGCGAGGTGGAGTCGAGCGGGTCGACAGCCGGATATATGCCCAGCTCCGAAATACGTCTCGACAAAACTGTGGTCGCGTCAAGATGGGCGAACGTAGTCGCCGGAGCCGGATCTGTCAGGTCATCCGCTGGCACGTAAACCGCCTGCACCGATGTGATAGACCCTTTTTTAGTAGAGGTTATGCGCTCTTGAAGGTTTCCCATCTCCGTAGCGAGCGTCGGCTGATACCCGACCGCCGACGGCATCCTGCCAAGCAATGCGGAGACTTCCGAGCCCGCCTGCGAAAACCGGAATATGTTATCGACGAACAGGAGCACGTCCTGACCTTCCATATCACGAAAATATTCGGCGACGGTAAGCCCTGTTAGCCCGACGCGAAGCCGCGCTCCCGGAGGTTCGGTCATCTGCCCATAAACAAGCGCGGTCTTGTCCAGCACGCCGCCTTCTTTCATCTCGTGGTAAAGATCGTTGCCTTCACGGGTTCGTTCACCGACTCCGGCAAAAACGGAGTAGCCGCTATGCTCCGTGGCGATGTTTCGTATAAGCTCCATGATAAGAACCGTTTTCCCAACACCGGCTCCGCCGAACAGCCCGGTCTTGCCTCCTTTGAGATATGGCTCCAGAAGGTCGATGACCTTGATGCCTGTTTCGAGCGGCTCAGCCGTTGTAGACTGGTCGACAAGCAAAGGCGCTTCGCGGTGTATCGGCCACCGCACCTTGGCGTTGACAGGGCCACAGTTATCCACCGGTTCCCCGATAACGTTTATCACACGGCCCAATACTTCCTTTCCTACAGGTGTAGTGATAGGCTCGCCTGTATCGACAGCATCCATCCCGCGCATAAGCCCGTCGGTAGACTCCATCGCCACCGCTCTCACAGAGTTCTCCCCCAGGTGTTGCGCCACTTCGGCGATTATTGCTTTACCATCTTCAAATGTGATGCGAAGCGCATTGAATATATGTGGCAGCTCGCCCGGCGGAAACTCCACATCGAGAACCGGCCCGATTATCTGCTTTATACGTCCTGTCGCTCCTTGTGTAGCTGTAGCCATTATTTTTTCATCCTCCAAGTCAAAATTTAAACCTATCCCTCAAGCGCGTCCGCGCCGGTCACCACTTCGATAAGCTCTGTGGTGATGGCGGCCTGCCGCGCCCTGTTGTAAATGAGGGTCAGGCTTTCGATCATTTCCTTTGCGTTTTTTGTGGCGGCGTCCATTGAGGTCATCCGCGCTCCATTTTCCGAAGCGGCCGATTCCAGCAGCGCCTGGAATATCTGATTTTCCATGTATCGCTTTAGCATTCCGTCCAGCGCCACCTCGGGAGAAGGCTCATATTCGTAATCGACCGGCCTTTCTTCCTCCTCCACCGAAGGAAGAGCCGTCGGCAGTAACGAAACAGTCTGTGGCTCCTGCACGACAACGTTCTTGAACTTGTTGTAGACCATGTAAACCTGATCGACTTTTTCTTCCATGAACATTGTAGCGACAGCTTCCGCTATTTTCTGTGCAAGAGATATGTCCAGGTTCTTTCCATACTCAAGAAATTGATCTACAACCGCGTATGGTCGGCGGCGGAAAAAGTCCACCCCCTTTTTGCCAACAACGATGATGGAAATACCCTTATCTTCGTTTTCATCCAATATCTCAACAGCCGCCTTGAAAACATTGCTGTTGAACGGCCCGCACAATCCTTTATCGCCAGACATAACAAGGATAAGGATGTTTTTAACCTCGCGCCTTGTAAGCATCGGATGCGCTTGCGGGTCCACTCTCATGGAAAGGCTCTCCATCACTTCCATCACTTTTTCAGCGTAAGGCCTCGCCGCAGTCACAGCGTCCTGCGCCCGTCGCAATTTCGCAGCCGCCACAAGCTTCATGGCGCGTGTAATCTGCTGCGTATTGGTAACAGATGTTATGCGGCGTTTTATATCTTTAAGGTTTGGCATTTATGCTATTTTTCAAACCGCTCTTTAAATTCGTTTATTGCTTTAACAAGCTCCTTGTCGATAGAGTCGGTTATCTCTTTCTCTTTTAATATCCCGGAGCTTACTTGCGGATATTTAGACTCCATAAAGGATAAAAACTCCTGCTCGAATTTGGCCAGCGACGCCACCGGCAAGTCGTCCAGATGTCCGTTAACACCGCAGTAAATAATCAATACCTGTTTCTCTATCGCCATCGGGGCGTATTGCCCCTGCTTCAAAATCTCCACCAGACGTTCGCCTCGATGCAATTGCGCCTGCGTAGCTTCGTCAAGGTCGGAGCCAAACGCGGCGAACGCGGCAAGCTCCCTGTATTGCGCCAGATCGAGCCGCAACCTTCCGGCCACCTGTTTTGTCGCCTTAAGCTGGGCCGCGCCGCCAACACGGGATACCGAAATACCGACGTTGATGGCTGGACGAACACCGGAATAGAACAGGTCCGACTCCAGGAACATCTGCCCATCCGTAATGGATATGACGTTTGTAGGAATATATGCGGAAACATCGCCCGCCTGGGTTTCGATTATCGGCAAAGCGGTAAACGACCCTGCGCCAAGCTCGTCGTTGAGTTTACAAGACCGCTCCAAAAGACGGCTATGACAGTAGAAAACGTCGCCGGGATATGCCTCACGACCCGGAGGACGTCGCAAAAGAAGCGACAGCTGCCTATACGCCGCCGCCTGTTTTGATAGATCATCGTAAACAATAAGGGCGTGTTTGCCGTTGTCGCGAAACCATTCGCCTATGGCGCATCCCGCATACGCCGCCATGTATTGAAGTGGAGCTGGCTCCGACGCGGAAGCGGAAACGATGGTCGTATATTCCATCGCGCCCTTTTCCTCTAATATTTTGACCACATTGGCGACGTTCGATCGTTTCTGCCCGATGGCAACGTAGATGCAATATACGTCAAGGCCTTTTTGGTTGATGATTGTATCAATGGCGATGGCTGTCTTGCCTGTCTGCCTGTCGCCGATGATAAGCTCACGCTGCCCACGGCCGATGGGTATCATAGCGTCGATCGCCTTGATACCGGTTTGCAACGGCTCATGAACTGATTTTCTATCAATGACGCCGGGCGCAATCTTTTCTATCGGGCCGAACTGCTTTGCGTTAATCGCCCCCTTGCCATCGATCGGTTCCCCGATAGCGTCCACCACGCGCCCTATAAGCTCCATACCTACAGGAACTTCGAAAATCCTACCGGTTCTTTTTACCTCATCGCCTTCCGAAATACCTATGTCGCTCCCCAAAAGAACGGCTCCGACATTGTCCTCTTCAAGGTTCAACGCCATACCGATCACTCCTCCCGGGAATTCAAGCATCTCGCCCGCCATGCAGTTTTCCAGCCCGTAGAGACGCGCTATACCATCTCCGACGGAGATAACCGTTCCGACTTCCTTCAACTCCAGTTGACGCTCGAAACCTTCAATCCGTTGTTTTATAATCGAGCTGATTTCTTCCGCTTTTATCGCCATTTTAGCCCTTCACTTTTCAGTTAATTCCAACTTGTAATGTTTTAAGCTGATTCTTCACGCTACCATCGCTAACGGAGCTGCCTATCTTGGTCACAATGCCTCCGATGAGCGACCGGTCCACTTTCATATCTATAACCGCTTTCTTTCCGGTAAACCTCGTGAGCTTTTCTCCCAGCGCGGCTATCTCGCCCTCGGAAAGCTCCATGGCGCTGGTAACCTCCACACGCACACGGCCAAGCGCTTCGAACACCAGTTTCTCGAACTCTTCGGCTATCTGTTTTAAAATATTAATACGTCCGTTAGTCAAAACAAGCCGCAAAGCTTTCAGCGTCCCTTGCGTTACGCCGATTTTCGCTCCGATATCTTCCAGAACATTCTTTTTGACAGACAAAGGAATAGCCGGGTTGAGCATTATAGTGCGTAATTGCCTGTTCTCTTCGAATGTCTCCGCAACGTCGTTCAGCTCTTCGCGGATCTTGTCCAGCAAAGGCCCCTCGCCTAGAGATTCGACAAACGCTTTTGCGTATCGGCTCGCTATAACGGTTTCCCTCAATTTTTATTCTCCATTTTGGAAAGATATTCTCCAACGAGCCTTTTCTGATCGTCCGACCCCAGATTGTTTTTCAATATTTCCTCGGCCATGTTGATCGCGGCGATAGTGGTTTCTTTCCGAAGTTTTTCCTTGGCCTGATGCGCTTCGAGGGCAATGCGCTCCGACGCTTTTTCTACAATCTGTTTGGCGACCTGTTCAGCTTGTTCGATCATATTCTTTTTGATCATTTCGCCTTCAGTAAGCGCTTCCGATCGAATCTTTTCCGCCTCGACCTCCATCTCCTTTATTTTCACCATATAATCTTCAAGGCTCTTCTCGGCTTTTTCTCTCGCCTTTTCCAGAGAATCAAACCTTTCCGCGATAAGCTCCGCCCTCTTCTGAAAAATAGGCTTGCCGAATTTAATAATGCCCCACAAGACTACGCTCAGAAAAATTACGGAGTTGACAATTCTTCCTCCATCTCGCGCCCAGCTCCATTCCGTGGCCATCGGCAGGCCGGAGGCTTGAGCGGGGACGGCGTATAAAACCACAATAGCCAAGGTGACAAGACCGAACAGAAACATCATGATCCCGGAAGCTTTTGCTGTATTCATACAGACCTCCCCAGGATTTTTTCCGCCAAGGACCCGGCAAGACTTTTTACATCTTTTGAAAGCTTCGCAGACGCCCTCTCCACTTCATCGCTAATCTCTCTGGTCGCCTGGTCGATCTCCTTTTTCACCTGGCCCCTTGCCTTCTCATGCAGTAAAACCGCAGATTCCTGCGCCTCTTTACGGGCGGACGCCGTAATCTCCGCAGACTCGTGGCGTATCGCAACTATTTTTTTGTCATATTCCGCAGTGGCGTCTTCCAGCTTTTTGGCGGAGGCATGAGCGCGTTCGTCCATCTCCTTGAATTTCGATTCCCGCTCGTCAACATGTTTTAATATAGGCTTGAATACAAAACGGTTTAAAAACCAGAGCATTACGAAGAAGTTGATCGCCTGAATGCCCAGTGTAAAATCTATATCAATCATAAGACCTTCACGACTTTATTTATTCTCATTTTATTCTTCAATTTCCGCTAAAAATATTATCGAACTCGCGAAAAAAGAGGTTTCTCACAGAAGATTCTTCGCTTGAAAAAAGTGAAGTGTAATCCTTTTCTTACAACATTTCAATGGGCAATAACGCTTATAAAGCTTTAACCCCAAATAGATTTTGCAATAATGGGGTGAGCGACGGGATTTGAACCCGCGACCACCGGAACCACAATCCAGTGCTCTACCAACTGAGCTACGCCCACCACAGGAAAGGAAAGATTAAATCACTGTTGCAGGCGGAGAAGCAACCTGAAATTTGGAAAAACAGCACAGAAACCCATTTTAGGCATATATGGCGCGTTTAAAGGTCAAATCTTCTTTTCCACCGACAGAAATATTCTTCACCGGTTTTTTGCGGAGAGCCTTCTTGGCTCATTGCGCAAGTTTGGCGGCAAGTGGCGGAGCTTTGCCCTTTAAAAGGGGGTTGCAACCGTTCGTTTGATTGCAGGCCGCCAGCCCGAAAAAATGTCTTCACCCATAAAAACTACCGCAAAAACGGGAAAAGGAAGGTTATTACCGCCTGTCCCCCATAATCCTCAGCAACATCAGGAAAAGGTTAATGAAATCGAGATAAAGAGTAAGGGCGCCTAGTATGGCCTCCTTGGTGTCTTCCTCGGTTCCCTCGTTGCCGATGATGTTCATCTGCTTGATTTTCTGGGTGTCATAAGCTGTCAGCCCAACGAAAATAAGCACTCCGGCGTATGTGGTGAGCCAGTATATCGCTGGACTCTGAAGCCATATGTTGACAAGCGAAGCTATGATTATCCCGATAAGCCCCATAAAAAGGAAGCTTCCCCAGGATGTAAGGTCTTTTTTCGTCGTATACCCGTAGAAACTCATGGCCGCGAACGTGCCGGATGTTACCAGAAACGCGCTTGCGATGGAGCTTGTGGTATACATAATAAAAATGGATGAAAGCGTAAGCCCTGTAAGCGCCGCATATCCCATGAACACCGTCATGGCGGTCATTTGCGACATCTGCATCACCCTGGAGGCAAGCCAGAACACGAGCCCAAGCTGAGCTATCACAAGCCCGATCACCAGAAACGGCGTGCCGAAGATTATCTGCATAAGAGCTTCGTCCGAGGCCACTATCCAGGCGACAAGCCCTGTGATCCCCAGCCCTGCGGTCATCCAGTTGTAGACCTTCACCATAAAGCGCCGCTGTTCGGCTTCTACGGCGCTGGAGCTGTATCCAGCGCGAACATTCTGTCCACTGTTAGGTATATTCATCCGATTAAACATTATTTTTTAAGTCTCCTATTA
>CAYNDB010000062.1:0-6990 GCA_964395915.1 uncultured Nitrospinota bacterium | reverse complement strand
CGAGTTATTGTGAGGCCTCATGAAATTAGTAAATATCGTTGTTGAGCAACATGGAGACAATATTTTCATCGCTTACCCTGTAGGTGTGGACGCAGTGATCGTAGGTCAGGGCGAAACAGAAGAGACGGCCGCAGACGACGCGGCAAACGCCCTTGAATACCACCAAAGCGTATTCGGCCATGACGGGATGAAATACCTGCCGATTGAGGTTACCCTGACGGAAGTGGAAACTACATGAGCGAAAACAATCTGCCGGAAAATCCGCCCAGAAAACTGGTTGTCAAAACTCTTGTCAAGCTTGGGCTCTCGACTTTAAGAAAAGACGAATATGTTTGCATGCAGCTAGAAGGGCCAAACGGGATGGTCAATGTCACATTCACCGGCCAGCCAATGCTAAAAAAACAGGCGTTGGCGCACATTCTTCGCCAATTGCATATCTCTGATAAAACTTTCATGGAAAACTATAACCAAATTTGATTATCATTCTGACCAAATGGATACCCTGAAAGTTTTAAAACTACGACCCGACGCCCATGCGCCGGAACGGGCGAACAACGGCGACTTGGGATATGATCTTTTTGCGGTGGAACAGGTCCTGATACCGAAAGGGGCTATGCGCCCTGTGAAAACAGGCGTTGCGCTACAGTTTCCATCAGGGTGGGGCGCCATTATAAAAGACCGGTCGTCGATGGCGATGAAACGGCTGACAACATCAGCCGGCGTTATCGATTGCGGTTATCGTGGAGAGATAGTTGTTCTGTTGACAAACCTTTCCAACGATGACGTGACTATCGAACAGGACAGTAAAATCGCCCAGTTTGTGCCGACCCCTGTTACGGACTGGGAGATGTTTGTGGTCGATGAGCTGGATGATACCGAACGGGGCAAAGGTGGATTTGGATCGTCCGGCTCCAGCAAATAAATTTATACATTAAACCAAAACGCTATCACACTCCGACAAGCTTTGATGTGATATTATATTTAGATATTGTTACCTTTTAAAAACGTAGAAATGGCGCTGGATAAATTCAAAGAAGAGTGTGGGGTATTCGCCGTCTACGGACATAAGGAGGCGGCCAACCTTACATATCTCGGACTGTACGCCTTGCAACACCGTGGGCAGGAGTCCGCCGGTATCGTATCATCCGACGGCGTCAGGCATCACGCCGAAATCGGAATGGGGCTGGTTTCCGAAATTTTCAGCGAGGATAAAATCGCCGGTCTCAAAGGAACCATGTCCATCGGACATAACCGATATTCCACACAGGGCGAAACCCAGCTCCGCAACGCGCAGCCAATGGCTATAGAATATTTTCACGGGCCATTAGCGCTTGCCCATAATGGCAACCTGGTCAACGCCCCCGCCATCCGCAGGGAGCTGGAGGAAGAAGGCTCGATTTTCCGGTCGACCATGGACTCGGAAGTCATCATTCACCTTATAGCCAAAAGCAGAGAAAAAAGACTTCAAGATCGTGTAATTGAAGCTCTTGACCGAGTCGAGGGGGCTTTTTCGCTGGCGATAATGAGCCCCAACGAGCTTATAGTCGCTTGTGATCCCCACGGGTTCAGGCCGCTTGCCATGGCAAGACTTGGAAGCTCATACATCTTCGCGTCGGAGACATGCGCTTTCGATCTTATTGACGCGACATTCGTTAGAGAAGTGGAGCCAGGCGAGGTGATAATAATAAATAACGAAGGACACACCAGCCTTTTTCCTTTCAAAAAAGAGCCCAAAAAACATTGCATTTTTGAGTTCATTTACTTCGCCAGACCAGATTCCAGAATATTCGGCGCAAACGTTCAGCATGTGCGGCAAAAGCTCGGCCAGGCGCTTGCCAAGGAACAGCCGGTGGCCGCCGATTGCGTGGTCCCGGTGCCAGACTCCGGCGTTGTGGCGGCGCTTGGATATGCGAAAGAATCTGGAATTCCATATGAAAAAGGAATCATCCGAAACCATTATGTGGGGCGGACGTTTATCGAGCCGTTGCAGGCGATACGCCATTTCGGGGTCAAGATCAAGCTAAACCCGGTGCGCCAGATAATGAAGGACAAAAGCGTCGTGCTTGTCGATGACTCCATCGTACGCGGGACAACATCCCGAAAGCTTGTAAAGATGGCCCGTGACGCGGGGGCGAGAGAGGTTCATATGCGTATTTCATCGCCACCAGCCACTCATCCCTGTTTTTATGGAATCGATACGCCAGCCCGGACAGACCTCATCGCATCCACTTACAGCGTTGAGGAAGTAAGAGAATTTATCGGGGCGGACTCTCTTGCCTACCTTTCCATCGAAGGGTTAACACAAGCTGTTGAAGGAAAGAAAAACGATTTTTGTATAGCGTGTTTCAATGGCGAATACCCGGTAGCCACGCCTCCGCTGGAAAGTCAGCTTGCATTGCTGGAGGGACATTCGGTTTCTGACAAAAAGGAAACAACTTCTTTAAGCGTGGAAAATCCAGCTCCGATTCTTAAATAAGCTTTAACATGCGGCTCTGAATATTTTCCACTCCAACAATAAATATCCTCCCCCTTACATCAGTAATAAGGGGGAGGAAAACCATCCGGATTGACACAAAGAATCCGGATCGTGTTGTGGCCAAATTAATTAACCTTTGCCTGGCTTACAACTGTTACAAAGTAAGTTTAAAGCACCAATGGCGCCAAGTATGCCTTGTGGGAATATTTCAAGTTAACTCATTGATTAATCAAACCTGAGTTTTCAAAAAAACTGTCAAAACCCTGGGCGCGACACAAGAAATGTGCACAAAAAGATAAAAAACGAAACTAAACCTAACACATTTCAGATGACAGGTTAACGCCAACGACCAGGGTGGGCGAAAGGTTAAAGGGAACAACCTCAAACTGCGTTGGCGGTAGAAACTTAATTATTGGAAATCCTCATTAGCTAGACTGACCCGAAGTCTTCATCGAGGATATCGATAAGTTCATTGAATGGGGCCTCTTTCTGCTCCCCGGAGACCATATCGCGCAGGGTGGCCGCATCTTTGGCCAGCTCGTCTTCACCAATTATGAGCGTAAAACGGGACTGTGACCTGTCCGCTTTACGCATCTGGCTTTTTATAGATCCGCCACCGAATCCTCTTTCCACCTTGTAACCATATGAGCGTAATCGATGCGATAGCTCAAAAGCTTTCATTTGCGCTTCATGGTTCATCGTCACAAAATAAATATCCGGAGCTTCCTCCTCCATTTCATTTACTTCTGATTCACCGAAGAGGCTTATCAACCTTTCCACACCAAGAGCAAACCCCATGGCGGGAGTTGGAGGTCCGCCAAACTGTTCCACCAGAGAATCATATCGTCCGCCGCCAGCTACAGAGTTCTGCGCTCCCAGCTTTTCGGAGACCACTTCAAATGCGGTTCTGGTGTAATAATCGAGTCCTCGCGCAAGCTTAAGATCCATCACAACCGGCAGCTCAAGATCCAGCAAAGGTTTTCTGACACTGTCGAGATGAGCGCGGCAGTCATCGCACCAGTATTTGTCTATCGTTGGAGCCTCAGCCGCAACCGCCTGGCATCCAGGAGATTTACAATCAAGCGCGCGTAGCGGGTTTTTCTCTATCCTCGCATTGCATAGATCACACAGCGAACCGATCCGCTCTTTTAAATAGTTATAAAGCGCCTCACGATAAGAAGGCCTGCAGTTGGGGCAGCCAAGAGAATTCAGCTTGATCTTGAGGCTTGTGATATTAAGCTCTACAAAAAGGTCCATTACCATAATAATCATTTCCGCGTCCACCGCGGGATCGTCCGAGCCAAACACTTCCGCCCCTATCTGGTGGAACTGACGGAACCTGCCCGCCTGGGGACGCTCCGCCCGGAACATCGGCCCCATGTAGAAAAGTTTTGTGACGCCGGGAGGATTATACAGCTTATGCTCGACATAAGCCCGGACAACAGGAGCTGTGCCCTCTGGCCTTAGTGTCAACGATTCGCCGCCACGGTCGGTGAACGTATACATTTCTTTTTCAACGATGTCCGATGTTTCACCTATCGATCTTTTGAACACATCGGTCTTTTCAAAAATCGGGACACGTATCTCCTGAAAATTGTAAAGTTCAAATATCTCCATAGCCGAATCTTCCACACGGCGCCATTGCGGCGTGGTTGCCGGGAGAATATCCTTCACACCTTTTACGCTTTGGATAGCGTTTTTATTTTTCACTGTTTTAAAAAACCCTCACGATATACAAAAAATTTCTCTTCGTTACTTTTACCTGCTTAAAAACCCGGAAAATAATTCTACCGCGAATCAGGGTACCTTTCTTTTTCTATTATTTCCAGAAGCTTGGGCAATATCTCTCCGGATGGGCCGAGAAGCGTAGCGTCCGCCATGCCGGATACTGGCGTGTTCTCCAGGTTTATCTCTATTACCAGGGCTCCGTTCCTTTTCGCCATACCGGCAAGGCTCGCCGCCGGTTGCACAACAGAAGACGTGCCCACCACAATAAAAAGGTCACAATTTTCCGCGGCATTGAACGATCGCATCAAAACTTCCTCTTCCAGAGACTCGCCGAACCACACAATATGCGGCCGTAGCATCCCCCCGCATTTTTCGCATTTCGGCGGGATTTCGTATAGGGGCGTCTCCCTGTTCTCCGCCACGGTTCCTTCCTTGAGACACCGCATATGCCATATGTTGCCATGCATCTCCACAGGGTCGTTTGACCCGGCCATCCTGTGCAGCCCGTCTACGTTTTGGGTTATCAGAGTAAAGTTATCGAACAGCTTTTCAAACTTCGCCAAAACCATATGCCCCGGATTCGGCGACAAAGGCTCTATAAGCGCTCTGCGCCAGTCGTACCACCGCCAGACAAGCTCAGGGTCGCGGTTAAAAGCTTCCGGCGTGGCCAGCTCTTCGGCCCTGTAGTTGTTCCAAAGCCCTTCCTCGCCACGAAAAGTCGGCACGCCAGACTCAGCGGATACGCCAGCGCCAGTAAGCGCAGCCACATTTTTTGCGCCGGTTATCGCTTTTATGATTTCATCAGGCAGATCGATCATTTTTTCACCAACCTCAACCAGGTTAACTTACCAGTTTTGATAATACAGCGTCCGGCGCAGCGCACAAATCTTTTCGTTCATTGGAAGTTTGGCGCATATGAAGCGCGAAAAAATTTATTTACGGATAAATCGTAACTCACCCTTGCCATGATGTCGGCGCTCTGATACATTCTTATGAGACTTACGGTTGGATCTTTAAGTTAGTCCGGAGAGGCTAATAAGATTGCCGATAGCGGGGTTATGTCGCTGTTGCTGTTTAAACATATACCACGCAAAACTTGCCTCCCGGACCTGTCCAGACATAAGTTTCATTGAATACGTCAACATTATTATTTACGGGGTTAAAGCTTTGCCTAAACAGACTGCCACCAGCCGAAACAGACGTAAGGATGACAAAAGCGTTATCCTGACGGCGCTTAAAATGCGGCAGACGATAACCAGGATGGCGCATGAGGTGGTGGAAAAAAATCGCGCCCTTGATGATTTCGTTTTCCTTGGGATAGTCACGAGGGGCAGCGTTCTGGCAAGCCGTCTGGCAAAAGAGGTGAAAAGGATATCGAAGGTCGATATACCTGTCGGCGCGCTTGATCCCACTCTTTATCGCGATGATTTCCAAAGCCATGGCGCAGTGCTGAAAGAGGCCAAGACGACCGATATCCCATTCTCGATAGAAGGAAAAACCGTCCTTCTTGTTGACGACGTTCTTTTCACAGGAAGAACAATCAACGCGGCTATAACCCATCTTTTCGACCTTGGCAGGCCAAAGCAGGTGCAGCTTGCCGTTTTCATCGATCGCGGGCATAGAGAGCTTCCCATCCGACCAGATTATTGCGGGAAAAATCTGCCGACCCAGTACGTAGAAAAAATAAGGGTGCGGTTCAAGGAATGCGACGGCAAAGACATCGTGCTAAGCGGCACAGAAAATGGCGGCAATGACAGCGACTGAGGAAAAAACAGAAACTGTCCGCCATATACTCTCCATGGCCGATCTGCCACGGGATGGCATCATGAACCTGCTTAAAACAGCGAATATGATGAAAGAAATTTCCGAACGGAAAGTGAAGAAAAGCCCGCCATTACGAGGCAGGACTATCATCAATTGTTTTCTGGAGCCATCGACAAGAACCAGGACAAGCTTTGAAATAGCGGGCAAACGCCTCTCCGCCGATGTCATAAACGTCAGCGCCACAGGCTCTTCGCTTACCAAGGGAGAGTCGCTAAAAGATATGGCCAATAACATGATGGCGATGAAGCCCGACCTGATGGTTGTAAGAACCCCTAACTCCGGCGCTCCGATGCAGATCGCGCAATGGGTCGATTGTCCGGTGGTAAACGCGGGCGATGGCAGGCATGAGCATCCAAGCCAAAGCCTGCTCGATCTTATGACTATCAAAGAACATAAAAATAAACTTGAAGGTTTAAAGGTGGCCATAGTAGGAGATATTCTCAACAGCCGGGTCGCCCGCTCCAACCTTCTGGCGATGAAAACGCTCGGCATGAATGTCACTATTTGCGGCCCGACGACGTTACTGCCGCAAAACGCTGAAAGCATGGCGGACAGGGTAACCACTTCTCTTAAAGACGCGGTGGCGGACGCGGAGGTCGTCATGATGCTTCGCATACAAGCCGAACGGTTAACAGGCGCAAGCTTCCCTAACCTGCGTGAATACTCACGCCTGTTCTGTCTCACGCCTGAAATAATGAAAAAGACGGCAAAGGACGCGCTGGTCATGCATCCGGGGCCTATCAACCGAGGAGTGGAGATATCGCCAGAAGTGGCGGACGGGCCGTGGTCGGTGATACTTGACCAGGTGACAAACGGGGTGGCTGTACGGATGGCGATTCTTTATCTATTGCTTGGAGGTGGCCTCGGAAGCGAGGCGGAATAGCGAGACCTGTATGGGCGATATACTTATAAAAAACGGCAGGGTCATTGATCCGGCCAACTCTGTCGATGGCGTGATGGAC
>CAYNDB010000061.1:9689-15047 GCA_964395915.1 uncultured Nitrospinota bacterium | reverse complement strand
CCCTGATAGGCGGGGTCCGGGGAGAGGAGCCTTCCCGGACAAAGCGTCCTGAAACCGAGCCGAAACATCCATCTTCTTTAAACCTCCATCGTTTTTCTATATCAACCCGGATGGCCGTTTTGTCCTTCGCGCGGTCAACAGCAGCCATGCCGGGCTTTTGTTTCGGCCCGCTCTTAATCTCGGCGGCGCCGACAACAATGCGATGATAAGGGCAGGTTACGAAAAGTTAAATGACAGGTGGAGCAGAAGGAGAATGTGTTTGACTTGAAAAAGAATCGGCGGAAAAGAAAAGCCCCCGGACAAAATATATCTGCCCAGGGGCCGTCCTCAGAAAACTATTTGATCGATACTAGAATGCAATTGTGATTGTTATTATATCATTATATCCACCAGCGCCCTGAGTGTTTTTGATAACGGGAAGGCGACCAAAAACAGAGGTGGTCTGCACGGAACCGCTGCCCGTTTTTTTGATTGGTTCATTGATATTCCACAAATTGGAGCGGTTGGGATCCTGATAAAGGTAATAGGGCAGATAGTTCATACTGCCGTCTCTCAGCCTTCTGAAGGCCCCGCTTGTATAGGCGCCGCCATTCAAAATTATGGCGTAATTTTCTCCATCATTGGCGATTACTTCGATATTCGCCTTACTGTCAACCCTGGATAAGCCAGAGGAAAGATTCCCGAAATCAAGAGCCTCGGATGAGTTTAGAATTATGTTTGGCATAACTGTGGCCTTGACGCTCATGGAGGCGGACAACGCGTCCGCCAACACCTGTTTTGGCAGGCAGAACATAACGAGCGCCGCAATCATGAAAAAAGGTAAACCTTTTATTTTGAAATTCCCCATCATTTCGACCCCTGTAACCCTGTCTTTTTTCTCATCAAATATTGCTTCATACGTTTATAGTTACAAAATCCGGGCCGAAATGGGAAAAAAACATCGATAAAAACAACAAATCTAAATCACAATAATTCAATACATTTCGCAGGGGTGTTTTTTTGTATAAATAATAAATCCCGATTTTAAGGTGAACAGGAGCAAATTACTGATTTTCTTCCCATTTGCGGGAATAATATGTTTTCATAAATGAGAAATATCTCAAAACAGATGTGTTTGCCGAAACCTGTTTAACGGGCTTGAATTACCATAAATATCGTCTGCTTATGTACGTTTCTGTTATAGTTCAAAGCTGTTTAATTTCAAGCTAACCTGTCATCATTAAACTACGCTCATAATCGAGCTTCAAAAATAAAAGACACATTTACAACGTATAGATATGAACAACGTAAGAAAAATCGATCTTAAAGGGATGACCTCCACACAGATGGTGGAGTGGATTGCGTCCATTGGCGAAAAACCGTTTCGGGCAAAACAGATTCGGCAATGGATTTTTCAGCATGGAATTTCAGACTTCGAGCAAATGACAAACCTTTCCAAGACGCTAAGGGATAGATTGAACAGCTGCGCGTATGTCACCGATATTAACGAAGTAAGCCGGCAGGTATCACGCGACGGAACGATAAAGCTCCTGTTCAAGCTGTGGGATGGATTGACGATAGAGAGCGTCTGGATTCCGGATGGAGATCGAGGGACATTGTGCGTCTCGACACAGGTGGGGTGCAAGCTTGGATGCAAATTTTGCCTTACGGGTGATTCCGGATTTACACGGAATCTTGACGCGGGAGAGATCGTGGACCAGCTTATGCAAGCGAGGAAAAGCCTCAAAGTGACGAACATCGTTTTTATGGGGATGGGTGAGCCTCTCGACAATTATGAAAACGTTTTGCAGACGCTACGTATTTTCACCGAGCAGGATACCGCCCTTCTCGGCGCGCGAAAGATAACCCTGTCGACCGCGGGAGTGGCTCCCGGCATCGCTCAACTCGCCAACGATTTTCCTAAAATAAAACTTGCGGTGTCGCTTAACGCGGCGGACGACCAAACCAGAAGCAAGATCATGCCGATAAATAAAAAATATCCTTTGGCAAAGCTTGTGGCGGCGCTGAAGAAATGGCCTCTACCCGCGGGAAGGCTGATTACTTTTGAATATGTGCTTCTGTCTGGTGTCAACGACTCCGATGAAGACGCCCGCAAGCTGGTTAGGTTTGCCGGAAAGCTGCCGTGCAAGATAAACCTGATCCCATACAACCCCTGCCCACATCTATCGTTTAAAAGGCCGGGTAAAAAACGGATCGCCAGATTCAGTAAAATATTGACCGATTCAGGGCTTATGGCGTTCCAGCGTGATAGCCGTGGAGCAGACATCCTGGCCGCCTGCGGTCAGCTTCGCGGAGTTGTTGAAAACGCGGTTTAATGCCATGTCATTCTGAAGCCATAAGCTGAAGAATCTCGTCAACTGAAAAACAGAGATCCTTCGCTTTACTCAGGATGACAAATGTGGCGTTGCTAGGAGATGGCGCGGCCACGCCAAGTCAACGACGCGGCTGGCTTCAAACACGAAGTGAATCTCGCCGGGAAAAGTGTGATAAACGCAGACCGTGTTTCTTCCAACGGGATCGCCACGGTCATTTCATTCCCTCGCGATGACATTCGGGCTACACTCTACTTCTTGCTATAGATTTCTTCGATCTTTTCCTGGTACAGCGCCACTATCGGTTTTCGTCTGGTTTTCAGTGTGGGAGTGAGCAACCCGTTCTCTACCGACCATTCATCTGTTGTAAGCAGGAGACTTCTAATTTTCGCGTACGCAGGCATCTCCTTTAGCCTTTCATTTACAAGGTCGCGCGCATGATCCAAAACTTTTTTATCGTCAAGCGCGCTTTCGCTATCAGGATCGAGTCCGTATTCCTGCGCCAGAGCCTGCCAGTTCTCCGGGTTCAATTGCGCGATCAGGACCAGATATGGTTGCCCTTCTCCCACCACGACGGCGTTGTCAAAAAGACCTATGGACGCCAATCTGTTTTCAATATCGGAAGGCGGTACTTTTTTACCATTGGACATGACTATTATCTGCTTTAGCCTGTCGGTAATATATAGCCTTCCGTTTTCAAGCTTGCCGATATCTCCGGTATGAAGCCATCCGTCGGCGTCGATCATTTCCCTGGTCGCTTCTTCGTTCTTCCAGTAGCCGAGCATAACAGACTGGCTTTTTGTCAATATTTCCCCGTTGTCGTCGATCTTTACATCGATACCGGGCAGTGGCGGACCGATGCTTGCCGGGTCGTTATTATCCACCCTGTTGACGCTTATCACAGGGCTGGTCTCCGTCAACCCGTACCCTTGCAGAAGCTGCATCCCAAGCCCTACAAAAAGCCGCGCCGCGTCTAACGGCAATGGAGCTCCCCCGGCGATCGCGATACGCAACCGACCTCCGAAACCGTCCATCACCTTTTTCCCCACCATTGCGTTCAAAAGCGGCCACAATATCAAAGAAGGGCTCCACCCTCCCCTTTTCTGCTTATACAGAAAATTTTTCCAGCCGACATCAACAGCAATGTTAAAAATCGCCCTTTTAAATGACGACTCATCCTTCAGCTTGCCGTGTATCTTGTCAAATATTCTCTGGTAAATGAGAGGCACCGATATGAGCATGGTCGGTCTGATGATTTTAAGGTCTTCAGCAAGTTGTTTTACAGACCTGGCGAAGGCGACAGTGGATCCGCACATCATTGGAAGATAATACCCTATGGTACGCTCCAGCGTGTGGCACAGCGGCAGGAAGGAAAGGAAAACGTCCTCTGGAAACACCTCGACGCTTCGCGCCCCAGAGTATGCGTCCGAAACAATATTACGATGGCTCAGCATCACCCCTTTGGGAGGGCCTGTTGTGCCGGATGTATATACGATTGTGGCAAGGTCGTCCGGATTCATATCGTATGGCTCAATGCAAAATTTTCCCTCCGGCAACCAGCGGTCAAGAAACTTTACGCGACTGTCACTGACGTGTTTATCGGAAGGGTTTACAATAACAACCCTGGTCACCGTTTCGAGTTTGTCATGAACCTCTTCCAACGCTTCCCATGCCTCGATATTTTCCAGCGCCAAAACTTTCGCGCCGGAATTGTTCAGGATATACGCTATATTACCGGGGTTATCGTTGATATATAACGGGACGACGACAAGACCGGACGCCAAAGCCCCTTGATCGAAAAACATCCATTGCATGCAATTGCGCATTATTATCGCCACCCTCTCTCCGGGCGCGATGTTTTCTCTTTTCAGCGCCACGCGCCATTTGGCGACTTCGGCGGAAACTTCCTTCCAGCTTTTCTCTATCCAGATTCCCTTGCTCTCGTCGTATTGCTTGTACGCTATGGAATCAGGCGATTTTTTAACCCGCTCTATGAACAGGCCGGACAAGGTCTCCGCTTTGGCAGGTGTAATATAATCGGTCCCGCTCATAACTTCTCCCACCATTCATCCGCTTTGAAACGATCGCCATATTTTTCTTCGAGCTTTTTCAATTTTTCCACAATCTTCTCAGCTCCGGTATCCGCAATATATTTCATCGGCCCTCCGCGGAACGGCGCAAAACCGGCTCCGAAAATCATGCCGGCGTCAAGCAGGTCGTTATCCTCCACAATCTCATCTCGCAAACATGCGACAGACTCGTTTAAAAATCGCATAATGAGCCTGTCCTCGATTTCACCATCGCCGATAGAGCTTACAGTGGTTTCGGGTATCACAGGTTTACCATTTTTATATTCATAAAAACCTTTGCCCGATTTTTTGCCAAGATTTCCGGCCTCCACAAGTTTTTTAAGGTTGTCCGGCACATCCGACCCTATCCTCTCCGCGAATATATTCGCAACATGCAGGCAGATATCGAGCCCCACGGTATCGGCTAAAAGTATCGGCCCCATCGGCATGCCAAAACGTGTGGCTGCGTCGTCAATCTTTTTGGCGGGAATGTTCTCGCCAAGCATCACAACCCCCTCCATAAGATATGGCATAAGAATTCTGTTTACCAGGAACCCAGGCTCGCTCTTCACCGGAAGCGGCAGTTTACCTATCTGATGAACGTATGAAACCGCATGGGAAAACGCCTCGTCGGAAGTCGACCGGCCACGCACAACTTCCACAAGCATCATCTTGGCGACTGGATTGAAAAAATGAACGCCAACAAGCCTGTCCGGGTTTGTCATCACGCCTGCGATTTCTTCCAGCGGTATGCTCGACGTGTTTGTGGCGATAAACGCGGCAGGTTTCAGCTTAGGCTCGATCTCTTTCAGCAGGTTTTGCTTCACGGTCACATCTTCGAAAACAGCCTCCACAACAAGATCGGCTTTTGCGATACCTTCACCCTTAACATCCGGTATGAGCCTGTCCATAGCGGCCTGAACCGCCCTTTTATCTTTAAGGCGTTTTTTGAACAGGGCGTGAGCGCGCTTGATCGC
>CAYNDB010000061.1:0-9589 GCA_964395915.1 uncultured Nitrospinota bacterium | reverse complement strand
ATAAGGGCAAATGGCGCAGGGTAGTGCGATGCGCTAACTTTTTTCTTAACCTTCCTGGCTATCAAATTGGCCACAATCTGACGGCCCAATATTTTCTCCACCACCTTTTTCCAGTTAACAGGCTTTTTATCTATTGACGGCTTTTTTATCAACATCCTTGCCGCGTTTTCCAACGCTCTTCGTGGTACCGCCATATCTACAAGACCAAGCTTTTTGGCGGCGCGGGCGCTCATCCTTCTGCCGGTCAGCATCATATCGAGCCCGTCGATCCCCCCTAGCAGACGTGTCGCCCGCATTGTCCCTCCAAAACCCGGATGTATGCCGAGCAATACTTCCGGCAAGGCGAGCCTCGTCTTCTGGTCGTCCACAGCCACCCTTCGTTTACACGCAAGGGCAAGCTCCATTCCTCCGCCAAGGCAATATCCGTTTATCGCCGCCACAGTCGGGAACGGAAGGGCTTCGAGCTTATCGAAAATCGATTGAACGTTTTTGACGACGGAATATGCCTGGTCAGAGCTTTCCATCTCGGCAAACTCTTTAATATTCGCCCCGGCGATAAATCCACTTTCTTTGGCGGAAATGATAACGAGCCCAATCGGATTTTCAGACCTGATATCGTCGATACAAAGGTTGAACTCCTCCAGAACGTCGCTTGCCAGGATATTAGTGGAACTTTCCGCCCTATCGAAGTGGAGCCAGACTATATTGTCGTCGTCCTTTTCGATCCGCCAATGTTTGAATTTATTGTGTGTCATAATATTATAATACCGACTTTAACCCGGAACCTTGTTGAACGTGGAATGAAATGCCGGATCATAGCCCTTTCGTTCACACGAGTCCGGCATGCAAAACTTGCCATAGCGTCAATCCCTCTCAACCATCATGGCGCCGCCTTGCCCGCCACCTATACACAAGGAAGCCATCGCCCTTTTGGCATTTTTCTGATTTAAAATATCCAGCGAATGGAGGATGAGCCGCGCCCCTGTCGCTCCGACCGGATGCCCCATGCTTATGGCGCCGCCGTCGATGTTAAGTTTCGATCTGTCGATCTTTCCGGGGAACCATGTGGTCTTAAGCTCTTTGCGAAAAAATTCTTTATCGTCCCACGCCGCAAGACAGCCCAACACCTGTGCGGCGAACGCTTCGTTTATCTCCCAATAATCTATATCGTCAGCTTTGAGCTTGTGACGTTTCATTATAGGAGCCATGGCGTACACCGGCCCAAGGCCCATCACGGATGGATCGAGTCCGGCCCATTGCGAATCGACAATCCTTCCCAAAACTTCAAGATCATGCTTTTTAACCGCCTTTTCGCTGGCCAATATCAAAAGCGCGGCCCCATCGGTTATTTGCGCGCTGTTGCCTGCCGTCACACTTCCCACAACGCGATCGAAAAACGGCTTTAGTTTTGCGAGCGCTTCCATGGTGGTTTCACGTCGCAGGCCGTCATCGCTTTCATACACTTTTCCTTTCTCGTCGAACATCGGCCTAAGCTTGGTAAAGTGGCCGTTATCGATGGCGTCCGCCAGTCGTCGATGGCTTTCCATCGAAAATTCATCCATCCTCTCGCGACTGATGTTGAACCTGTATGCAAGCTCTTCGGCCGTCTGCCCCATCGAAAGGCCGACTATAGGGTCGGTCAACCCATGGATAAGACCGATCACAGGTTTTAAAAAACCCGGGCGGAACTTCATCAACGTTTGCAATTTTTTCCCCACATCCGCCTTGCCAGACATCGACGAGAGCCAGTCCTGCATTTTAGGGTCCACCAATACATGCGCATGGCTCATCGCCTCCGTTCCGCCAGCCAATACAAGGTCGGACCGGCCTGTGGCGATGTTCAGCGCGGCGGAATCCAAAGCCTGCATGCCGGAAGCGCAATTGCGCGCCACGGTGAAAGCGGGCACGCTTTTACCACAACCTATGCGTAGCGATATGACGCGGGCGATATTGACCTCGTCAACGCCAGTGTTGACACAGCCTATTATCACCTCGTCGAACTCTTCAGGAGAAAACGGCTGTCGAAGAAGTATAGGCTTTGCGCAGGCGACGGCCAGGTCAGAAGCTGTGAATGGCCCGCGCCTGCCTTTAGCCTTTATAAACGGTGTCCTGCCGCCATCGACGACGAAAACAGGACGGAGTTTTGAATTGGTCATGATGTCTTGCGTCGCTCCCAGTAATCTTTCGGAAAATCATCAACTGTGATGACTTCATACCTTGCATTCTCCGCCATAATGGCGGTTTCCTTCTCATCCTCGGTTATCACGCCGCAGCTTGCCGCTTCCTCGATGCGTGAGATACGGTCCAGTGATTTTACTTTACCGGCGCGGACAGCGGCCGATATTTTCTTTTCGATAGGCTCGGACGCTATCACGAGCGGAAGCGCGTCCTCTATCCTCCGCACCGGGTTGTCAGGTTTTCCGGAAACGAATATGCCTCCTGTCAACCTGGCCCTTGCGTCGCAAGGCTCCATGATGATTTTTGCGACTTTATGCCCAAGCCTGTCCTTTGGCGGCTTATATGGGCGCCCAAGAGGGAATATCACAATCCGCAACGGCCATGAAATATATTTCGGGCCGATATTGTCAAGGAAACCATCCAGCCCCTGCTGAATTCTGTATAACGCGTCGTCGAGCGACCATTTGAGCAAAGGTATATCCTCTTCCGGCCTGCCGTCGTCTTCGAATTTTTTTAAAGCGGCGCTTGCGAGGTAGAGGTTGCTTAAGCAATCAGCCAGACGGCCCGAGAGCTTCTCTTTCCTTCGCAAATTTCCACCCAGCAATGCCATGGCGGAGTCTGATATGAACGCGAACGCGGAACTCATCCTGCCCAATTGCTGATAATATCGCCTCGTAACTCCGCCCGTGGGCGACGGCAGAAGTATTCCTCCCGTAAGCCCGGAAACCATCGAACGAATCTTGTTACTTGCCACAAAACCGATATGGCCGAACAACGCCTTGTCGAACTTTTTAGACGCGGCATCGCGGTCGGTATCGGCGGCGGCCTCCATCTCCTTAAATATATACGGATGGGCGCGTATAATACCTTGCCCGAAAATTATCAGTGTGCGCGTCAAAATGTTCGCGCCTTCCACAGTTATGCTTATAGGGATGCTTTGATATACACGACCCATAAAGTTTCTCGGGCCTAGCGATATCGCCCCTCCGCCCTGCACGTCCATCGCATGGTTTACGACAACACGCATACGCTCCGTCAGGTTATATTTCAATATCGCCGATACAAGGGCAGGAGTCTCTCCTGTGTCTATAGCGGAGAGTGTTAGCAGGCGCGCCGCGTCCATGATATACGCGTTAGCGGCAATAGGGGCCAGAGCCTCCTCCACACCTTCGAACTTGCCTACAGAAATTTTGAACTGTTTGCGTATTCGCGAATATCCGCCAGTGGCCTGGCTTGCAAGCTTGGCGGCCGATACGCTTATGGCTGGAAGCGAGATACCACGGCCTATGGCAAGCCGCTCCATCAGCATATGCCAGCCATGACCCGCCTGCTTCTCCCCGCCGATAATATTATCGACAGGGATAAACACATCCTTTCCCGTAACAGGACAGTTATAAAATGGTATCCCAAGCGGGTCGTGCCGCATATCCGCTTTTATGCCCGGCAGATTAGTTGGTATAAGGGCCACGGTGATGCCGATATCTTCCTTGTCGCCAAGGAGATGATCCGGGTCGAACATCCGGAAAGCAAGCCCCATAATGGTGGAGACCGCCGCAAGAGTGATATACCGTTTCTCCCAGTTTAGCTTTATACCGACAACTTCCTTACCTTCGAATTCGCCCTTGGTTACGATACCGGAGCTTGTAATTGAGCTTGCGTCACTCCCGGCGCGAGGTTCCGTGAGGCCGAAGCATGGAATCTCCGATCCATCTGCAAGGCCCGGCAGATATTTATCTTTCTGCTCCTCGGTTCCGTAATGCATCAAAAGCTCGGCGGGCCCCAAAGAGTTCGGCACCATCACAGTCACAGCGGCGGTGACGCTTCGGCTGGCGATTTTCATCACCACTTCAGAATGTCCCAACGCGGAGAAGTCCAGACCGCCGTATTTTTTCGGGATAATCATTCCGAACAGTTTATTTTTCTTTATGAAGTCCCACGCCTCTTCAGGAAGATCGTGAAGATTTGCCGTGATATCGAAGTCGTCCAGCATTTCGCAAAACTCCTGAACAGGCCCATCAAGAAAATCTTTCTCTTCTTTTGTAAGCTCAGGCTTTTTGAATCCGAGCAGTTTTTTCCATGCGGGCGCTCCGCTGAAAAGCTCCCCTTCCCACCACACAGTTCCAGCTTCCAAAGCTTCGCGCTCCGTCTGCGATATCGGCGGCATCAGTTTTCTGAACAATCGCAAGGCATGGTCGCTTATCAATATCCGGCGTAGCGGGAAGATATTGAGTGGAATTGCGATAATCAGGAAAAATATCCAGATAAAAGCGACGCCAAGAGTTCCGCTTAAGCCAGCCCACATCCATAACAGGGCGATAGCGGCGATGACCGCCGTAGAGATGAGTAAAGATATGCGAAAATATGAAAGGACGGTCGCAACAACAACCGCCACAACGAGGAAAAGCAAAAAGCCCATTTTTACACCTTTTCTCAAGGCAAAATATAATAAACTCTCTGCTTATAATATATGCTTATTAGGCGCCCGGCAATTGTATATTTATCGAAAATATTTATCATGCGGGATTTTAGCCGGCATCTCAATTCTGACGACGGGATCCCGGAGCAAGTCCGGGATGACATGATGCGTCGGGAGCGTTACGACGTTCTACTCTATTACGATGGCGCTTCGAGGATTAACCATAAAAAGGGATGGATTTGAAACTATTTAAAATAACCGGCTCGACCCTCTGCATGACCGTGGCTCTTTTAGCGTCAAACGCTTTCGCTCTTGAGCTTACGGGAAATGTTTCTGTTGAAACCACTTTATTCCCAAAATCTCCCCTATACCCTGGGCAGGACCACAACAGCGGAGCGGCGGCATTGCAACCGGAGCTATATCACGAGTTCAAGGACGGCTCCTCCATCACCGCGGTACCTTTTTTGAGGGTGGACAGCGCAGACAATGAGAGAACGCATTTCGACCTGCGCGAACTTAACTACCTTTACGTGGCGGATTGGTGGGAAGCGCGGATCGGGATCGGAAAAGTGTTCTGGGGAGTAACGGAATCCGTTCACCTCGTTGATATCGTAAACCAGACAGATTTTGTGGAATCTTTCGACGGTGAAGCTAAACTTGGCCAGCCGATGATTAGCCTTTCGCTTCCGACTTCGTCGGGAACGCTCGATCTTTTCCTGTTGCCATATTTCCGCGAACGAACGTTTACCGGTAAAGGGGGACGGTTGCGTCCAGGCATCTTGATTGACACGGATAACGCGACATATGAAAGTGGAAACAAAGAGCGGAATGTAGATTATGCGGCGCGATACAGCGTCTCTATCGGTGAATGGGATATTGGTGTATCCCATTTTTACGGAACGGGGCGCGAGCCTTCCTTCAACCTCGGTTTTGACGCCATAGGCGCGCCTGTGTTGATTCCACACTACGTAATCATCAACCAGACAGGGCTCGATGTACAGCTTGTCACAGGAAGCTTTTTGTGGAAACTCGAAGCGATATACAGAACCGGGCAGGGCGACTCTTTCACAGCCTCCGCTTCCGGGTTTGAATACACGTACGTTGGTCTGCTCGACACTTCATGGGATATCGGCCTGCTGGCGGAATGGATTCAAGACGACCGGGTTAATAACGCGACGACAATTTTTAGTAAAGCTATGATGATCGGGGCGAGGTTGACCCCTAACGACGCCGAGGGAACCGAAATGCTGTTGGGAATGTATCAAGACATGGATCATTCCTCGACTCTTTTCAGAATAGAGGCGAGCCGCCGTATAGACTCACGGTTCAAGGCGTTTCTTGAAATTGGCGCGTTCACCAATATGGACAGCTCAGACCTTCTCTACCAGGTTCGCAACGACGGATACATGAAAGTTCAGTTAATGTATTATCTGTAGCTTTTTGATACATATAACAAGACGAATAAATGATGCTAAACCTCCCTGATGATTGTATAATACAAATATGTATCTGTTCTGACTTTGTTCACCAGTAGTTCTTTGGAGAAGTAACCATGACTTCCGTCAATCGGCTCCAGCTCGGGAAAATTATGATCGTCGACGACGAGCCGCAAAATATTACTTCGTACGAACGTCTCCTGAAGTTTGAAGGCTTCAATAATATCGCAAGCATCACGGACCCTACCAGGGCTGTTGATCTTTATAAAGAGTTTAAGCCTGATATTGTTCTGCTCGACCTCGATATGCCGCATTTGAACGGTCTTGAAGTAATGGCGCAGCTAAATAAAATCGAGACCGAATCCTATATCCCCGTGCTTGTTATTACGGCGAGGCAGGAGGACAAATGTGTGATAAAGGCTCTTGAAGCCGGGGCGAGAGATTATGTAATGAAACCTTTCAACAACGTGGAGCTCCTCAACAGAGTAAAGAATATACTGGAGATGAGAATGCTCCACAAGGATGTGCAACGCCAGAACGAGGCGCTGGAAGAGAAAGTTCAGGAAAGAACGTGTGAGCTTGAAGATACAAGGTTTGAAATAATCCGCCGTCTTGGCAAAGCCTCGGAGTATCGCGATAATGAGACAGGGCTCCATATCGTTCGCATCAGCACTATGTGCGCTTTACTTGCCAAAACGGCTCTTTTGGATGAAAAACATCAAAAACTTATATTAAACGCAAGCCCCATGCATGACGTAGGGAAAATAGGCGTGCCGGACAGTATTCTTCTGAAGCCGGGAAAGCTTAATTCTGAGGAATGGAAAATAATGAAAACCCACACTGTCATAGGCGCGGAGCTTCTTGCCGGTCATGATTCCGACCTTATGAAAATGGCGCATGTCATCGCCCTTACCCATCATGAAAAATGGGATGGCTCCGGATATCCATTCGGCCTTAAAGGTGAAAATATCCCTATAGAAGGCAGAATCTGCGCAATATGCGACGTGTTCGACGCTTTGACCTCCGAGAGACCATACAAAAAAGCGTGGAGCATTCAAGATTCCCTTGAAGAAATATACAAAAGCAGCGGTACCCATTTCGATCCTTACCTTGTAGAACAATTCCGCAAGGTTAAAGATGAAATCACGGAAATAAGATTCAAATATCAGGAGCCTGAAAACAATAAGGTTGCAAACGACATGTCCACACCACCGTTTACGGCCGAGGAACGGCAGGCAAGCTACAATATCCAGCTGTAATAATACAAGACGCGACCTACAGCGCGTAACGGCAAGGGCCGCATAGCGGGCTCTCCTGGATCGATTTCCCGCGACCTGCTCTCGTAATCTTTATAAATATTGGCCGCAATTTTCACTTTAGCCGGATCGCGGATAACAAGGTTTAGCTCCATGTTCCAGTAGAAACTCATCGAGTCGAGGTTAGCTGTGCCCATGGTGAGCCATTCGTCATCGATAAGCGCCATTTTTACATGTAACATTCTGTCTTCAAACCGGAATACTTTCACCCCTTTTTTCAACAATCGTCCACAGACAGACCACGCGGCAAGGTCGACCGTTTTAACATCGGAAACATCCGGAATAACGATTCTTACATCGACACCTCGATTAGCGGCTTTTGCAAGCGCTTTTATGATCCTGCGGCGCGGCAGAAAATATGCCTGCGCAACCCAAATTCGAAATCGCGCTTTTTTTATCGCCGACAGGTAAAGCCGTTTTATAGGATAGTTATTCAGCTGTGGCCTGCTGTCGCACACCTGCATTAATTTAAACTTGCCGCCCGAGAATCTATGGCGTTTCGGCCATGAGGGCTTGCCTTTCCACACCCGGTCGAAAGCAGTTTCAAGCTCTTTTACCGGGTCCCCCTCCCCTCTTGCCATCATGTCTTCCCACTCCAGAAACCTCTCTCCGATATTCATGCCCCCGATGTAATATATCCACGAATCCACAATGACAAGCTTCCGGTGATTACGCCGAAATAGCCTCGAAAGGGAAAAGGGGCCATGCGCGCGCCGCGGGTTTATCGGATGATATTCAGACACTATCACTCCACCGTTGGCCAAATCGTCAAAATAGGCTTTGGGCATATCGTATGAGCCTATGGAGTCGTACATCAGGTCGACCGACACACCGGCTCTTGCGCGTTCTACGAGAATTTTCTTGAGGTCGAAGCTTACCTTTCCCTCTTCTATGCAATACATCTGAATCCGTATCGATTCCTTCGCGGATCTCAGATCGGCAAAAAGCGCGGCATAGAACCCGGAGGCCGAACGCAATATTGAGAAATTTTCTTCCCCCATGTGGGAAAGTCTACATTTATTTTCCGACGGGAAAAAGGTAAAACATCCGGCGAGCGCCTATGTTTTTATATCAAGCAGGGAACCGAGCATTTCGTCGGATGTCTGGATAGTTTTAATCTGCGCCTTAAACCCGTGCTCGCTCTGGATAAGGCCGACCATCTCCTCACCGATATCGACGTTGGAAAGCTCCAGCGAGTTTGGATAAATCTCTCCCAAACCACCGGTTCCGGGAATTCCCGGAGAAGGTTGGCCTGAAGCCGCTGTCTCGTAATATACATTCCCCCCACCCTGGGAAAGTCCGCCCGGGTTGTTAAAATTTACCATCTTTATAGTACCGAGGTTTTGTTTCTGTCCGTTTACCGTGGTGGATACAGAGCCATCCCGCTCTATCGCAAAATCTTTTGCGCCTGCGGGAACGTTTATTTCAGGTTGCAAAATATTTCCAGACGAATCGGCGAGCCTGCCCTGGCTGTCCGCCCTGAAGGAGCCTGCCCTGGTATATCCTGTCTTGCCGTCCGAAGTTCTGACCTCGAAAAAACCGGAGCCATTTATAGCTACATCAAACGAGTTGCCTGTGGACACTATTGCGCCCTGGCTTTGTTCTCGCAGGACAGCCCCGGTGTACGCCCCTCGAAAAGCCGGGGCGGATTCCGTTACCGTTGAGGAACGTTTATAGCCGGGTGTGTTTGAGTTTGCGATATTGTTCGCGGCGGTTCTGGCGTTGTTCACATACGCTCTCAATCCTGTAAGGGCCGCGCTCATGGCTTGTATCATTATTCCAAACACTCCTGAAACTTTCGCTATAAGTATTTTAACCGATACTTCTCTATTTTGACTAGACATATGACCTGTATAAACCCTTGTTTTATCAGCTTTCCAGATTTTTTTGCGCTTGGTGTAAAAAGCTCTGAAAAATATTCAAAAAAATACATCCGTATAACTAAAGAAATCGTTATTTACTCCGAAACAATGATTAGGCGGAATATAAACTGAAATCAGTAATTTTCCGTCAGAGACATTAAGGCCTGTAGCCATTGGGAGGGAGACCCGGTGGAAAGCAGGGAAGCGGTAAACGTATCAAGGAGGAGATCAAAATGGCATTACGAGTTTTTAACAACATTTTCTCTGTTAACGCCCAACGTAATCTGGGCACAAACAACAGCAGATTGGGCACTTCTCTGGAAAGGCTGTCATCCGGTCTGCGAATCAACCGTGGCGCGGACGACGCGGCGGGGCTGGCGA
>CAYNDB010000060.1:0-15106 GCA_964395915.1 uncultured Nitrospinota bacterium | reverse complement strand
CACTCTAACAATTTCATCTACCCGATGCGCGTAGGTGTGTTTCTCTAACACCAGTTTTCGCCCCGCTTCGGCGATGCGTTCGCGCTCCTCTTTGTGGTTGATGTAATACTCGGCCAGTTCGGCGATGTTGTCGTCGTTGTATACGACAAGATGCTTGCGGTCGGTAAAAAAGTTGGCCAGCCCGTCCGCATCGTCGGTAAGCAGCATACTGCCACAACAGAGCGCCTCGAACACACGCATGTTAAGATCGTTCTTTATCGCGTTATTGAAAACTATCCTCGACTTGCAGAAAAAGTCTGTCATCTCGCGTAGAAACAGCCTGTCGTACCGGACATCCACTTTCTCCGCCAACCGTTGCAACAGCATAACCCTTCGATCATCTATCAGAGAGCCTACAAAACCAAGATCGAACTCTTTTTCAAACTGAGTCTTGCCATGTGTATCGGGGTCGCATCCCAATGGAAGCCAGAATATGTTTTTTATTCCCCGCTCTTTGAATTGCGGCATGTAGGCTCTTTGCGCAAGGAACACCACGTCGAATTTCCTGGCGGCGGCCAGGTCTCTTTCAAAATGTATATGTGTATCTATAAGATATGCCGCTTTGGGGCAATCAAGTTTCTCCAGTCCATCAGGAGCTTTGCCAAGCCCTGTTTCCACCCAGAGGAAAAAATCGGGCTCAAATCCGTCCGGCATTCGCTCCAGCATGTAGTCGATCTCGACGGTCAGGTCGGGCGTAAGGATGTCGTGCGTGTGCGCTTCGGTTTTCATATTCCGGAGTTTCCACTTTTCTATTATTTGTGGGGTAATTTTGCAGCCTACGGTAAGCGCGCTATGTTTCTCTCTCAAAGCTTTCTCCATATACGCCGCCGCAGTGGCCGGATATGAAGTGTAAGAGAGGATGATGTTTTTTCCGCCCGGTTTTGATTGTGGACGTTTTGCTTTAACTGCTACACCAAAACTTTTAACTTGTCCGCCACGAGCGTCGCGTATCGCCGTATCCCATTTTTCAAGAAAAGAGCTCATCGGGAACTTGTGTTCCACCATGCGCCGTCCCTCCCCGCCGATTTTTTTGGCAAGATCAATATCATCCAGAAGCTTAATTATATTTTCGCGCATTTTATCTGGCGTATCGCAAACGAAGCCGTCCACACCGTCGGTGATAGGGCAGGTGGGGTTGGCGACCGATACCACCGGCATACCTGTAGCCATCGCTTCAAGCAGGCCAAGGTTATAGCCATCTTCCCATGGCGGCATGGCGGTGTTCAGAAATAGTCTGTTTTCACGGTAGGCGTTCTTAAGGTCGTCCCACCCTTTCGACGGCACACTCTCCGGTATATCCGGGTTCACGCCCATCAGGATGTTCGGCAAACCATTTAATACTTCTTCCTGCAACGAGTATCCGGTCATGAGGTCGCGTGGTTTGACGCTGTTGCCCACTCGCAGAGCGCGTTTTTTTTCGCCCGTGTAGCCGCCGTATAACGAAACGTCGATACCGGGCATAATTATTTCTCCTTGTAGCCCCCAGTCATCCATTTTTGTTTTGGAGATGAAAACGCAATGTACATTGGTTGTAAGCTCGCGCGCCATTTTGCGGTATTTATCCACTATTTCCGGATTGTTTCCCAGCTGAGCCTCCGTGGAAAGCTTGTTGTGGAACACAAGAATTTTGGGAATATCAAATTGTTGGGTGGCGATAATGTCTTTCACATTGTGAGCAAGGATAAGGTCGTAATATCCATCTTCCCCAAGTTTTTTTTGAGCTTCCTCTTTTGTTATTGGCGCAACGTTGGGTGTTAACGGGCGCATATGTTCGTCCCACGAGTTTACCTGTGGAGAATCTATACTGGGCGGAGCTATTTCAAAGCTATGATCGAGCCTGGCCAGCATCGAAAGATATGGCGTGTGCCAGTTGAAAGATAAGATTTTCATGAAATGTGTTTAGGTTATTACTTTCCTGCGGCGGAGCGTTCCAAGAATTGTTTCCCACCGTTGTTTTAAAGTGTGTAGCTTCATAACTTTTCGCCGTCCGTTCTCCGCAATAGCTTCGCGTTCTTCAGGGTGGTCAAGGTAATGTTTCGCCATCATGCGCGCCTCCTCGATTGAGCGGAAGCATACAAGGTCTTTACCCACTTCAAAAAGCTCGTTATATACATCCCGGTAATCTGTCATAAGGAACCCTCCACACGCCATCACGTTAAAAATTTCGGAGGAAACGCCGTCCCTGTTATACGCCTTGTTAAGATATATGTTAATCCGAAAGTTTAAGTAATTTCGGGGGACTCCGCTTATCTGTACCTTTGCATGCGGCATGGATAATTCTTTTTCTACAGCTTTACGTTGCCGCGCGGATATCTCGTCCCCGATCGCAAAACATATCTCCGCATCGGAAAGGCCCAGCGCAGGAAACCTCGCTCCATTTACTATTTCTTTCCAAACTGTGGGGACGCTCCATTCTGTCAGCGAATCAATACATCGATCCATGACGGTTCCGAATTTACGCGTCCATTGGAAAATTTCGTTCTTTTCCGCAACAGAACTGTTAGCGTCCATAAGCGTCCGCCGCAAGGCAAGCGTAATATTCGTATACCCGTTGGCAGGATCAATATCTTCAACAATATTTATATCTCGCTCATACGCAGGTTTTGCTTCGCGTGGCTTGAATAGCTTCGTATCCGCCGCCAAGGCCAAACGCTCGATATTGCGAACGCCTAAACTTTTGTAGCGCTCAACCTCGTTTTGCGAGAAATGGAAAATATGGGTGTTATCTGTTATAAGATCGCGCCGCCATAGAATATCTTTTGTCGAAACGTCCTTAACCCAGCAGACATATGGAATATTCATGTTAGCGAGCTGGTCCGATAAATGCGGGTGAAAATTGCAGGTAAGAACAAAGTCCGGGTCAATTTCTCTCAGCCGCTTTTCAATATGCCATGTAATCTCCCGCTTAGCGCCAAAGGGAACCGTAACAACCGATGCGCCCAATTCTGCAAGTGAACTAATCCAATCGTCCATCAACATTCCGCCATCAAGGACGGCGACCTTGGGGTCAGTGTGTGACACTACGTTAACTGGCCGGTATTTATCCATAAAAGGGAAAGGGTGTAGCGCGTCCGGGTCGGCTGGCAAAGGAGCGTTTGGCGTAAGCGCTAAAAGTTTGCGGCATGCCGCAGAGGCGACATCGTTGACGCCTGTCAGTAATGCGACCTCCGCTCGGTTGGAAACATCTTTTGCAAGCCGTTCATTCACTTTTCTTTTATAGGGATAAGGGCTCGCGGACTTTGTAGTCATTTTCTCAAGTATGGCGTAGAAAGATTTCCTGTGACGGCACGTTCCCATGTAGACGACCCGAATCCCCGGTATGATCGACACCATATTTCGCAACGACGAGCGTGTGAATACATGTAACCGTTTTTTATCTACGTGAATGGTGTCGTATGCGTTGTCGTCCTGGACAACAAGCCCGATGACCCCGCCCGGTTTTAACACACGACCAAATTCAAGCAGGGTTTTGACAGGGTCTGCATAGAGCTCCAATTTGTTGCGTGCGATAACGTAGTCAAGCTCTCCGTCAGCAAAAGCGCTGAGGTCAATTTCACCTCCGCCTGAATCAATAGCGATGGCGTCCTCACAGATTTTGTCGCTACCGCAGTCGATATCTATTCCTTTGCCGGAGACGATTGGTGAAAGCAGCTGGATATCCTGATTAAACTGTTTATGCGTGTTTTCTATTATGGTTTCGGCAAGTTTTGCCAGAAGCTTGGCGTCCTCATGGTTTTCATTTGCGATCACAGCCTCTTCCCAGTTTACGGCGGCCTCGCCCAATAGGCCCATCTGGTAATTGGCTATGCCAAGGTAAAACCAAGATTCACCATATCCATCAAACTTTATTATGGAGTCGCTGAACGCTTCCGCTGCTTCGTAATACGATTTGTGGGCGAAAAGAATTTTCCCTATCAAATAATCGAATTCGAAAGACCCGCGGGAATGCGCTATCGCTATTTCATAAGCGCGCTCACCGTCCCCTTTTTGGGCGGCGCTTACGGCTTGTTTCAGGATTGCGAGAGTTTCCTCATCAAGACTGTCGGGGGCAACAGGTATATCGCCGTATTCAACTTCAAACGCGCAGAACTGGTCGACAAGCTTTGCAAGGGTGGCAGGGGCGTCGCCTGTGTTTATCGATATGTCCGTCACATCATTCCCGCTTTTTGGTTATTTCCCAGCCATTCCATCTCCGTCGCGCATTCAGCCGCCAGCGTTAAGTTTTTTTCTTTTTCATATATCGCCTTTTGCGCCGCCACTCTTTCTCTTTCTCTTTTGTTTATCGACGCGGCAAAGTCATACCTTGAATCGACTGGTGTTTTCCGGGTGAGCGCTACGATCGACCAGCGAGGAAGCATTACCCCTACATGAATAGGCTCAATAGAAGGTAGTAGGGAAAAGATATTTTGCAGGCTTTCCACTGTGAAAACATGGTAGTGCGTCGGGTCCAGACTGATGGTGTCCACCCATCGCTGATCCGGCGCGACAATCCCCATAAGACCGCCAGGTTTTAGAACACGTGTCCACTCAAACAGCGTTTTTACATAGTCCTGGTAATGTTCAAGGTTATGACGGGCAATGACGTAGTCTAGCTCTTCACTTTCGAACATTGGGAGGTAATCGCCGGAAGCCACGATATCGGCGCTCGACACGATTTTCCGCTGTCCGCCATGAATTCCTTCGTCGCCATAAGCTGTAAGATCGACTCCGATCGCTTCCGGACAGGTTTTATTTCCCCCGCACCCCACGTCTATCCCTTTACCTTTGCATATTATGGAAAGCGTGTCGGCCTCCGGGTTGAGGGAGTTGTCCTGTTTCATCATGGCGTGTCCCAGGTTTATAAACGAGTTGTACAAGCTTGGTTTGTCATCGAGACCGAATACCCGAAACAGCGCGTCCCACAGGAAGACAGCCCGTTCCACTCTGCCAAGCGCGTAGCAGGCCAGCCCGGAAAGCGCCGCCGCATGCGGGTGGGTTAGCGCTTCAGGCTCCAGCATGATATGGGCGTTATGTATATCCCCCTTGCGCAAAGCGTCTTGCCCCCGTCGCAGATTATCGACTTTGGTTTCAGGAAATTCTTTGCAAGACTCCTGCAAAGCGTTTTCGTTTAGCAGAGGCGGACTTTCCAGGATTTCATGAATATTCTTGTCGAAAAATTCCCGAACGTTTTGAACCGTGTCGGGAAACTCGATTGAAGGAGGGCGCCACCCTGTCATAAATCGTTATCCTGATGATTAGGTTTCCACCCGCGGCAATAACTACGTTGCGAAGCGTTCGCAGGCTTCATGCCAAGCGCGTTATCATCTCCAGCACACAAATCCCGGCTCTATCCTGTCGAAAAGGTCTGGATTGCTTGGCATGGCCCTGATGGAAAAACCGTATCGTCCGCTTTCCTCAAGGGGTATAGAGCCTTTGTAAACAGCCTTTTCGTTTTCATAGCTTTCAAATGCCATGGGCGCCGGCTGCCCCGCGGCCAATGTGTCTTTGGCGTTAAGGGCGCCAAAATATATTTCAACTTTTATGTCCTCCGGCGCAAGTTTTCCCAGGTCCAGCCGCGCTGTGACATCCAGAGTCTTGCCAACATACAGTTCACCACCGTCGCCACTTTCCTGCCGGACATCTTCAATGGAGATAGCTGGCCACTGTTCCCTTATTTTCGTTTTCCATTTGGCCAGTTCTTTCAGACGTTTTTTACCATCGCCGGTAAGGTCGCTCCACCTCTCGGCGCAAGGGAGATAGAAGTATGTCGCATAATTGCGCACCATTCGGTTCGTGTTAAAAACAAAATTCAGTTTCGACAAGGAGGACTTCATCATGTTGATCCAATCCCTTGGCATGTCGTCGCTGCCACGATTATAGAATTTGGGAACAATCTCTTTCTCAAGAAGATCATACAAGGCTTTCGACTCTATCTCGTCCTGTTCATCAAAATCGTCGTATTCTTCGCCGCGTCCTATCGCCCAGCCTGTATCCACCTGATACCCTTCGCACCACCATCCGTCGAGAACGGAAAGGTTCAACGCGCCATTAGCCGAGGCTTTCATGCCGGATGTGCCGGAAGCCTCCATAGGCCTCCTTGGAGTGTTCAGCCATACATCGACCCCTTGCACCATGTAGCGCGCAACGCTTATGTCGTAATTTTCTATAAAGACCACTCGACTACGAAACTCCTTGTCTCTGGCCCAGTGAACGATCTGCTTGATAAGATTTTTGCCTTCATTGTCTTTGGGATGCGCTTTGCCGGCGATAACCACCTGTACCGGCCTGTCCTTGTCGCACAGGATCGATTTGAGCCTTTCGATATCCCTGAACAACAAGGCGCCGCGCTTGTATGTGGCAAAACGTCTTGCAAAGCCTATGGTCAGCGCGTCCGGGCGCAGGGCCTCATCGGCATGAATTACCTCCGTTTCAGGCTCTCCACGTTTTCTAAGTTGATCTTTCAGCCTTTCCCTGGCAAATCCGACCAACCGCTCCCTCCTGCGTTCATGAGTGCGCCACAATTCTGAGTCCGGTATATCGTGTATACGGCGCCAGACACTGTCGTTTGCCGGTTCCTGGACCCAGTGTTGTCCCAGATACCTGTCGAAAAGGCTCCACATGTCGTTCGACAGCCACGATCGAATATGCACGCCATTGGTAATGGCCCGGATAGGGACGTCACGGGCATCCAGCCCGTTATAAATATCTATCCACATTTTCTTTGAAACTTCGCTGTGCAGTTTCGATACGCCGTTGGTAAAAGCGGAAAGCCGCATGGCCAGCGCGGTCATTGAAAAAGGCTCGCCATCGTCATTTATGTCCTGTCGGCCAAGCGCCATAAAGTCTTTTTCTCCAAGCCCGACGCTTCGGCGAAACTCGCCAAAATATTTTGCCATAAGATCGCCGCCGAACATATCGTTCCCGGCGGGAACGGGAGTGTGGGTGGTAAACACGGAGGAGGCGATCACTTCTTCTTTCGCTTCATCGAAGAGTAATTTATCCTCGGTCATCAATTGTTTTATCCGTTCAAGAGCGAGAAACGCCGAATGACCTTCGTTCATGTGATAAACAGTCGGGTTTATGCCAATTGCGCGTAAAGCCATGACACCGCCCATGCCAAGCATTATCTCCTGCTTTATCCTCATTTCAATGTCCCCACCGTAGAGCTGATGGGTTATTGTCCTGTCTTCATCGTTGTTTTCGGGAACGTTGGTATCCAGCAGGAAAAGTGGTGTTCTGCCCACTTGCGCGCGCCATACTTTCGCTGTTACCTCCCTGCCAGGATAAGGAACCTTGATCTTTATCTCGGCTCCGTTGTCATCGGTTTCAGGGAAAATCGACATGTTGTAAAAATCGTTGTCCGGATAAAACTCCTGCTGCCACCCGTCCGGGTTGAGATATTGTTTGAAATATCCTTTCGTGTATAGAAGCCCCACACCGGAAAGCGGCAAACCGAGGTCGGACGCGGATTTGAGATGGTCACCGGAAAGGACGCCTAATCCACCTGAATATATCGGAAGTGATTCTGTTATTCCAAACTCCGCGGAAAAATACGCGATACGCATGTCGCCGACATTGGCCTTATGTGTTCTCTGAAACCAGAAAGAGGACTCCATATAGTTCGTAAGGCCATAAATAACACGGTCCATCTGAGTGGTAAAGCCGTCATCTTCGGCAAGCTGGTTGAGCCTTGACTGATTTATCAAACCGAGAAGTTTTACAGGGTTATGTCCGGTCTTTTCCCACAACGCGGGATCCATGCGTCGCCACATTTTCACAGCGTCAGGGTTCCACGACCACCAGAGATTTTTGGCCAGACCCGCAAGGGGGCGCATACGTTTCGGCAACGACGGTTGTATCATGTATTGTGTTATATGGCGCATAAGAATTATCTCCTGTACCTTATCCGTTTTACTGTCAAGAGACTATCCGGGGGTTACGTTAAACTGCTCTTGATGCAATTTGTAATCTATATTTATAACAGCGTCTATATTAAGCTCTTTTTCAAGGTGGTCCAGATACGCCGACTCCTCGTCGAACATAAGGTCCGCCACGCCGGGCGACACCACACACACGATTTTACGTGAGTCTGTAAGATCACCGGCCACTCTGTGTATCTCGCGGTATACCTCGTAGAGCACCGTAGCGTTCGATTTTACTACACCGCGCCCATCGCAATAAGGGCAGGTTGTGGTAAGAGTTCGAGAAAGTGATTCACGAACCCTTTTCCTTGTCATTTCAACGAGACCCAATTCCGATATTTTTAAGATATTTGTGCGCGAGCGATCGCTTTTGAGAGCCAGTTCAAGGGCGGCGTAAACTTTCTCTTTGCTCTCGTCGCGTTCCATATCTATGAAGTCGTTTATGATCAGACCTCCGATATTTCGAAGGCGGAGCTGGTAGACTATTTCCTTTACCGCCTCAAGATTGGTCTGAAGGATAGTTTCCTCCTGACTATGAGAGCCAACAAACTTGCCGGTGTTGACATCTATGGCGGTCAGGGCCTCAGTCTGTTCTATCACGATATACCCGCCCGATTTCAGCCATACTTTCCGGCCCAGGGCGCGGTCGATCTCTATTTCCAGCCCATACGCATCAAAGATAGGCTCTTTACCATCGTACAACTCAATCTTGTCCATCACGTCCGGCAAATATGATTTGCAGAAAGCCTTCGTCCGCTCATATTCCTCCTGATCGTCGATTACTACGCCCTCAAAATCTTTTGTAAAAAGATCGCGTATCGACCTTTGCACAATATTCAGATCATGATATACAGGGCATGGTGACTGGGCCGTGTCGTATCGGCTTGTGATGGAGGACCATAACTTGTCAAGGAACTTTATGTCTTGAGCAAGGTCTTCTTCGTCCGCTCCTTCGGCGGCGGTACGGACGATGTAGCCCGTACCTTCCTTTTTCAAGCTGCGCACAGCGTCCCGCAACCTTTTCTTTTCAGATTCGCTTTCTATCCTACGGGACACCCCCACCTGGTCTACAGTCGGCATAAACACGAGGTACCGGCCCGGCAATGTTATGTAGCTTGTAATCCTGGCTCCTTTGGCGCCAAGCGGGTCTTTGGACACCTGGACCATCATTTCCTGACCTTCACCAATGATTTCTTCTATCGGCGGAAGGTGATCATGTCGCTGGGAATCTTGATCCAGGTCAACTTCTCTATCGTGTGAATCATCGTCATCGCCTGAAGCAAGGTAGCTGGAAAAACCGTTTGCCGAAGGATTGACGTCGGAAACATAGAGAAAACCTGCTTTTGGAAGATCAACATCGACAAAAGCGACTTGCATTCCCGGTAAAACCTTGGTGATGCGCCCTTTGTAAATATTGCCTACCAGCCCCTGGTCGGACTGGAGTTCGACATATAACTCGGTAATTACTCCATTTTCAAGAAGGGCGACACGGTTCTCTTTTGAGGTGATATTGCAAATGATTTTTGAAGCCATTATTTCCTAAAAGCCTGTTAATTAAAATATTATACAAAATTCTAACATAGCTTTTGGCCGCCGCGCCTATTATGTTATCCTGCCTCAACGATACTTCAACAAGGTGGATGATGGCGGTCTATACAGGGTCATTTGCAATAGAGTCAAAGGGTTTTACCGATATTATCGATATTACCGCCGAAGTTACGCAAATAATGGAACAGTCCGGCGCAGGCTCCGGCATTGCGGTGGTATTCGTTCCCGGCTCCACGGCTGGCGTAACGTCGATCGAATATGAAGACGGAGCGCTGTCCGACCTCAAATCCGCCATAGACCGTCTTGCGCCTCAGGATATTCATTATGACCATGACGCCCGCTGGGGCGACGGCAACGGCTTTTCCCACGTGCGCGCGGCCCTCATGGGAGCGTCGTTCACCGTTCCTTTTGAAAACAGACGCCTGATACTCGGCACATGGCAGCAGATCGCCCTGGTCGATTTCGACAACCGCCCCAGACAGCGTAAAGTTGTGGTTCAGATACAAGGGGAGTAGTTCCCGCCGTTTTGATAATCGCAAACTTATGAACAGAATTGTAATTTTCGGAAATTCCGGGGCTGGCAAAACCACGCTCGGATCCAAGCTGAAAACTGATTTGGGGACAACCATATTGGATCTGGATTCCATCACGTGGATTCCGGAAAAACCGGGCGTGAGAAGAGACGTTATGGAAAGTGAGGAGCTGTTAACCCGATTTATCGATAGCAACAGAGAATGGATAATCGAAGGATGCTACGGAAATCTGATAGAGCAGGCGGCAAAGTTTTGTAGCGAACTTGTTTTCCTTAACCCGGGGCTGGAAAAATGCCTTGAGAATAATTTCAACAGGCCTTGGGAGCCACGCAAGTATAGCTCACTTGAAGATCAGAATAAAAAACTGGAGTTTCTGCAGAGCTGGGTCAAGGATTACTATTCAAGGAATGATGAATGTTCGTTTGAGTTTCACAAAAAGATATTCAATGCCTTTAAAGGTAATAAAAGAGAAATACGGTAGTTTGGCTGATATATTCGATTACGCTGAAATGTTCCATAATCGAATCTAACGGCAAGCTATCCGGGCAACATAAGCCCTGAAGTTTTTGAGAAGGCCTTAAACAAATGAGGATAACTGTCTGCGAAACTGCGGCAAGTCCAATCTAGGCAACCGGCTATTGACAATAAAAACAGGGGAAAGCGAGAATTCCCCCTAATCATCAAGAGTTTGATTACTCTAATCAGGGCTTAATGCGTATAGATACTTTATGTTCAAAAGCTTACTATCGGGTTGTTAAAATAATCAACAGAAATGGTAACTTTTATAACCCATTGAAAAATATGGTGAGCCGTGCAGGGATCGAACCTGCGACCCGCTGGTAGTGGTCATTTTGTATCCAGAATCTATACTCACGTTCGGAAGATACGGAATATATACCGCGCCGGAGTCAGGAAACTCCCTATCTGCGCCTGCGTCATGTTTCTGATATAGACGAGAGCGGCTTATGGGATCAGTATTTCAGAGTCGGCCGATGCGCGGCTGCTAAGAGACATGTCGGTGTAATTATATTCGTGGCCGAAAAGGTGGGATTCGATCATTTTATCGGCAGTCGCCGTGTTACACGCTATGCCGATGTTGAACTGTACGGCGATGCGCAACAACGCCTTTACATCCACGTCATGCGGCTGTGTGTTTGTGGTAGACCAGAAGAAGAACATGTAGTCTATCTGTCCTTCCACTATTTTGGCCCCGATCTGAAAGTCTCCCCCGTCAGGTCCCGAGCGCATGCCTTCCACCGGCAGAAGGGTCGCCTCGCGAATCCGGCCCGATGTCGTGCCTGTCCCGCATAACATATGACGTGAAAGTCTCTTTTTCCATTTTACACACCACTCAACCAGCTTGTCCTTTTCACTGTCATGAGCGACGAGAGCCACACGTTTTAATTTCGCGGCGCTCTCCGGGAAATAGCCCTCTGGATTAGAGGCGCGGCTCGATATTATGTGATCAGCGCTGCTCCTGTTGCAGGCGATAACGACATTACGATGAACAGCCATTCGGATCAGCGCCTTGACGTCAACATCATGAGCGTGAGCCACCTTGGGATGCCAGAAATATATCAGTGTCCCGATGACTCCATCGGCGATCAGGGCTCCGGTTTTCATCTCACCACCGTCCGCGCCGGCGCGAATGGAGATTACCTCCCTGGCGTTAGGCCGGTCCACGCTCTTCGGAAGCGTCGTGTACACAGTCTCCCTTGAAAGAAGCTCCTTGTTAAACCGCCACCACTCAAGAAGGTCTTTCTCCCTTCCATCATGGGCTATCAACGCTATACCTTTATTGTCCTTATCCATATTCAATACTCACTATAACAAAAGTGTTTTCGATTTCAGTTTACAAGCGATTCGCCGAACTCTCATATCCAACATCTTAAATTAATTCTCGACCGGTTAGTATTACCGTTTCATTAATTTTCGGGAAAAGCGGTCATCGCCAGGAGAATCGTTGAACCTGTCGGGTCAAAAGCAAAACAGTTAACTATTTTCTAACAGGAATTTAAACAAAGCTTAACCCAAACCATCCGCATAATCCAATACTATCGCCTAAAGAAAATTAATGGATGATGTAATATGCCAAGAATATATAAAGCGGACCTTCACGTACATTCTAAACATTCGAATAAACCGACGATCTGGGCGTTAAGAAAAATCAATTGCCCGGAGAGTTTCACTTCGCCAGAGCACATATATAAAACCTCCATCAAGCGCGGTATGGATTATGTAACAATCACTGACCACAACACGATCAACGGAGCTCTTGAGATAGCTCACAACCATAACGCTTTCATAAGCTCGGAGATTACGGCCAGCTTTCCTGAGGACAATTGCAAGGTTCACGTAGTTGTCCTCGACATACAGGAAGATAAATTCGCCGAAGCGTTAAGATTGCGTAAAAATATTTATGAGTTCACGGACTATCTGAGGAAAAATAATATCGCTCATTTCCTCGCTCATCCTCTTTACGATTTGAACGGAAAATTAAAGCTGGAAACGGTCGAAAAGCTGCTTGTTCTTTTCAACGTGTTCGAAGTGAAAAACGGATCAAGGGCGAGCAGATATAACACCCTGCTGGAAAAGCTGCTATTTACAATCAATCGTGAAAAAATGGAGCGACTCGCTAACGCACATGGCACCGAGCCTTACGGCGAAAAACCGTGGATCAAGGGAATGGTCGGCGGCTCAGACGATCACAGCGGAATATACATAGCCCGCGCATATACAGTTTCAAAACATGGAGAGTCGGTTGGTGAATTCATATCCTCAACACAAAACGCCAAGTCATGGGCCGGAGGCGAGCATGGCGATCCGCTTACTTTGGCTCATGCGATCTATGGTATAGGCTACAATTTTTTTTCTGGACGGTTTGAAGGTAAAAATCAGAATTACAGAAAACCTTCATATCCTTTTATCAAGGCTCTCTTAAGTGAAGTGTTCGACGTCCCCACAGCCAAACTAAGCGTGTCCGAGAGGATAAAACTTTTCTTCGGAGCCGCTTTTAGAAAGAACAACGATAATTTTTACGACGCGACAATCGAGGGGGTTCTGGATTCTGAGGCGAAAAACATCCTTAATGACAAGCATTTCCTGAAAAGTCTGACATCTGGAAACGTCAACAGGAAAATATTTTCGGTGACCAGCTATCTGGCAAACCGCATTTTGTACACATACATTCAAAGGCTCACAATGACTTATTCTTCACAAGGGTTTTTCGACCTGATACATTCATTCAGCGCCATTGGAGTATCCCACCTTCTTGTTTCCCCTTACTACATAGCCCACCATATCCAGCAGAGAAGTAAAAAGCTGCTGTTCGAGCTTGAAGCGAAACATCTCGATGGAAAAAATAAGAAAAGGCAGGAAAAAGTAGCGCTATTCACCGATACATTAAACGAAATCAATGGCGTGGCGATAACCATAAAAAGAATATTGGAAACCTCCAAAAGAAAAGGCGTCGACCTGACGGTAATCACATCTGACACCGACAAAGCTAGCTCTAATAATGGAGTGATAAACTTTAAATCGGTAGGCAAATTTTCGTTCCCGGAGTATCCGGAACTTAAGATGAGCTTTCCTCCAATCCTGAATATGATCGATTGCTTCGAGCGGGAAGGGTTTACCAGAATTCATATAAGCACACCCGGCTCGCTTGGACTTATCGGCCTGTTTCTGGCCAAGCTTTTCGACGTGCCTGTCTCCGGAACGTATCACACCGATATTCCTCAATATGTAAAGAAGCTTACGGATGACGAATTCATGGAAGGAGCCGCCTGGAGCTTCATGATCTGGTTTTACAACATGCTCGATGAAGTGACCGTACCATCGGTCAGCACGAGGACTCAGCTTGTAGAAAGAGGGCTGGCCGAAAGCAAGGTGAAGCCGTTTCCCAGGTGGGTTGACACGAAGGTATTCAGCCCGGATAAAAAGAATCTGCGAATATGGAAAACTTATGGGTTGGGATCAAACCCAAAAATTATTTACGTGGGCAGGGTCAGCAGGGAAAAAAACCTTCCGCTCTTGGTGAAAACGTTTAAAAAAATTGTTAACGAGGGGTCGCAAGCCGATCTTGTAATTGTCGGTGACGGGCCGTATAGAAAAGAAATGGAAGATGATCTTCAAGGTTATCCGGCTCTTTTCACAGGCTTTCTGACAGCAGATGAGTTAAGCTCCATTTACGCTTCGGCGAATATCTTTGTTTTCCCCAGCGCGACAGACACTTTCGGCAACGTGGTCCTTGAGGCGCAGGCGTCCGGGTTGCCGGTGATCGTGACGGATGAAGGCGGGCCGAAAGAACTTATCATAGATAAGGAAACCGGGTTCGTCGTCAAGGCCAACAGCTCCGCCAGCCTTTTAGAGAAGATCAAAACGCTGTTGGAAGACAGGGAGTTTGTATCCACAATGGGAGCCGCCGCAAGACGATTCGCGCTGGCGAACGCCTCAATAGGAGATCAAGCCTATTCCACACTTTTCGACTTTGGCAAAGAAGCTCCTGAAAACCCCGTTGAAAAAACCAGACTGGTTGGAGCGTCAGGTTAAATGCTTATCAAAACAATCTCACGCCTTGCCCGCAACCGTGTTCCTGGCCAGGTTGTCATTCAATACACCGAAGAGTGCAACGCAGGTTGCCCACAATGCGGCATGAGAAAATCGAACAAGTTCAACCGCTCCACCATGAACATCGATGAAGCGAAAAAAATAATCGACCATGCGGCGGATAATAACGTCAGCGCAATTTCCTTTACAGGTGGAGAACCGCTCCTTTATTTCAATGAAATTACGGAGCTTATAAACCACGCGTCCAAGGCTGGTATAAAATATATCAGGACAGGCACTAACGGATTTTTATTCCAAAATCATAACCGTCCGGACTTCATGCGCCGCATAGAAATGATTGCGCGGGCTCTGGCGTTTACCAGTATATATACGTTCTGGATAAGCATAGATTCATCCATTCCCTCCATGCACGAAGAAATGAGAGGATTGCCCGGCGTAATTGAAGGAATGAGGAAAGCCCTGGTGGGTTCAACCGATCATTGCAACATTTCTTGTATCTTATCTTGTGGTGTTTGA